>NZ_JAESIT010000002.1:0-367593 GCF_016756935.1 Chryseobacterium sp. KMC2
AAAGACAATGATTTACAATCTTATAATAATCTAATTTATGATTCTGAAAATTATCCTGGAGTAACCGCTTCAGAATTGTTTTTTTTGAACAAACATTATAATGAAATCAACTCTAAAAAAGATTTGTTAAAAAACATTAAAATAAAAGATACTACAGATGTTTTTATTCCAAGTGTTAAAATGAAATATGTTCAGTATATTATAGTTAAAGAAAATGATCCTGATAATTTGAAAAAGGATCTTATCATAACTTTGATGTTTAATAAACCTAACGGACTTAATAAAATATATAATCCTGGGGTTTTAGAAAACCATATTGGTTGGGATAAGCAATAAGAAAAGCCAACTAATCGGTGTCCGATTTTGCGGATTTGTAATCCATGAGCAAAAACACAAAAAACCACCGCAATTGTGGTGGGGGACTTTTATAATGCTGCAATATTTTTAAATTTTAGAGCCTGAATAAACCTACGCTGCTGAACGAATCCCTTTGTGTGGCATTTTTTTATTAACAATTAGTTATACTATACCAGTATAAGGATCATTTGGAAAATAACCAACAATTATTATCCTTTTGGGTTAAATCATATCAGGGTAGGCGGACTTAGTGAGTCTAGTTTTGGAGGATATTATAGTTAGAAGTACAATGGAAAGGAATTGCAAGAAGCGGGAATGTATAATTACGGTGTAAGTTTTTACATGTCCCCGCTGGCGCTAGCTTCTAGCTGGTGTTCTATAAATAAACCAAAAACCACTGCAGCTAAATAGCAGTGGTTTTTATTATCTTAACTTGAAAAATATTATTATTATTTATGTACACAGAAATAGAACAACAAACATTAGATATAGATTGGTTTTTTACAGATGGTAAGTATATAGGGTTTACAGCGTCAGGAGCCGGAAAATTACCTGAATCAGTTGCTAGGTCATCAGAAAATAATGAGACACTAGTGTCATATTTTAGAAATCTACCAGAAATGTCAGAGGTAATAGTGAACGCAAAACTAAATGATTTATTGATCGAAATATTTAGAACAGGTCCTGATGAAAGATATTTACAAGATTTTGTTTCTATGACTAAAAAAGGATTTTATTGTTTTGATAAAACTAATTTAAATAATTTTCTTGACTATGATTATCATTTAGTAACAAGTCCGGTGAATCCTTTGACTATAGATGATTTGCCTCAGGATATATTAAATATTATTATACAAACTAAATATCCAGAGGGTATGAACAATGTTATAAATATTGGTGCAATAAACTAATTGCCTATGCTTGATCAATGGAAAAATTGAATTCACTTAGGTGATTATGTTTCTAAAGAAAAAGATAACTTAACACTTTTAGTTGAAAGAAATAATAAAAAGTACTATTTACATTTTAATCGTAAGAATTTTAATGGTGCTCCTCCACCGTGTCCGTGCAAAAAATTAAGTAAGAATTGAATAGATGAATCTATTGTCAGTATTAAAGATCACATCTTTTTTATATTTAAATAGGGGAAAGGCAGAGATTTAAGAATTATTGTTTAGAGATTATGAAAGAAAAACTAGTATTAATTTTTATATGTATACTAACGCTTTTTTTATGTAAAGCACAGGAAAATGCCACTAAAAACACTTCAATAATGCCATTTATTGAAACTTACATTGATGCTAAAAATAAGGAACATACCGTAGATGCGAAACAAAATATATTAATCGTAGGAGCTCATAAAGTAGAAAATGAAAAGGAATATTGGGTTTATATCTATTTTATAAATCCAGAGATAATGGTTGGTTTTCAATATTCGAAGGTTTATTTAATAAGAGGGTATAAAATAATAATAGATGAATTTTTAAATAAATCTTTTTTAGAAGCTCTCTTTAAAGATTTACAGCGGCTACCCATGCAGGATTTTAATTTGGGCAAATATCAATATACTTATAATCCTAATATGTGGAGAATTGTTTTTAATAATAAAAATGAAGTGATACTACTATCACCTCAGGACAAGGCAGAAACTATAAAAAGTATTTTGGAAAAGAAAGGAGTTAAATTTTCAAAAGATTATCAGGAGTAATATTATATAACAAATATTAGAGGCTATCTTTGAAGTAGCCTCCAATTATAATAACTGTATTAAGGATCATCTTCGAAATGCATATGAAATTGGAATACAAGAATATTACAGTCAAATCGAATGGAAAAAATATTTATACTGAAGGATTATCTCTTTGTATTGGTAAGGAATTAAGATTAGCTATTCAGAATCAACAGACAAATGATTATTTAGATGTTATCAAATATATTATTGATTATATTGTTGAGAATAAACCTACTATTTCTGAAAATCAGAATATAGGATATTATTCTTGGTTATTGCAATTTCGACTAGATGAACAAAATTATTACGACCTGTACGAAGCAAATTCTGACGGTAGCGGCTTTAATAAAGGTTGTGATACAGCAATTTCAATTGTTAGGCAACAAGAGGAAATATGTTGGCAACAAAATCTTATTCCTCTTTTTCCAGATTTCAATCAATCAGTTGTTATATCAGATGGAGTTTATGAAGGAAAAGATATCGAAGGAATTAGATATGATTCACCTCAGGATGAGAGTGGGTGGTATCTAATTACAGATGATTATAATGACGATATTAAGTCATTAAAAATGGTACATTTTTATCACGTTGCTTTTTCACGTCCTGATATTTTGAAATATCTAGCTTTGCCATTTGGACGTAGATTTTTAATGGAAAATGGAAATGTCAAAATATATAAAGATGAATAACGAACAAAAATATACAGAAAGCAAACATAAATTATTTGTGATAGGCTTTTTTACATTTATATGGAAGGAATGAATGATTTAATAATAAATAATTTATATAATATTAGGAACTATCTAGATCAGGTGGTTTCCTACATTGGCCAGATTAAAGATCAAAAAGATATTTTAGACTCTTTTGTTCAAACCAGAGAACATTTATATGATATTTATAATGACCGATTGGATTTTAGTATTTATCAGGGTAATTATTTTGAAGGATTAGCTGAAACGGTAAAAAGAATGAAATATTCTGATTTACAAAATGTAAAATTATCAGTCATTGATGGGGATAAAAAAAGTTGTTCTATTTTTAGTAGTGAAGATTACAGTATTATTTTGGGAATAATTTTTTATGACAATTAAGATCAATAGAAAAGTCAAAGTAATAGTATTCTTTATGGTGAGAAAAAACAAACAACCTGAAAATGCAAAGGACATATTTAAAATAATAAACTATGTTAACTCTAAAAAAGGTTGACGAGTTTAATCACTCAAGCTTCGGTTTCAAGGTAAAGTATAAATAATGTCACCAAGTGCATTTTAATTTGTAAATAATGTGAAATGAATGGATTATGTTTTTGTATTTGAAAAATATGTATATTGGGAGTACCAAATTAAAGCGTAATCCGAAAAGCATATAGAGTAGGAGAAAAATCAAAAATTAAGACTATGAAAAATCTAAGAAAACTTTCAAAAAGAGAATTGAAAACAGTTCAGGGAGGAATCCCTATGTGTCTGCCAGGATACTTTTGGTGTTCATTTGTAAAAAAATGTATCTCAGTAGGATCACCATGTGGACTTATTGATTAATTTGATTCATGAAAATAAGGTAAAGAACGGGGCTGTCTCAGAAATGGACAGCCTATTTTATGTCCTATCCACTAATCGACTTAGGAACCAGGAGCGTTAAGAAAATTTGACTGTAATCCGTTAAAAAATTTCCACTGAGCATGGGTTATAATATAGAACCGAAGCAGAATCGTATGATCCATGCGGGTTTGGAAATTTTAGGAGTACAATCAAATTTTTAGCGGATGATTCCCGTCTTGAATTTTTGTATACTTTTGCTTCAAGGCAAAAGTATAAATGGAATCCTTTATCTTATTCGGAATATGGTTTAAAAATCATAAAAACAGGATTTTCATCTCTCACTGAAAAACCGTATTTTTGTACATCTAAAAGTAAAAGAAAGAATGAATTCCTACAAAAATCCATTGGAAGAGCGCTATTCCAGTGAAGAAATGTTGTTTAATTTCTCACATAACAATAAATTCCGTACCTGGAGAAAGCTTTGGATCGCTTTAGCTGAGATTGAAAAAGACCTTGGTCTTGAGATCACAGATGAGCAGATTGCAGAGTTGAAAGCGAATGCTGAAAATATCGATTATGATAAAGCAGCAGAATACGAAAAGAAATTCCGTCATGATGTAATGGCTCACGTTCACACCTATGGTGATGTGGCGCCTTCAGCAAAGGGAATTATCCATTTGGGAGCTACTTCAGCTTTTGTAGGAGATAATACAGACTTAATTCAGATCCGTGACGGACTTTTGATCTTAAAGAAAAAGTTAGTGAACGTCATGAAAAACTTAGCAGACTTTGCTATTCAGTATAAAGACCTTCCAACATTAGGATTCACACACTTCCAGCCGGCTCAGTTAACGACAGTTGGAAAAAGAGCAACCCTTTGGTTACAGAGTTTGGTTCTTGATATTGAAGAACTTGATTTCTTCCTTGAAACACTTCGTTTCAGAGGGGTAAAAGGAACTACAGGAACTGCTGCAAGTTTCCTTGAGTTATTCAATGGTGATTATTCCAAAGTAAAACACTTAGATAAAGAACTTTCAAAAAGATTCGGTTTTGAGAAAGTTTTTGGTGTTTCAGGACAGACCTATGACAGAAAAATTGATGCTAAAGTAGTGGCTTTATTAGGTAACATCGCTCAGTCTGCCCATAAATTCACTAATGACTTACGTTTACTTCAGAATCTTAAGGAAATTGAAGAGCCATTTGAGAAAAACCAGATCGGTTCATCAGCCATGGCATACAAACGTAACCCGATGAGAAGCGAAAGAATCGGAGCTTTGTCAAAGTATGTAATGTCTTTGACTACAAGTTCTGCCATGGTAGCTTCTACACAATGGTTTGAAAGAACACTGGATGATTCTGCAAACAAGAGATTAACCATTCCACAGGCGTTCTTAGCAGTAGATGCTATTCTACTGATCTGGAACAATATTATGAACGGAATCGTAGTCTATCCAAACAGAATCAATAAACATATCGAAGAGGAACTTCCTTTCATGGCAACAGAATATATTATCATGGAAGAAGTGAAAGCTGGGGGTGACCGTCAGGAGATCCACGAGGTAATCAGAGTTCATTCTATGGAAGCTTCGAAGAAAGTGAAAGAAGAAGGAAAAGAAAATGACCTTATTGAAAGAATCTTAAACGATGATTCTTTAAAATTAGATAAATCAAAATTAAAAGAAGTTTTAGATCCTAAGAACTTTGTCGGTTTTGCGCCGATTCAGACGGTAGAATTCATTCAAAATGAAGTTCAGCCGATTCTGGACCAAAATAAAGACTTAATAGGATTGGAGGCTGATCTTAAAGTATAAAGCAGTATGCAGCCTTTCGGGCTGCATATTTTTTTCCCGCCCGTTATATGAAAAAACTACTACTGACCATTTTACTGACACCCATGATTACTTTTTCTCAGGAAAAGGAAGTCTTACGGTATTTTAAATCCAAAGATTCCCTGGTTGGAGTGAAAGATAAAGCAGGGAGAATAATAGTTCCTGCACAGTTCAAAGTCTTTTCCTACCTTAAAGATGGAGATCCCGTAGAAGGAGAAACCATTTTTTTTGATGGGAATAAAGAAGGCGAAAAACCGGAGAAAAATGCTTGGGGAAATGTATATGACAGAAATGGTACATTCCTTTACAAACCTTTCCTTTATGATAATGGAGCGGATTATTTCTCTGAGGGACTAAGAAGATTGGTTAAAAATGGTAAAGTAGGATTTGCAGACCGTAACGGTAAGATTATTATTGAAGCTGAGCATGATTTTGTATCACCTTTTAATTACGGATATGCTGCATTTTGTGACGGCTGCGATTGGGAGAAAACAAATGACGAACACAGGTCTATTGTAGGTGGTAAATGGGGAGTGATGAATATCAAAGGACAAACCGTTCAGTCATTGGCAAACCCAACAGCTCAGGATGTTGAAATAGATGGGAAATATTATCCGAACCCATTTCAATACAATGAAAAAGAGAAGGGTATCCTTCAGTTTTTTGAAAAACGGGAGAAAAAACTTTCAGATCTTTATTATGTGAATTTTTACAATAAACTGTCTGAAAATGAAAAGAATCTGTTTTTTGAAATTGTAGAAAGACCAAAAGAAAACTTTCCGTATTATCAGGTAAATACCTATAATCACAGAAAGAAGGACTTGGATATGCTTTATCGTTTCAAGTTTCTGGTCTCAGAAGATGGAAAAACATTTTATGGGATAGAGGATTTTAATGAAAAGAAGATTCCTTTTGAAAACTGGTTGAAAGCAGAAATAAAAAGCGCAGAAGAATTTCAGAAAGAACATAAGGATAATCCGAATAAATTTATAAACAAATAAATTGGAAATTCCAGGGCTCAAATTTGAAGAAGATAGCCTTATTCCTTTAAATTTGTACGGAATAATGGTTGAAGGAAAAATCTCTTTCAAAATTTTCCAATATAGACGGATTTAAAGAAAAAAACTTTAAATTCTGAAAAAGTAAAAAAGAAAAATAAATCTAATATTAAAATCTGGCATCTAATGTCTAATAACAAAAGAATTTTCGTAGAAAAGAGAGGAATTTTCGATGTGGAAAGTCCAAAAATTTTTGATGAAGTAAAAGCGGTTGTTCCGGCGGTTCAAAGCGTGAAAGTATACAATGTGTATGATATTTTCGGTTTGAATGACGGAGAATTTGAAAAAGTAGTGAATAATACTTTTGTAGACCCTGTTACTGATATTTTACACACAGAAAACCCTGCAAAATCGATTCACTTTGGAATGGAGTTTTTACCGGGCCAGTATGATCAGAGAGCAGATTCTGCCCAACAGTGTATTGCATTATTGACAGAAAATGAAAAATCAAAAGTAAGAAGTGGTAAACTGATCGAGTTTGAAGGAGTTTCTGAAGCTGATCTGGTGAAGATCAAAGACCTTTTGATCAATAAAGTAGAATCTCAGGAAAAAGATCTGTCTATATTGGATATCCCTGCAGATGAAATACCGTCAAAAGTTTTAATCCACGAAAATTTTATCAATTTTAATGATGCTGAGCTTGAAAGTTTCTATAACAATCATGGTTTTGCACTGGGATTAGATGACTTGAAATTTATTCAGGATTATTTTAAGACAGAACAGAGAAATCCTACAGAAACTGAATTGAAAGTTTTAGACACCTATTGGAGTGACCACTGCCGTCACACTACGTTTGAAACAGAATTGTCAGACATTCAGTTTGAAGGCCAGTTCAAACATACATTGGAAACTATTTTCAATGACTATATCGAAAAAAGAAAATTCTTAGGCCGTGAGCTGAAGCCAATCTCTTTAATGGATCTGGCAACAGTATGCGGTAAATATTTCCATAAAACAGGTAACCTGGATAACCTGGTGATCTCCGATGAGATTAATGCATGTACCATCCAGATTGAAGCCGAATACGACGGTAAAAAAGAACCATGGTATTTGCTGTTCAAAAATGAAACCCATAACCACCCAACAGAGATTGAGCCTTTTGGAGGAGCTTCTACGTGTTTGGGAGGAGCAATCAGAGACCCATTGTCCGGAAGATCTTTTGTATTCCAGGCGATGAGACTGACGGGAGCTGCCGATGTTTTAGAACCGGTAGATAAAACGTTACCAGGGAAATTGCCTCAAAAAACTATTACAAAACAGGCTGCTAACGGATATTCATCATACGGGAACCAGATTGGTTTAGCAACTACCATGGTTTCAGAAATCTATGATGAAGGCTATAAAGCAAAAAGAATGGAAGTTGGTTTCGTTACCGGAGCCGTTCCTGTAGACTGGGTAAGACGTGAAAAACCTGCCAATGGAGATTCTATCATCATTTTAGGAGGTGCAACAGGTCGTGACGGTGTTGGTGGTGCCAGTGGAAGCTCAAAAGAGCAGGATGAAACCTCTATTCACACGATGAGCTCTGAAGTTCAGAAAGGAAATGCTGTTGAAGAACGTAAAATCCAGAGATTATTCAGAAATCAGGAAGTGACAAAGCTGATCAAAAAGTCAAATGACTTTGGAGCAGGAGGAGTTTCCGTGGCTATCGGTGAAATTGCAGACTCTTTAGAGGTGAACCTGGATGTATTACCTTTAAAATATGAAGGATTAAACGGGACAGAACTTGCCATTTCCGAATCTCAGGAAAGAATGGCTGTTGTAGTAGATCCAAAAGATAAAGAACAGTTCATTAAATTCTGTGAAGCGGAAAATATTGTTGCTGTAGAAGTGGCAAAAGTGACCGATTCAGGAAGAATGCAGATGTTCTGGAAAGGAGATAAAATTGTGGACCTTTCAAGAGAATTCCTTGATACCAATGGATGTTCAAAATCTCAGGAGGTGAAAATTAATCACCTTGAAGAAGTAAAAGAAGAAACTAAGGCTTTCACAGAAGAGAACTTCCTGAATACCTTAAAAGATAAAAACGTAGCCTCTCAAAAAGGATTACTGGAAATGTTTGACTCTTCAGTGGGAGGAACTACAGTAGCAATGCCTTTAGGAGGAAAATATCAGCAGACTTTAATGGAAGGAAGTGTTCAGACACTGCCTGTTTTAGGAGCGAAAGATATTAAAACCGTTTCTCTGGCAAGCTGGGGATTTGATGCTGAAATTTCAAAACAAAACTCATTATTGGGAGCATCTTATGCTGTAGTAGAAAGTGTTGCAAAGATTGTGGCTATGGGTGGAGATTATAAGAATATCAGACTTAGTTTCCAGGAATATTTTGAAAAATTAGGGCAAAGCCCTGAAAAGTGGGGGAAACCTTTAGCTTCCCTGTTGGGAGCCTATGACGCTCAGATCAACCTTGGTTTAGCGGCTATCGGAGGGAAAGATTCCATGAGTGGAACCTATCAGGATCTGAATGTTCCGCCTACATTGATCTCTTTTGCTTGTGCTAATGGAGAAAAACAGAATATCATCTCTCCTGAATTGAAAAATGCAGGAAATAAACTGTATTTCTTCAACCATATTCCACAGGAAAGCGGTCTTCCGGACTATAACAGCTTAAAAGAAGTTTTTGAATTTATTTTTGAAAATATCAAAGCCGGGAAAATTGTTTCTGTAAAAACGGTGAAAGAAGGAGGTATCGCAGTAGCTTTAGCAAAAATGAGCTTCGGAAACAGATTGGGTGCTGAAATCAATGCAGATGAAAATGCATTATTAGCAAAAAATATCGGTAGCCTGATCATTGAAGCAAAAGAAGAGCTAAGCTCAGCAACTCTTCAATTGATTGGAGAAGTAAAAGATTCCGGAACGTTAAAGATTAATAATCTTGAATCTGACATCCTGGGTCTTGTGTCTGCTTATACCAATACTTTCGAAAACCTTTTCCCGACTGTAGAAAAAGAAAAAATAACGGTTGAAATAGATGAGCAGTCAAACTCAGTCAACCCAAGAAATATTATCATTAAAAAACACGGAATCGCTCAGCCGAAAGTGTTTGCTCCGGTATTCCCTGGAACCAACTGTGAATATGACACGTTGAATGCATTCCAGAAAGAAGGAGCTGTTGTGAGCAGTTTACCACTGATCAATATCAATCACCAATTGTTGGAAGAAAGTATTGATGCATGGGTGGAAGAGATCAGAACATCACAGATTTTAGCATTCTCAGGAGGGTTCTCCGCAGGTGACGAGCCTGATGGTTCTGCAAAATTCATTGTAAACGTTTTAAAGAACGAGAAGATGAAAAATGCGGTTCATGAATTACTAGACAGAGACGGGATGATCATCGGGATCTGTAACGGATTCCAGGCTTTGGTTAAATCAGGATTGTTACCATATGGAAGAATCAAAGATCTTGATGAAAACTCTCCGACACTGGCTCATAATGCCATCAGAAGACACATTTCTCAGATGGTAACTGTGAAAGTGGTGAATGACGAAAGCCCATGGTTAAAAGGAATGAAAGATCAGGTCTTTACTATTCCTATTTCTCACGGTGAAGGTCGTTTCATGGCTTCAGAAGAAGAAATCAAGAAGCTTTATGAAAACGGACAGGTAGCAACCCAGTACATAGATTTTGATGGAAACATCGCCCATGGTATGCCATTTAACCCTAATAATTCATTATTCGGAATTGAAGGAGTTACCAGCCCATGTGGAAAGATCTACGGAAGAATGGGACACCCGGAACGTTTTACCGATGGCCTCATGAAAAACATACCAACAGCGAATTATCACAATATATTCAAAAACGGTGTTGAATACTTCAAATAACAATACAAGAAAAATGATCGTCATCAATGGCGGTCATTTTTCGTCTTTAGCAGGTTTCTATGAAGAAGTCTCAGGTATTCTGATGAGAGGTGCCGATTGGAAAGTAGGAACGCTTGATGGGTTTAATGATATCCTGTATGGTGGTTTTGGAGTATTTGAATATCGTGAAGAAATAGAAATCGTTTGGAAAGAATCAGAAAAATCAAAAGAAGACCTGGGCCTGAAAGCAACTCAGGAATTTTACGAAAATAAAATCAGACAGGGAAAGCCTTTTAATATAGAATTGATGCAGCAGAAACTGGAGGATTTGATCGCCGGAAGTGGGCAGACGTTATTTGAAATTTTGGTGGAAATTATAGAGTCGCATGGGGATATTACGTTGAGGTTAGATTGATGAGTTGAGAGTTGAGGGTGGGGAAATGATTGATGGTCTGAATTTTACCTTTAGCTTAATAGAATTAGCAGGTTGATTCTATCTTTGTTTCTTAAAGTTTACGGAATGTATACTAAAGCTTTACGTTAAAAAACAGCGTGATTTTTAAACCATTAAGAACTGTGACATTCTTAAGATTACACAATCTGTAATAAAAAAATATCCTGCAGATTTGTCGGATTCGGCAGATTTTATCTTACTTTGAAAAATATTTGAAAAGCTTCTAAGAAGCAAAACCAAAAGAATTAACTGAATGAAGAAAATAGTGTATGGACTGTTCTTTGGGGACAGTATAACATATGGAGAATATGATGGTGTTTTTGGAGGCTGGGTAGATATTTTAAAGAGATATGCCCTGCAAAAATTCCATGAAGGAAACGGTGATGAACTGATTTTATTCAATTTAGGAATCGGTGGCGAAACTACAGAAGGTTTATTGAAGAGAATGCCTGTAGAATTAAGTGCAAGAAATTCAGCTGATGGAAATCTGGTTTTCCTAAGTTACGGAGCTAATGACCTTGCCATAAAAGAAGGAATACAGGTCCTAGAGCCTGAAAAATTCAAAAATAATATCATAGCAGCGGTCCAACAGGCGAAACAGTTTTCCAACGATATATATCTGGTAAGTATTCTTCCGGTTTCTCAAAAAATAGATGGAGTGGTCGTAGGATCAGGAAAGTTGAGAACCAATAGGGAAGTGGTTGCATACAATGAGATACTGAAAGATATTGCAGCAGAATATTCCCTGGGGTATATTGATTTTTATGCCGCATTGTTTGATGATAAAGAAGTCCTGCTTTCTGCAGACGGAGTTCATCCCAATGAAAAAGGCTACGGAATGATGGCCGAAATTGCAATTCCAGTTATTGAAAAATACTTATAATGCCTCATTTATTTTCTTACGGAACCCTGCAGAAAGAGCAGGTGCAGCTTGAAACATTCGGACGGATTTTACAGGGAGAAAAAGATATACTTTCCGGATATACACTGGGGATGATTGAAATTACAGATCCTGAGGTAGTACGTAAAAGCGGAGAACAATTTCATCCTGTTTTAGCCCCTTCCGGAAATAAAGAAGACTGTGTAGAAGGAATACTTTTTGAAGTTACAGAAGAAGAAATCCTTCAGGCAGATGAATATGAAGTAGATGATTATAAAAGAATAGAAACCGTTTTCAGATCAGGAAAGAAAGGATTTATTTATGTAGGAAAATAAAACGGTCTACATTTATCCATAATGAGTGAATTTTTTTAGTAGTTTTAAGCTGCAAAAAAAATTACTATGAAAAATTTTAAAAAAATTAAAAGACAGGAGTTAAAAACTGTAAAAGGAGGAGGAAAACCATCTCTGATTATTTATCCAAAAGATGAAAACGGAAACTGCAGCACTTCACCATATTACTACTATTGTTCAAAATATGATGGCTGTATGACAGGTGAATCATGGGATTACTATTGTACTTTATAAGATAAAAATAATCTAATGAACAGAACGTTTCTGAAAAGTATTTGATTTTCAGAAACGTTTTTTGTTTAAAAATCAATATCATCCATAGAAACGGGCTTCAACCCATTTTTTAAATTAATCCATCGTCATCTGACTTTAGCCAAAACCTAAAAAATACAGCTTGCAGATTACAAATATTTTTGAAATCTGAGGTAGAGCATATATGAGTATGAGACCATAGATAAGTTTGAATAATCTATCAAAAACCGATATGATCTATTCATTTAATTAAGATATTTATTCAATAGAAACGGGCTTCAGCCCGTTTTTTTAAGTAACCCATCTCCATTGGCTTTAGCCAAAACTTAAAATATCCAATCCCTGCTGACATACGGTTGTCATAATCCAACATTATCTTTGATGGACAATAAAAAAATAGTGAAGAGATGAACAATGTACAAACAGAGCCTTACCAGGTTATCGGTATTGCAGTAAGAACTACCAATGAAAATAACCAGGCTGCTACAGATATCGGGGCATTATGGGGAAAGTTTATGAATGAAGGTATTCTGGAGGCTATTCCAAACAAAATGGATACTACGGTTTATTCAATCTATACAGATTACGAAAAAGACCATACAAAGCCTTATACCACACTTCTTGGATGCAGGGTGAACAATCTGGATCATATTCCTGAGGGAATGGTTGGGTATTCTTTTGACGGAGGAAATTATGTGAAATTTACAGTGAGGGGAGATCTTACAAAAAACCTTGTCATCAATCAATGGTTGAAAATCTGGGAAATGGATCTGGGAAGAATTTTTACTGCAGATTTTGAGGTATATGGAGAAAAGGCACAAAATCCATCAGATGCAGAAGTGGATATTTTTATTGCTGTACAATAAAAGCAGGTAAGGAAGCATTGGAATGAAAGAACGGGATATTTCTTAAGTAAAAATATATTTCCAATACACAAGTACCCCAACAATGGCTGAAGCTATAGCCAGCAATACAACAGCACCGGCAGCAATATCTTTAATAAAGCCAATTCTTTTATCAAAATCAGGTTGGATGATATCGCAGATCCTTTCAACGGCTGTATTGAAAATTTCAGCACTTAAAACAGCAAAAGAAAGGAAAATAACAATGGCCGCATCGGTGGCGGACAGGTGTAAATAAAAGATGAAAAATAGGTTGGCAAAAAAAGCCAGCAGCTCAATCTGAAAATTTCTCTCCGTTTTGATCATCAAAAAGACTCCATGGAAAGCATTCAGAAAACTTTTATGAAGAGGAGGCTTTTGCATGAGTTGTTACTTTTTTAACAAAGATAGGTTTTGTATTTTGATTGTTGCGGATAATCTGTTATATTTGAGAGTAGATAGTGGCAGTGTGAAAAAACAATTCGTAATAATGTGGGTTTCCCCGTTAATAGTGATGTTTTTAAAAGAATGTAGGGGACGGTACAGCTTGTGTTTTTGAAGCGGAAATAAATGCCGGCAGAAATCCATGCATAATGTAAGCTCTGAAAACAGAATGTTGATGTTTGTTAAAAACTCCTAGGGATTATTTTTTTCTTTGTTATATCTATTTATTATATTTGTAGAAACTTATTTTTAAATCTATGAAATTTATTATTTCAAGTGGTGAACTGCAGAAGGCTTTGCAAACTGTAAGTGGCGTAATATCAAGCTCTCAATCGAGACCTATTTTAGAAAATTATCTTTTTGAACTAGACGGAAATAATGTTACCATTACAGCATCTGATGGCGAGACAACTCTTGTTACTTCTTTAGACGTGAAGTCTGATGATACAGGTAAATTTGCTGTTCCTGCTAAAATTTTTCAGGATTTTATCAAGACATATGGCGAACAGCCTTTAACATTTGCCGTAAAGGACAATGCTGAAGGAACCGGAAGCCAGCTTGAGATTTTAGATGAAAAAGACAATTTTGCAGTAGCGTTAGACAATGCGGATGATTATCCGGAATTGCCGGAATTTGATGCTTCTCAGAATGTGACAATGCCAGCGGGAGTATTATCTGAAGCCCTTACCAATACACTTTTTGCAACAAGTAATGATTCCCTTCGTCCGGTAATGACGGGAGTTCTTTTCCAGTTTGGAGAAAATGAAACGAATTTCGTCTCTACAGATTCTCACAGATTGGTTGTGTATAAAAGAACAGACCTGGTGAATGCCGAGCCTATGGAATTCATCATGCCTAAAAAACCTTTGAACATTTTCAAAAATATCCTGGCAAGCTCTAATGAAGACGTTAAAATCGATTTCAATGAGAATATGGCCAAGTTTACTTTTGATAAACATATCTGGATCTGTAGACTGATCGACGGAAAGTATCCAAACTATACAGCGGTAATTCCAAAAGAAAATCCAAATGTACTGACGATCAACAGAAACCTTTTACTTGGAGCTATCAAAAGAGCATCTATCATGTCTAATAAATCGACCAATCAGGTAAGATTTAAACTTTCGGGAAACATCCTTCATCTTCATGCAGAAGATACGGAGTATGCAAACAAAGCAGATATGCAGATTCCTTGTGATTACAACGGGGAAGATATCAATATCGGGTTCAGTTCTAAGTTTTTAACTGAAATGCTGACAATTCTTGGTTCTGATGATGTTACTATGAAAATGTCTCAACCAAACAGACCAGGTATCATTGAACCTCTTGATGGTCTTGAAGAAAACGAAAATATCTTAATGTTATCAATGCCGGTAATCGGATTGTAAAACAAAGATTAAAATACTTTAATAAAAGCCGGGATTTTCCGGCTTTTGTTTTTTATGTACAGACAATTATCATAAGGAATATTCTAAAAAATGGTTTGGAAATGTTCAGCCTTGCTTTTTCAAAATAGTCCATTGGGTTATTAAAGCTTTACGTTTGATAAAACACTAATTACACAAATTCTTTACACAAAGATCACGAATATGATCATGAACGATCATGATCTAGGCTATCAGTAAAGCAACCGGACTGGAACACTGGCTTAAAAGAGTCAACAAAGTTGATTCCATCTTTGCCCCCTTCAAATATATCATTTGGCTATTAAATCTTTGCGTTTAAGAAAATACTAATTAGGGAAAAGTCACGGATTGAAATACAAAAATGATAAGTATAAAGCAGATCATGGTGAAAAAGATGGGAATCATTTATAGTAGAAACTTTATTTTTCCGAAGTTTGTACTGCTATTTCAACGATCAAACAGATATTTGACCCTTTAATTATGGAAGTAAAAATACAGTCATATCATACCTCCGGTTTCCCTGGAGAATTTTCCACTGAAAATTATACGGTTGTTTTATGGAAAGGTGCCGGTGTTTATGCTGTAGATGATATCAATTACTCCTATAAAGGCTATACTATTTTATTTCTTTCGCCCTACCTAAAACTGAAAATGGCTTCAGAATCCGATGAAGAGGTTTCTGTGCTTCTCTTTCATGGGGATTACTACTGTATAGAATATCATAAAGAAGAAGTGGCCTGTAATGGGCTTCTATTCAATAATATTTACCTGAATCCGGGGATAGAGCTGATGAAAGAGAACTATGAGTATATTCTGGAACTTTTTAATCATATTAAAAAAGAAAATTCTGAAAATCATCAGTTTTCAAAATCGATTATCAAAACATATATACAGCTTATTCTTGCCATCGGCAGCAAACAGAAAAATACAGTCAGCAACGGACCTGTTTCCAACGAAAAGCTCCCTAACAAAAATGCAGCAGCATTTCAGAAACTGCTGGAATCTTATTTCAGACATGAAAAGGAACTTTCATTTTACAGTGATCAACTCAATATTACCAACAATACGTTAAGCAAGGCTGTTAAGAAGGAATTTGCTAAAACACCCAGTCAGCTGATTAATGAAAGAATTATTCTGGAATCTAAAAAGCTTCTTCACCTGACCTATCGGTCTGTTAAGGAAATTGCTTCAGAACTGGGATTTACTGATGAGTTTTATTTCAGCAGGTACTTCAAAAAATCGGTAGGATGTTCACCCAAAAATTACAGGGAGAAAGTAGGGATCTCCATAGTGGCAAAAATGTCCATGTAATGTCCTCAAATATCTATTCCCGGGAGGTTTGTATCTGAATACTTTTGTAAGAAAAAGTAAATCATATGCAGAACAACAAATTATCCGCTTACTTATCAAAGCTGGACGCTTATTCTTTTAATTTTTTGAGAATTTCAATATTCATCGTGATGGCTTGGATTGGTGGGCTTAAGGCGTTCCAATACGAGGCAGACGGTATTGTTCCGTTTGTCGCCAACAGCCCTTTAATGAGTTTTTTCTATAAAAATGCAGGAAATAAAGTCCTTAATGAAGATCAAAAACCGGTTTCAGAATATACCTTGTATAAAAATCCGGAAGGGAAAACAGTACAGAAAAATATAGAATGGCATACGCAAAATGGGACTTACATATTCTCATATGGTCTGGGAACAATGATTGTAGTGATTGGGAGCTTGGTACTGCTTGGAATCTGGTTTCCTACAATAGGAGCCTGGGGTGGGGGACTGACCTTTCTGATGTCTTTGGTGACTCTTTCATTTTTAAGTACTACTCCTGAAGTCTATGTTCCTAATCTTGGCGGAGATTTTCCAACCCCTCAATACGGATTTCCTTATCTGTCGGGAGCAGGCCGTTTGGTACTGAAAGATATCATCATGATGGCAGCAGGACTTCTATTGTTTTCCAACAGTTTAAGAAAGGTGGTTAAAGCATCAGATGATAAGAACTCAATATTGGGATAGGGGCCTGAGAATCTTTTGACTAAAGTGAGACCTGACGCCTGAGCCGTTTCTTTAACCTGTGAAAGTGGAATTAACGAAAATTTATTATCTTAAAGTTGATTCTAAATTTCTGTATTTCTCAAAAAAACACGACATTTGTACGCTTAAAACTGTACGACTATAATCGTGCAAAATTCAAATAAATTTTTGAAAATATACTCAGATGAAACCATTAAGGGGGCACCTGACTTTAGAAAAAATAAAATTATCAGATGAAAATATCAAACAACTGGCTGAGAGACTTTGTGAAAACGGAATTGAAAACTGAAAGAATCGGTGAGTTTCTTACAGATATAGGTCTTGAAGTTGAAGGGATAGATAAATTTGAAAGTGTAAAAGGCAGTCTGGAAGGAATTGTTGTAGGGAAAGTGTTAACCTGCGAAAAACATCCGAATGCTGATAAACTAAACAAAACTACAGTAGATGTAGGAAACGGAAAAGTATTGAACATTGTTTGTGGGGCTCCTAATGTAGCAGCAGGACAAACAGTGCCGGTAGCTGTAGTAGGGACTAAAATCTATGATAAAACCGGAAACTTTTTTGAAATCAAAGAAGCAAAGATCAGAGGAGAGGTTTCTCAGGGGATGATCTGTGCAGAAGATGAGCTTGGCCTTAGCGAAGATCACGGAGGGATCATGGTGTTGGATGAAACAAAATATGAAGTAGGGAAGAACTTTGCAGATTATTTTGAGCTTGCTAATGATGAAGTTTTCGAAATCGGTTTAACACCGAACAGAACGGATGCCATGTCTCACTACGGGGTGGCAAGAGATCTTCATGCTTATCTTTCTACAAATCAGTTGAAATCTCAGTTTAATAAAGTTGCTTCTGAAGCTTTAAATAACGAAGGGACAAATGATTTCAGTCTGATCATTGAGGATGCAGAATTATGTCCAAGATATATCGGAGCGGTAATTGAAGATGTAAAAGTAGAAGAATCTCCGGCTTGGTTAAAAGACAGATTAAAAGCCATCGGATTAAGCCCGATCAATAATGTTGTAGATATTACAAATTATATTCTTCATGGATATGGGCAGCCGCTTCACGCATTTGATGCCGATAAAATTGCCGATAAAAAGGTGAAAGTAGGAGTGGTAAAAGAAGGAACAAAATTCACCACATTAGATGGAGTGGAAAGAACCCTGAACGGTACCGAAATCATGATCAAAGATGGTAAAGACACCCCTATGTGTATTGCCGGTGTTTTTGGTGGTGCTACTTCAGGAGTATCTGATGCTACCAAAACCATATTCCTTGAAAGTGCATATTTCAACCCAATTGCGGTAAGAAAAGGTGCAAAACTACACAGTTTAAATACCGATGCTTCTTTCAGATTTGAAAGAGGAGTAGACCCTAATATTACAAGAACAGCAATCACTCATGCCATAAAATTAATTCAGGAATTAGCAGGAGGAAAATTAGCAGGTGATTTGTTGGAAGAATATCCTAAGAAAATTGAGGACAGCTATGTGATCCTGAGATTCTCTAAAATTGAACAGATTTTAGGAACAAAAATACACAGGGAGAAAGTAAAAGAAATCTTAAAAGCGTTGGAAATTCAGGTTTTAAATGAAATTCCTAATGGTTTCGAAATCTCAGTACCTGCTTACAGAGCTGATGTGACCAGAGAGATTGACGTTATTGAAGAGATTTTAAGAATCTATGGATATAATAAAATTGATGCTCCGCAAAAAATTTCGTTCACACCTGTTAAATTAAGTGCAAACGATCAGGATGAGCTGGAAAACAGCTGGGCAAGAACTTTACAGAGCCTAGGTTTCAACGAAGTAATGAACAATTCATTGACTTCTGTAAAAGATGAAACTGATGCTGTAAAGCTGTTGAATCCTTTAAGCGGTGATTTGGCATTCATGAGAAAGTCCCTATTGGAAGGGCTTCTTGAAAATGCTGTTTACAACATCAATAGAAAAAATCAGGATATTAAGTTCTTTGAATTCGGAAAGATCTACCATAAAAAAGATAAATACGAAGAGAGAAAGCAATTGGCAATCCTGGTAACGGGAAGAGATGTTGCAGAAAACTGGTTACAGCCTAAATCTGCCGTAAGTTTCTATAACCTTAAGGCATATGTAAAAGTTTTATTGGAAAGACTTGCAGTCAACTATAAAGAAATACCTTTAACTGATGAAAGATTCTCTGATGCTTTAGCATATGAAGCAGATGGTAAAACTTTAGTAAGAATTGGAAAAGTAGCACCTGCATTGTTGAAAGATTCTGATATCGATCAGGAGTGTTTCTATGCTGAAATTGAACTGGAGTGGGCTCAGGAATTACGTTCCAAGAATGAGCTGAAGTTCAAAGATATTCCAAAATTCAATAAGATCAGAAGAGACCTTGCTTTACTGATTGACAAGCATGTAAACTATGAGGATTTATACCAGACAGCAAGAAAGAATAAGTCTCCGTTTATTAAAGGGATTAATCTATTCGATGTTTATGAAGGTAAAAACCTTCCGGAAGGTAAAAAATCCTATGCAATGAGTTTTGAGCTTTTAAACGAAGCAAAAACACTGGAAGAAAAAGAAATTGCAGAAGTAATGGATTCTTTAATCAAATCTTTCCAGAAGGAATTCAATGCTGAACTGAGATCTTAATCGCAAAAAACGATATTTGATATAAAACAGAAACGGACTTTTTAAAGTCCGTTTTTTGTTTTACCCGATTCTCTGGGAGACTTATAAATATTTCCTTCCCGCTTTATCCCTGAGCCTTGTCATTCTCCAGAAATCTTAACCGTATTGGGGTATGAAGAATGGCTTTGATTTTTTGGTAATAGCCAATACTATTGGAGCTACAATATCCCGGAAAATATCTCAGATATCAACTGTTAATGAATAATAAAATTAACCATATCCCGTTTAAATAATATAAAATCCGTAAATTTGATTAATTCAAAAAGAAAAAAATGAAAAATCTTTTTTTAAGTATATGTACAGCAGCAGTATTGGCATCATGTGGAACCATGACCAGCCCTTCCGCTTCTAAAGTAGGAAAAGCCCAGCCGGCTCTTGCCAATACAAAATGGACATTGGCTGATAATGTAAAAGGTAAAATTCCAACACTGAATATTGAAGGAGAAAAGATCACAGGGAATGCAGGTTGTAATAACTATTTTGGAACAGCTACAGTAGATCCGTCTTCAGGAGGTTTCACTGCAGGCCAGATGGGATCTACAAAAATGATGTGTGCCAACATTAGCGTGGAGCAGAACTTTATGGATATGATGGCAAAAGCAAACAAATATGTAATTTCAGGGAATACCTTAGAATTGTATAAAGACAATCTTTTATTATTGAAATTCAATAAAACGGAATAAAAAAACAAAAGGAACTCAATTGAGTTCCTTTTTTATGTTTAGATTGTTATTAATCTTCCTCTTCTTCGTCGTACTTAGCCAACTCTTCATCGCACCATTTGAATGCTGCTTCTACCACTTTCGTAGCCTCGTCTGCCATAGTTTCTTCATCGTCACCCTCAAGATCATCTAACCACTCAACTTCTTCTTCCTCAACGTTTAAGATAAATCTTGGATATTCTGTGTGAACTACGAATAAATCTTCTGGAAATTCCGAATTATCTGCTAATAAAAACTTTGGTAATTTCATTTTTTTAATGTTTTAACTGGTTCAAAGATAAATAAAATTATTGACTTAAAATTATTTCAAAAACATTTTTGAAACTTTTTCGGCTTTTTTACTTTCAGAATAATCGTAGAAGCCTTCCCCTGATTTTACGCCCAGTTTCCCTGCTGTTACCATGTTTACAAGCAATGGGTTTGGAGCGTATTTAGGATTTTTGAAACCATCATACATGACATTCAGGATCGCAAGGCATACATCAAGCCCGATGAAGTCTGCCAATTGAAGTGGACCCATAGGATGTGCCATACCTAATTTCATTACCGTATCGATTTCTTCTACTCCGGCTACTCCGTTGTAAAGAGTTTCAATAGACTCATTAATCATAGGCATCAAAATTCTGTTGGCTACAAAACCAGGATAGTCATTCACCTCCACAGGAACTTTACCTAACGATTTACTCATTTCATAGATCGCATCAAAGGTTTCTTTAGAGGTAGAATATCCTTTAATGATCTCTACCAGTTTCATAATAGGAACCGGGTTCATAAAGTGCATTCCAATAACTTTATCAGCTCTCTTGGTAGCTGCTGCAATTTTAGTGATGGAAATGGAAGAGGTGTTGGTAGCCAGGATACAGCCTGCAGGAGCCAGCTCATCCATCTGACCAAAGATCTTTAATTTCAGATCAAGGTTTTCAGTAGCCGCTTCTACCACAAGGTCAGCTGCTCCTACCGCATCATTAAGTGCTGTAAAAGTACTGATGTTTCCTAATGTTTCCGCTTTTTGCTCCTCAGTAAGGTTTCCCTTTGCAATTATTCTGTCAAGATTCGTAGTAATGGTTTTTAATCCTCTGTCTAAAGCTTCCTGAGATACATCTACCAGGTTTACTTTAAAACCGCTTTGTGCGAAAGTATGTGCAATACCATTCCCCATGGTTCCTGCTCCTATAACTACAATGTTTTTGATCATTTTCCTTTATTTTTTATAGATAGTTAGATTTTTAGTATTGATGTCTTGTTGCTTTACTGTGATTTCTGAATTAAAATTTACAAGACCATTGCTTTTTTGTTCCCTTCTGTTGTTTTGATTGGAAACGGTAGCCATAAGGCCTCTTATAAGACGGCTCTTTTGGTTGACACTAAGGTAATCGGTACCTACGTACACATTAAATTCACCTTCTCTTCCCATACCACTCTGTATCAATATTTCCAGAGATTTTATCTGATTTTTTTTCTTAAACTCTTTGAGATAGCTGATGACAGGTTTCTCGGAAGGTGGGCCACAGCAGACACTCGCATAGCCGATTTGCAGATAGTTTTGATTCTTTTGAGAATAAAAGAATGTGAAACAAGATAGGGCTGCTGTTAGTATTATTTTTTTCATGTTAAATTGACTCTAAAAATAAGCTTAAAATTTTATTTATTAAAATAATCCCAAACCTCCTTTGAAATGTCCGAGATCATTTTGCAGTTTACGGCATCTGTTTCCATTGAATTACTGACAAATACAGCAATTGCGTAATGTTTTCCATTGGGCAAAGTGATGATTCCAATTTCGTTTTCAGCACCGGTTAAGCCGTCTTTATTTTTTCCGGAAGCTCCCGTTTTCCTGGCTACAGGAGTGTTTTTGGGAAGCTGTTCAACCATTTTGTTTAATCCGGTTGAAGTCGAAAGCATCACCTTCATCAGATAATCCGTAGATTTTTTTGATAATAGTTTTCCGTCATAAAATTTTTTCAGAACATCCACTGCCGAATTGGGAGTACTGTAATTTTCGTACTGAACATTCCAGTTCTGATGCATTTCCGCTTCGTTATACTTGATCTGGAAACCCTTTATCCCTTTAGAATCCATGAATTTTTGAACAGTTTGGGGGCCGCCCAATAATTTTCAACATGATATCACAGCCATTATTATCACTTCTGGCCACTGTAAGCTCAAGAATTTCACTTAAAGGAACTTCAATATTCCCATTAGGGTATTTATCGCGAAGTGGAGACCACGTGTCTTCCAGTAAATTTGATGAATCCAGCAAAACTTTCTGATTCAGCGAAAGCTTCCCCTGATCTACAAAATTCAAAATAGCTGCTGCGATGTGAAATTTGAAAACACTCTGCATCGGAAATTTTTGATCTCCATATTTACTATACCTGAATTTATTGTCAAAATCAAGAACAGAAACTCCCACCGTGGCATTTTTACCTTGGGTGACAGTGTTTATTTTTTGTTCCAATATTGATTTTTGTGCTGATATAAATGCCGAAATAAAGAGAAAAATAAATGCTATTTTTTTCATAATAATAGAATTAAAAAGATCCCTTTTAAAAAACTAAAAGGGATCTGCAATTTAAGATAATTATTGCTATTTTATTTCAAAATAATTGAGATTGGCGCCACCGTTTTCGAAGAATATCCTGATTTTGTTTTCTCCTTTCTGAAGGCGGATATTTTTTACAGATACTGTTTTCCAGTTTTCTTTTCCTCCACTGGAATCTAAAGGCACAGAAGCCAGTAGCTTTCCTGAAGCGGTTTCAATTTTTATGTTGGAATTGCTCTCAGCAGCATATCGGATGCTAAAAGTATAATTTTTGTCAGCTTTTGATGCAACTGTATACTGAAGCCATTCTCCGGATTCTGTTTTACCTACATAATACTGATTTGTGATCGCATCAGTACACTTATAGAGATCTACACCATCATTTCTCATCTGCTGGCCGGAATTCCATTCTGATCTTTTGGCTGGATCACTTACCCAGAGATTGATAAAGTCCTTATCCAGATAAGCAGCTCCCATTCTTCCCAAATCATAATCTGAAGCGAAAATTCTTCCCGGAATCAGGTGATTCTTAAACGGTTTTGTAGATGGATCGGTTACCTGTCTGAACATGGCATCAATGACATCATTTTTAATTTCGGTATTGCTCAACTTATAATTCTCGGCAATCTGCATTAATGCCTTTTTAGCATAGTCTTTAGAAGGTTTTTCACCTCCGTTTTTCCAATACTCCAATAGTTTTTCATATTCAGGAGTGGTTTTCACATTGGTGATTCCTGCAATATTATCTATCTTTTTCATGGGCCAGAAGGCATATCCGATATTATGTTTGTCCAAAAGCTGGATCAGTTCTGTAAACCAGACATTTGAATTTTCGCCGGTTTCCCCAAGCCAGATCGGCATATTGTATTTTTCTCTAAGATCTAAAGCAAATTTCAACGTTTGGTCATCATTATAGTTCCAGTACTTATGAAAGCTGAAAACCATATTGTCATCCCAGATGGGTGTCAATCCGTTATAATTGTTGCCCCAGCCATTTCCTTCAATAAAAATAATATGTTTCTTATCTACTTCCCGGATGGCAGTGGTGATATCTTTCTGCAGCTTCCAAAGCGGAGCGTTTGACATTTCGTCTGTTCCATTGGGATTTTTCCCCGTAAAGTTAATATTAGGCTCATTGATCAGATCGTAGCCCCCAATCCAGGGACTGTCCTTATACCGGTCAGCGAGTTTTTTCCAGAGAGCAATAGTTTTCTTCTGGTTTTCTTCATTTTCCCAAAGAGAGGGTTTGGATTTATCATTATCAGAAATATTGACATCGTTCCCCTGACCTCCAGGTGCCGCATGAAGATCAAGAATCAGGTATATCTTATTGGCTGCACACCATTGAAGAAGATCATCTGTCATTTTAAAACCCTCTTCCAGCCATGTATTTTTGCCTTTTACAGATTCTTTTTCAATAGGAAGTGTATACAGATTATAGTGCATCGGAAGACGTATCGAATTGAAACCTGCCTTTGCTAAAAAATCGATATCCTGCTTAGTAATTCCATTTTTCCAATAGGCTTTATAGAATTCATTCATCCCATCCTCGCCAATGAGTTCGGCAATTTTTTCCTTTATTTTGTATTGAGGACCTGCAAAATCAGCTGTTTTCAGCATATAACCTTCCTGAAGCATCCAGCCACCAGGGCCCAGCCCCCTCAGCTGAATATTTTCACCTTTATCATTAACGATTTTCTGCCCTGAGGTTTTTAATAATTGCGATGTCCCAAATTGAGACAATAATAAGGCGGAGAATAGAATGTTTTTTTTCATAGTAGTTTTTGATTTTAAGGAATATGTTAGAATTTAATCATAATAAATGGTGACATTAAAATAAGAGTCCACATTCAGTCCATTTATTTTGCCGGAAATCCATTGAGTCTGTAAAACAAAATCTTTTAATTGTTTGTTGAATTGTTTTTCAAATATATTATTTTTTTTGTTTTGAAAATGACTTTTTACTGATAAATCTTTAATTCCTCCGTTTTTACTGATGATAAAAGAGCAGGAAGTGTAAGAGTCAAAATCATTGTTTTTACCAATATATTTTGCAGGGGAAGGGTAGCGTGAAAAATAATCTGTTTCAATTTTCTCAAATTGATGATCTGCTGTAGAATTAGGATAACGTGATACTTTGTCACAATGTTCATAAGAAAAAATTTCTTCAGGATGATTTTTTGCAAAATCTTGCTTTGCAATATACCGTAGAGAATCGATGAAATTTTCCCCGAACTTTTTCTCAATGAGCCTGTTCATCTCAATTTCTCCACAATTTTCATACCTCTCGTTAGGACTTGGGATACAGGTTATATGAAGTATTTTTGTTTTGATCTGATTTTGATTCAGACGTTGTATGAACTCTTGCTCGCCAAGATAGTCATAGCCCTGTCCGGAAAAAACAGTCCATGTATAATTTTGATAATTGAATTGATTCTGAGCCTGCTTTTTTTGATCATTACAATCTATCTCGTAACCATTTTTCTTCTGATTACAAGATAGTATTGTAATAGCTGCTAATGTAAACAAAGCAGATTTTATTTTCATTCTTTAACTGATCAGTCTTACGATCTCTAAAGCGACTTTTAATGCCTCAGTTCCGTCCTCAAGAGAAACTTCCACATTTTTATCACCTGTAATAGCATCTGCAAAAGAATTTAATTCATCCAAAATGGCATTATTGGGTTCAATGTTGGGATATTCAAAAAGGATCTGATTTTTTTCTCCATCTGCATTTTCAATAATCATATCAAATGGAGTAGGGTTTTCAGGAGCATCTTTCATTCTGATGACTTCAGCTTTTTTCTCCAGAAAATCAACAGAGATATAAGCATCTTTCTGGAAGAATCGGCTTTTTCTCATAGCTTTCATAGAAATTCTTGAAGTGGTAAGGTTGGCCACACATCCATTTTCAAATTCTATTCTGGCATTGGCGATATCCGGAGTCTTACTCACCACACAAACACCACTTGCATGGATGTTTTTTACCTTGGATTTTGCCATACTCAATAAAATATCCAAATCGTGGATCATAAGGTCCAAAACCACAGAAACATCCGTTCCTCGCGGATTAAACTCTGCCAGTCTGTGGATTTCAATAAACATTGGATTTTTGATATATTCTTTAGTGGCAATAAAAGCGGGATTGTATCTTTCAACATGTCCTACCTGTGCTTTAATGTTGTTTTCAAGACATAATCGTAAAATCTCTTCTGCCTGCTCAAGCGTTTGTGTAACAGGTTTTTCAATGAAGAAATGCAGTTTTTTTTCAATGGCTTTTAAAGCATAATCATAATGATAAACCGTTGGTGTAACAATGTCCAGCATATCAATCTGGCTCAGTAATTCCTCAAAATTTTCAAAATATTTATATCCGAATTCGGCCTCTATTTTTTTTCCGTTTTCAACATCTTTATCGTGGAAACCTACAAGCTCATATCTATCTGATTGATTAAGAAGTCTTAAATGTATTTTCCCCAAGTGTCCGGCACCTACCAAACCTGCTTTTAACATAGTTGTAATATATTTTTGTAAAGATAAGAAAGAAGTTAGATTGTAGAAGCCAGAAATTAGTTTTTTGTGGATAATTCTTTGTGGGAATCTCTGAAATCTAATTTCTAATTTATTACTTTTGTCAAATGCAGGATTCGTTTGTACATAAAGGAAAAAGAAAGATTTTAGTTGAATATCTTCAACGGAGAATTGGAATTTCAGATGAAAATGTACTCCGGGCAATGAGTGAAGTTCCGAGACACCTTTTTATCGAAAGCATTTTTGAAGATTTTGCCTATGAAGACCGGGCTTTCCCGATTCTGGCACATCAGACCATTTCGCACCCTTCAACGGTAGCGGAACAGTCGGAATTGCTACAGGTAAAAGCAGGAGAAAAAGTACTGGAAATAGGTACGGGATGCGGATATCAGACCGCTGTCTTACTGGCAATGAAGGCCCATGTATATACTGTGGAAAGACAAAAAGACCTTTTTGATTTCTCTAAAAAGAAACTTAGGGAGATGCACTTGTTTCCAAAATTTCAAAGCTTTGGTGATGGTTTTGCAGGACTTCCAACGTTTGCTCCTTTTGATAAAATCATTGTGACCTGTGGGGCATCAACCTTACCTACAGAATTGTTGAAACAATTGAATGTAGGCGGTAAAATGGTTATTCCTCTGGGACCAACAGACGAACAGGTATTGTATAGATTTACAAAAATAGGACCTACTGAGTTTGAAAAAGAAGAATTTGGAGCTTATAAATTTGTTCCTATGCTGGGAAGCACCAATCAATAAGAGAAATGGAAGTAAGAGGAGATGTCTTACCTCTCAATTTTATACCATTTAATCAAATAGAAACGGACCTTAGTCCGTTTTTTTATGCAATACAATGCATGAAAATTTAAAATATTTTAACGCATTTCGGAATGAAAATTGGACTTCTTTAGAACCTAATCACTTAAATCTTATTATTATGGACACGAATAGATTCAAGGCATCACACGATTTCAGTAATCTTCAGAAAAATTTGCATAATAACCCGGGATATAGTGTAGAAAGCTATTCTCAGCAAGTAAAAGATTACCTCAACGAGATGAAAGGTAAGAATCAGGAAGCAACCCAACAAGGTTTTATGTCTCACGCGCAGAAATCAGCAAAAGAAGTTTGGGAGGAGATTCAGGAAATGGCTTCAGAAGCCGGGGAGAAAAATAAAAACCATACGGATGAAAAGAAATAATTTTTAATATTAAAGTTTGACCTTACTTGTAGCAGAGTGAGGTTTTTTATGTAAACTAATAAACGATATAATGAAAGTTTTTGTAAATAAAAGAATTCCTGAAATAGGGATCAAACTACTGGAACAGGAAGGATTGGAGGTAGTATTTCCAAAGAATGAAGTCCTTTCTCATGAAGAATGGCTAAGCTACTGCCGGAATGCAGATGCACTCTTAAGCATAGGAAATGATTTTAAATATAATAGGGAATTTTTTGAAGCATGTTCCAATGTTAAAGCAATAGCTCTATATTCGGTAGGGTTCGATCATGTGGATATCAAAGAGGCGACTCACAGGCATGTTCCTATAGGCAATACACCTGATGTGTTGAGCAGAGCTACTTCCGATGTGGCTTTTTTACTGATGCAGTCGGTAGCAAGAAGGGCAAGTTACAATTTTCAGAAAGTAAAAGAAGGAAAATGGGAAGGCTTTGATCCCTTACATGCTTTAGGACAGGAGCTGTATGGAAAAACTTTGGGAATCTTAGGATTAGGGAGGATAGGTTTTGAAATGGCTAAGAAATCTCAAAAAGCCTTTGATATGGAAATCATCTATCATAACCGCCACCGAAATGAAGAAGCGGAAAAAGAGTTGGGAGCAGCGTATGTTTCTTTTGAAGAACTCATTAAAAGATCTGATGTATTGAGTATTCATGCTAATTTTACTCCCGAACAGAAAGATCTCTTTAACAGTTCTGTTTTTGAGAAAATGAAGTCTAATGCTATTTTTATCAATACAGCAAGGGGAGGTTTCCAAAATGAAAAAGACCTGTACGAAGCACTGGCCTCAAAACAGATCTGGGGAGCCGGCTTAGATGTTACCAATCCGGAACCTATGTCTGAAAAGAATCCCCTTTTGGAACTTTCAAGTGTCTGCGTACTGCCACATATCGGTTCTGCCACTATAGAAGCCCGAAACGGAATGGCAAGGCTGGCTGCCGAAAATATTATTGCCTTTTCAAGAGGAGAAAAAATGCCACATTGTGCCAATCCTGAAGTTTATTCTGATACTATATAGCAACTTGGAATTATTTTTGTTCTTATGATATAAACAATAAAACCTAAACATTATGGCACCTGAAAACAATATTAATGAACAGAATAAAAGGCTGGAAAGCATGGACTATGATCCCAACGAAGATATATTTAACAAGGAAAAACATATTTCGCTCGATGGAGACGGAAATCCTATATTAAATGAAGAGGATGATGATAAAATTGATAAAGGACTGGATATCCCCGGAGTTGAAGATGATGACGATATGGAAGAAATAGGAGCGGAAGATGAAGAAAATAACTATTGGAGTCTCAGTGACAATCAGGACGATCATGAAGAAGAAAACGATGATGTCTTAACTTAAGTTTTGAAACCCAAAATACTAACCTTACTGATTTTCAGTGAGGTTTTTTATTTTTATACTCAACACTTCATTTTCCAGGAAAGAAATTCCCCTCCTCCGGAGGGGTGGCTTCGACTGAAAGGAGAAGACGGGGTGGTAAGAAAGATTACCATAGTTTATTATTCTGAATTATGGAACCACCCCGTCTTCCAAAATTCTGTGAATTTTGAAATCCACCCCTCCAGAGGAGGGGAATCTGAGTGTTTTATTTCAATATGTGTAGCAGATATATCTTGTCGTCTTAATTCCGGTAAGATTTTTTATTTTTATACTCAATACTTTGTTTTCCAAGAAAGATATTCCCCTCCCTTGGAGGGGTGGCTTCGACTGAAAGGAGAAGACGGGGTGGTCAAACAAAAAAACACATTAATGGAACAAATTCTAACACACATACGGAACATTCCGATTCAGAGGAATTTCGTGGAAAATTTACCCTTTAATCCTCATTTAATAATCTTACTGAAAGAAAAACGGAAAGCAGGCATTCTTGGAGAAGTACTTTTTTGGAAAAAAGTTCATGCGAGAGTATTTCACAATATTGATTTTGACAGACAAAGAATTATTGGGAACTATATTGTTGATTTCTATGTGAAAGCATTAGGATTGGTCATTGAAATTGATGGTTCAAGTCATGATGAGAAAGAAGTTTATGACGGAATCAGACAGGAATATTTAGAGTCTTTAGGACTGTTGGTTTTCAGGGTAGATGATTTTGATATCAGAAATAACCTTAGTGTAGTGATGAGAGAGCTCGAAGAATTTATTATTCTGAATTATGGAACCACCCCGTCTTCCAAAATTCTGTGAATTTTGAAATCCACCCCTCCAGAGGAAGGGAATCGGAGTGTTTATTTCAATATGTGTAGCAGATATAGCTTGTCGTCTTAATTCCGGTAAGATTTTTTATTTTTATACTCAACACTTCGTTTTCCAGGAAAGAAATTCCCCTCCCTTGGAGGGGTGGCTTCGACTGAAAGGAGAAGACGGGGTGGTCAAAAGTATACAAGAGATAATAGATGTAGCAAATCTAGTCTTTCACGCTTTTACTTTACCCTTATTCAGCTTTTCCCCTGTTTTGTTGCAGATATTTTATAATTTGAATATCTTTAAAACTTCAAACATTGTTTAAACATAGAACTTTAAATAGCAATATGACATTTCAAGAACAAATACAACAAGGTATACCTAATCAGCTGCCACAGCCAAAACCATACGAAACAAATATTAACCATGCTCCGAAGCGTAAAGAAATTCTAGGGGAAGAAGAAAAAAAACTGGCATTGAAGAATGCCTTACGTTATTTCGATCCCAAGTTTCATGCAGCATTAATTCCTGAGTTTAAGCAGGAGCTGGAAGACTACGGAAGAATCTATATGTATCGTTTCCGTCCGGATTATGAAATGAAGGCGAGGCCGATTAGTGATTATCCTGGAAAATCTGAGCAGGCAAAAGCAATCATGCTGATGATTCAGAATAACCTGGATTATGCGGTAGCTCAGCATCCACATGAACTGATCACTTACGGTGGAAATGGTGCTGTGTTTTCAAACTGGGCACAATATCTTCTGACAATAAAATATTTGTCTGAAATGACGGATGAGCAGACCTTAGTGATGTATTCAGGACACCCGATGGGATTGTTCCCATCCCATAAAGATGCTCCAAGAGTGGTCGTGACCAACGGAATGATGATTCCGAACTACTCAAAACCGGATGACTGGGAGAAATTCAATGCACTGGGGGTAACTCAGTACGGCCAGATGACAGCAGGAAGCTATATGTATATTGGTCCACAGGGAATTGTTCATGGGACAACAATTACTGCTTTAAATGCTTTCAGAAAAATAAATAAAGAACCTCAGGGAGGACTTTTTGTAACTTCAGGTTTAGGAGGTATGAGCGGTGCTCAGCCAAAGGCTGGAAATATTGCAGGATGCGTTACCGTATGTGCGGAAGTGAATCCAAAGATTACAAAAATACGCCACGACCAGAAATGGGTGAATGAAATTCATGAAAATCTGGATGAACTGGTACAAAGAGTAAGAGAAGCTCAGCAGAATAAAGAAGCTGTTTCTTTGGCCTATCTTGGAAATATCGTTGATGTCTGGGAGAAATTTGATGAAGCAGATTTAAGAATTGATATCGGTTCAGACCAGACTTCACTTCACAATCCATGGGCTGGAGGATATTATCCGGTAGGACAAAGTTTTGAGGAATCGAACAGAATGATGGCTGAAGATCCTGAGTTATTCAAAGAGAAAGTACAGGAAACTTTAAAGAGACATGCTGCAGCCATCAATAAGCATACAAAGAAAGGTACTTATTTCTTTGATTACGGAAATGCCTTCTTACTGGAAGCCTCCAGAGCAGGAGCAGATGTAATGGCTGAAAATCCAACATTGGGAAGAGAGTTTAAATATCCTAGTTATGTCCAGGATATTATGGGGCCTATGTGTTTTGACTATGGTTTTGGACCGTTCCGTTGGGTATGTACCAGCGGAAAACCGGAAGATCTGCAGAAAACAGATACTATTGCCTGTACAGTATTGGAAGAAATGATCAAAAACTCTCCTGAAGAAATTCAGCAGCAGATGAAAGATAATATCCAGTGGATCAAGGGAGCTCAGGAAAACAGATTAGTAGTAGGTTCCCAGGCAAGAATCCTGTACGCAGATGCAGAAGGAAGAATGAAAATTGCTGAGGCTTTCAATAAAGCGATTAAAAATGGAGAGATCGGACCCGTAGTATTGGGAAGAGATCATCATGATGTATCAGGAACAGATTCTCCTTACAGAGAAACCTCCAATATTTATGATGGTTCCAGATTTACAGCGGATATGGCGATTCATAATGTTATTGGTGACAGTTTCCGTGGTGCTACCTGGGTTTCTATTCACAATGGAGGTGGTGTAGGCTGGGGAGAAGTAATCAACGGAGGTTTCGGAATGTTGTTGGATGGAAGTGACGATGCAGACAGAAGATTGAAATCTATGCTGTTTTGGGACGTTAACAACGGAATCTCAAGAAGAAGCTGGGCAAGAAATGAAGGCGCTATGTTTGCCATTAAAAGAGCAATGGAAATAGAGCCGAACCTGAAAGTGACGCTTCCTAATCTTGTAGATGAAAACTTATTATAAATAATATACATACCATTGGCAACTATTAATAAAAAACTGTTTTCACACCTTAATGTAGAGGATGATGATCCTGTTTGGGAAAAATTTGCCAGGGTTGAATTTTCAAAAAAAAACAGATTTCCGGACAATAAAGCCTTTCTTGTAGAAGAGGGGCTGGTCCGGAAATTTTATATCAATACAACATCGGATATCGATACTGAAATATCCGCAGAATTCTTTTTTGCCGGTGATATTTTCACTGTGGAAGAAAAAGGATCTGGTGTTGTCTATGAATCTTTAGATAGAGGGCTTGCCTGGGAAATCACTTTGGAAGAGGTGAAAGAAATGTTTGCCGTTAACCCTGAGTGTCGTTTTGTTCAGAATTACTACCTGAGCAGGAAGCTGAATGCAGCCATGAAAAGGGAAATGCTTTTGCTGAAAAATACTCCACAGGATCTCTACGAATACTTATTAAAAAGTAAACCTCATTACATTCAGCATATTCCCCTGAAATATCTGGCGTCTTATATCGGGATTACTCCGATTTCTCTGAGCCGGATCAGGAAGAGAATTAATTAACTTTTGTTTATTGTTTGACCTTCCATAAGTCTTTTCCTTTGTTGAAAAAAGAATATGGAAATACAAAAATTAAACTGGGCAGGAATAAAACTGATATCTGAAGATAAAACAATTTTAATTGATGCAGTGGAAGACTTTTCTTATTACAAACCTGTGTTAGGGGAGGCTGTAGACGAAGTGATCAGGTTTACAGATGAGGTAGAGGCGGATTATATCCTATTTACCCATATGCATCTGGATCATTTTGATAAAAGTGTTTTGAAAAAATGTCTGAAAAAGGAGGGAAAACTGATTGTATATTCAGGATTAGAGCCTGTTGTCAGAAAGGTGATGGATGATATTGAGATGGTCGTTCTGGATCTGAATGAAACCTTCACAGAAAACAATATTACCTTTAAGCCCGTATTTGCAATGGATGGAGTGGGAGAGATCCAGAGCTCATGGATTGTAGAAGATCTGCACACGAAGATTCTTCATGGTGGAGATACGATCTGGCATAATCAGTTCTGGAAATTGGGACAGGAAAATAAGAATATAGACTATGCATTTTTGCCGGCCAATGGGGTTGTGGTGAATTTTGAAATGATAGGATTGGAATACAGCCCGGTACCTGCTTCACTCAATCTGAAAGAAGCTTTTGCCGCGGCACATCTGTTACATGCCCGAAAGCTGGTTCCTATACATTACGGATTATTTGCCCATGAGAAATTTTATATTCCTGAGCTATTTGACCAGGAGGATTTACAAAAAACTTCCAAGGACGTAGGGCAGAAATATCTTGTTCTGAAAGATGGAGAGGTATTGATGGATTCATAGACTGTCATTTGTTTTTAACAAACAGACTAATACATTAAAAAATGAAAAAAATAGGAATTATAGGTTGTGGTTGGCTAGGCAGTCATATTGCAGAGAAATTATCCGGGCAATATGAGATTTTTGCAACGACCACATCAGAGTCTAAAATAGAAGATTTATCTGCTAAAGGATACCATGTGACACAGGTCAGCTTTCCGGACGATGATATATCCGAAACAATGCAGGAATGGGCTATGGCACCAGAGCTGGATGCGGTAATCATCACGGTTCCGTTTTCGGGGATAAGGGGTGCTGAAATTCCGTTGCATGAGAGAGCTCAGAATTTACTGGCATTTCTTGGGGATTATAAAGGCCAGGTCTACCTGATGAGCTCTACGGGAGTTTATCCGAATGCTGAAAAAGAATTTACAGAAGAAGACCGTCCAGCAGATGAGGTTCCAAGCGAGAGCATTATAAAAATTAGATTTCCAGAGGTTAATATTTTGAGACTGGCGGGATTAATGGGAGACCAGAGATTGCTTAAGAATTATAATATATCCAATCTGGATCTGTTGGTCAACCATATTCATTATGCAGATATTTGTTCAGTGGTTGAAAAAATGCTGAAGAATCAATCCCAATCCAAAGTTTATAATGTGGTGGCACCTGTGCATCCTAACAAAGAAGAGATTATCAATGCACAGAAAGATCTGCCGTATTCAGGTGACCGTACTACCCAGGGTAGAACAATATCTCCCTCAAAATTAATTTCAGAACTGGATTTTGAATTTCAATATCCGGATCCACGATATTTTCATCTTACGACTGGTTCCTAATGATGATGTTTTAAAAAAACAGAAACCTGCCGTGAGGCAGGTTTTTTTATTCAATTTTCATGTATATGTCGCTGTATTTTTAATCCTGATAGTCTATGATTTCATATGCAATTTGTTCTTTCTCTAGGTAGATTTTCAACGCATCAAGATCTGTCCACACATAAGAAGAACTATACTGGCAGATATAAATGCCGTCATTTTCAAAAATAATACTGATATTTGGTAGTTGACCAGTGTTTTCTGCATGTCTGAAATCCCGGAACAGCTGATTGGCATATTCATATTTTTTCTCAAAAAGATCAGAGCTTTCCAGCAAATCCTGAATTTCTGCAGTCTGTTTCTCTGTAAGCTTTGCTTTTAATTTATATTCAAATCCCATTTTAATCACTTCTGTATTCGCAATTTACCAATAATAAAAATGAATGTTTACCCTTTTTTGTTGGAAGAACGCATTTCCCAATGAAGAATAGTAACTTCTTTGATCTTTGCTGGTTGTTTTACCCCTTCTTCTCCTTTCATTCGAATCTACCTCTCCGGAAGAGGAGCATTTCTTTCTTAGAAAACGAGGTTTTGGGGTATAAAAAATGTACTGCATTTGAGCGTGAAAGATATAGTTACTATTCTTTTCCAACCTTTTCTATCCTCAGAGCATCTGTATAAGAAAAGATCCTATGAAAATTACCATACCAAAACCCTGTCATGAAAACTGGGGAAATATGCCCCCTGAGGAGAAAGGAAGATTTTGTTCCGTTTGTTCTAAAACAGTCAGAGATTTTAGAAGTTCTTCTGATGAAGAAATTATGAATGCTTTTTCCGGTCCTTCCGAAAATATTTGTGGAAATTTTAATGAATCACAGCTTAACAGGGAATTACAATATTCTTTTGTCAATTCACTTTTTGCAAAATTTGCGGTTGGTTTTATTTTGACAACAGGAGGATTTGTTTCCGTCAGTGCACAGCAACATATAAAGAATGATACTGTAGAAATAGCAGAATTAAAAGATGTGGTAATGCCTGAAGTGCGAAAAGACAGTATAGCCCGTGGACGGATGAGACTTGGAGGAGGGAAAGTAATTAATCGGAAAGATATTGAACCGGTATATATTGTAGATGGAAAAATAATTGATTATAAATCATTTTCATCCCTTGATCAAAACTCAATTAAAGACATGAAAATTGTAAAAGGCGATGAAGCAACTGCTTTATATGGTGAGAAAGCTAAAAATGGAGTAATTGTGATTAGCACTAAAAAGAAAATAAAGAAATAACAGTAAACTTTGAAATAATATTTAAACTTTTGATTTTACTATGAAACAAATAAATTTTTAAATAAATTGTATCCTAGATTTATAATACTATGCTTTCAGCTGAAACTTTAGAAAAAATAATAAACATTAGCCATACAATTGCTTTAAAACGCAATGATTATTTTGTAAAAGAAAATGAGATTTGTAATTATGTAGGCATTGTGAAAAAGGGTACTCTATATTCTTATTTTGAAGATTCGGAAGCCAATATGCTTGTCAATGAATTATATAATGAGCAATCTATTATAACATCATACAGAAGTTTTTTAACTGGGATTCCATCACCTGCTTTTATAAAAGCCTATTCGGATACAGAAATTTATGTAATTGAAAAAAAAACATACAATGAATTGATACAACATCAGGAATGGAGTTTGATATTTAAAGAAATTGCAGACGAATTATTTATTAATAAATGTTTTAAAGAAACTTCATTAATTAAATTAAAAGCCAGAGAACGTTATTTAGCATTAATACATGAAAGAACTCGTCTGGAACAGTATTTTCCTCAACATCTTATAGCTTCTTATCTTAAAATTCGTCCCGAAACTTTATCGAGAATTAAAAGTCTTGACATACATCAAGATAATAAGTAATTATTCTTTCTGATTTTTGTATTGTAACAAAATAATAAATACAATGCCTTTAGTAAGAATTACTTTATCCGAAAACTATACTGAGGAAGAATGTAACCAAATTTCTCAGGCCATTCATTTAGCATTAATCGAAGATTTTAATATTCCAACTGATGATTATTTTCACATCGTTGAGAGAGTGAAGCCTCCTCAGCTGTTTTTTCCAACCCAATATTTGGGAGTGAAACACGACCAGGGAATTCTGTTTCTTAAAATTATTGCAGCTATTGGTAGAAGCAAGGAGCAAAAAGAAAAACTGTATAAAAATATAGTTTTAAAAATTTCGGAATCTACCAAGATAAATCCACAAAATATAATCATTACTTTGCTGGAAAATTCAAAAGAAAACTGGTCATTCGGCAATGGTGAAATGCAAAACTTTAGTCATATATAAGATGCTGGAGATTGTAAATGCTAAGCAATTGTTGGAAAACAGTCTTGAAGACCAAATGATGAATCAAAAAGTAGTTTTCCTTACAGGTGACGATGATAATTCTTTTTTTATTATAGAATTACATAAAGATCAAACACTACCGGGGCACTATCATAAAGAAAAAATCGAGATATATTATATTCTGGAAGGTGAAGCTGAAATTATAACGGCTCAATTTGAGGATGGGAAAATGATGGATCGATTCGTCCAAAGTGTTAAAAAAGGAGATACTTTTTCTATAACACCTTATAAGGTACATCAAATTACAAACACAGGAACAGAAGTACTTCAGATTTTAGCTATTGCACCCAAAAGTCATAGTGCAGAAGATCGGTACTTCGTCTCCTTACATAATGAAGAATAATGAGAGCTCCAATAATTATAATAGCTGCCGTTTTATCGTTGTGATAACTGATATAATTAAAATCTCCGGCGATCGAAGATCGCCGGAGATTTTTTAATATTTTAAAGTAAAAATTAATTTTTTACAGCTGCAATAGCTGCTTCATAATTAGGTTCCTGAGAAATATCCGGTACCTGCTCTTCATAAATAATATTTCCTGAAGGATCAATCACTACAACAGCCCTGCTGAGAAGTCCTTTCATAGAAGATTCTATCATTTCTACCCCATAATTCCATCCAAAATCTGAACGGAAATCCGAAAGCATCACCACATTGTTGATCCCTTCAGCTCCACAGAATCTTTTTTGAGCAAAAGGTAAGTCTTTGGAAATACAAAGAACTACCGTATTGGGAAGATTTCCTGCCTCCTCATTGAAATGATGAACAGATGCTGAGCAAACTCCCGTGTCCACACTTGGAAAAATATTCAGGATCACATACCTTCCTTTATAAGCATCCAAGCTCTGGTCATTCATATTAACATCCGTAAGGGTGAATTTGGGTGCCGGTTTGTGTACATCCGGTAACTTGGAATAAGTACGAACTGGCGTTCCTTTTAACAAAACAGTATTGATGGCTTTAGATTTTTGAGCAAAACCAATTGCTGAGAAAAAGAACAACGTACTGAAAACTATTTTTGAAAACATTGAAAATTTATTTTTAACAAAAATATTGTTTTTTTCAGTTAGCTGGGTTAATTTTCATTCAAACAGCTTGCAAATAGAACAAATCTATTAAACCATAGATTCTAAAATCGTTTTTTACATCTACCTTTATTCTTCAAAAATTACATTCAAATTATTAAAATTTTAGAAAATATGAACTCGAACAGCACATCGTCATTTCAGGATATTTTTAAAAGTGAAAATGAAATTCCCGAAGAATATAAAGTTCCCGAGATCTATCAGAAGGAATATCTGCTTAATGGAGAACTGGTAGAATGGAAAGGAGAAATGCAGAATATTTATTCACCGGTTTGTATTCCTACAGAAAACGGATTGGAAAGGAAGCTGCTGGGAAGTATTCCGAATATAGGACCGGCAGAAGCAATGGAAGTTCTTGATGCCTGTGTAAAAGCATATAATAACGGATTAGGAGAGTGGCCTACCATGTCTGTGGAAGGAAGAATAAAATGTATGCAGAAATTCGTATACCTGATGATTCAGCAGCGTGATCTGGTCATTAAATTACTCATGTGGGAGATTGGGAAAACCTTGGCTGATTCTACCAAAGAATTTGACCGTACCGTAGATTATATCAACCAGACGATTGATGCATTAAAAGATCTTGACAGGGAGTCTTCCCGTTTTCAGCAGGCTGAAGGAACGATCGCGCAGATCAGAAGAGCACCATTGGGTGTTGTTTTGAGTATGGGGCCGTTCAATTATCCTTTGAATGAGATTTTTACTACACTGATTCCTGCCCTGATCATGGGAAATACAATCTTATTTAAGTTACCGAAACATGGAGTACTGGCTCATTATCCTCTGTTGAAAGCATTTAAAGAAGCTTTCCCAAAAGGAACCGTGAACACGCTGTATGGAAAGGGTTCGGAAATCATCACTCCGATTATGGAAAGCGGAAAGGTGAATGTACTGGCTTTCATTGGTTCCAGTAAAGTAGCGAATGGATTGAAGAAATTACATCCGAAAGTTAACCGTTTACGGGCTATTCTAAGCCTGGATGCTAAAAATGCCGCTATTGTTACTAAACATGCTAACCTTGACGTGGCCGTGAGTGAATGTATTCTGGGGGCACTTTCCTTTAACGGACAACGTTGTACTGCATTAAAACTGATATTTGTTCAGAAAGAAATTGCAGCAGAGTTTACGGCCAAACTAAGTGAGGCTGTTTCTGCTCTAAAGCCGGGACTTCCCTGGGAAAAAGATGTAAAGGTAACTCCACTTCCTGAAGTGAATAAACCTCCTTATTTAAAAGAATGTATTGATGATGCATTGGCAAAAGGAGCATCAGTTTTAAATATACAGGGAGGCTATACCGAAGAATCTTTTGTATTCCCGGCGGTGGTTTATCCTGTGAACAGTGAGATGAAACTGTATCATGAAGAACAATTTGGACCTATAATTCCTGTAGTACCGTTTGAAGAGATTGAAGAACCTATAGAATATCAGGTGAATGCTTCTCATGGGATGCAGGTGAGCATTTTCAGTGAAGATCCACAGGAAGTTTCCAGACTGATTGATCCATTTGTGAATCTTGTAAGCCGTGTTAACATCAATTGTCAGGCACAGCGTGGACCCGATGTTTTTCCTTTTACCGGAAGAAAAGACAGTGCCGAAGGTACACTTTCTGTTTTTGATGCCCTTCGCTCATTCTCTATAAGATCCCTGGTAGCAGCAAAACTTACAGAATCCAACAAAGAATTACTCAATACTATTGTTAGAGATCATGATTCCAACTTTTTAAGCACAGATTATATTTTCTAGATGAAATTCTGATCCTGATTTAACATAAAATAAAAATCCTTAATAAACTTCTTTATTTTTTAAGGATTTTTTAACTTAAAGGCTGGAATTTTAGTTTTTGTGTTATATGAAAGTTGCATTTTTGTTGAAATGTTACTTTAAGGATTAGTTTGTAAATCATGTCTTCACTGGAAAAAGAATTTTTAGAGAAAATTGAAAAACATAAAGGTGTTATTTTCAAGATCTCTAAAATGTATATGGATAACTGGGACGACCAGAATGATCTTTATCAGGAGATCATTTACCAGGCGTGGAAATCATATGGAGATTTCCAGAGAAGGAGTGATTTCTCTACATGGTTGTATAGAACTGCGCTTAATACGGCTATTGTATTTCTGAGAAGTGAAAAAAAGCGTAGTTTTATCAGGAACCAAAATGTGGATGGGTTAGGGGCTCAGCAGGAGCCTTATAATGATACAGATGACCAGAATATGAAGATGATGTATGAAGCGATTCATCAGCTGAGTCCAATTGATAAAGCTTTGATCTTTTTCTTTTTGGAAGATTTTCCCGGAAAAGAAATAGCCCTTCAATTAGGAATTACCGAAGTGAATGCAAGAGTAAAACTTAAAAGAGCAAAAGCGAAATTAAAAGAGATTATTGGTAAACAGCAATCTGGTTCAAATTAAACCGTAATAACATGGAGCTAGACAATTTTAAAGATCTTTGGAGTAAAGATAACAGGCAGGAACCGCCTGAAATTTCTTTGGAAAAACAGCGGGAGATCCATTCTCCGCTGCAAATGTTGAAAATCAATATGAAAACTGAATTTTGGCTGATGGTTATTACATTGCCTATGCTATTGACCAGTTTTCCTTTTGCTTCTCCTGATTCTAATATTAAAACGATATCCACTTTCGTCACTGTTTTGACGGTTGCTTTTATTGTTTATTTTTACTCCCGTTTTCTTATACTTTACAAATTATTACAAAAAAACAGTATCAATACCAATTATGATCTTTTTAATTTAAAAGCTCAGCTTTTAATATCAAAGGAAATTTATATTTCATACTATATCTCCTATATCCCGCTGGCCTTCCTTTTATCTCTGATTAAAGTTAATTTCCATTTCGATATGGAGTATAACCTGGCTATTTTCGGGATCAGTTTTCTCATTACCCTTTTACTGGTCTTTTTTATTATCAAATACTGGATCTATTATATGTATGGAAGATATATAGAAGATGTTATACAGCTGATCGATGAGCTTAACGGAATAGATGGCGTTCCCATAGCGGTAAAGAAGAAAAAATCGTGGTTTGAACGTTCTCAGAGATTTTTTATGAACAAGTTTGGAATTAAAGGGAACATTCTGAATACAGTAATTTGGTTTGTATCAGTCTATATATTCATTATTTTGTTTTTGACGCTTGTTCTTTTTGTCTTTATCATTATAGGTGCAAAACTTGATTTTATTAATGTGAATACCCTGCAAAAAGCTTTAGACCGGCTGAATTAACGTTTTTTCTCTCTGAAATCAATAAATGGTAAGTGTTATAAATCAATGTATTAAGGTTTTTATGGTAGATTTTTAGAAAAAAAATGTAACATTTTCGTTTTTTTTCTACTAACTGTGAAAATTATTATTTCGGACAAGATACTATTGGAACAAATAGCTATTGAGTAAGATTAAAAAACACACACAATGAGGCACCTGACAGAATTTCTGTCAGGTTTTTTTATTTTTTTCTAAATTTCTGTAACATTTTTTTTAAACCGAAACTAACTCTGTAGACTAACAAGCTATGGCCCCACTAGAGCAAGAGTTTTTGAATAAGATAACAAAACATAAAGGAATCATTTTTAAGATTTCTAAGATGTATATGTCTGAAAAAGAAGACCGGGATGATCTTTTTCAGGAAATTACATACCAGCTCTGGAAAGCATATCCCAGCTTTCGCGGGCATAGTGAATTTTCAACCTGGCTCTACAGGATTGCTTTAAACACCGCTATTATTTTCCTTAAATCTGAGAAAAGAAGAAGTTTTATTACTAATAATGACTTTTCCAATTATATCATAGCCCAGGAGGAGTATGACTATCATAAAGAGGAAAGATTAGCTAAAATGTATAAAGCCATTCATCAGCTGAATCCTATTGATAAAGCTTTTATTTTTTATTATCTGGAAGATTTTTCAGGAAAAGAAATCGCTGAACAGATGGGTATTTCTGAAGGAAACGTAAGGGTGAAAATGAACAGAGCAAAAAATAAACTTAAAGATATTTTAGGCTCAAATTAAATTTAAATAATCATTAAATCAACAAACCAATGAATATAGACGAATTGAAAAATACCTGGAATGATGATATTACAGAGGAGACCCCGGAGATAAGCATTGAGCAAAGAAATAAAATTAATCTTCCACTTGAAAAAATGCGTAAAAATATGCGTCAGGAGTTTTGGTGGATAATAGGGATTTTTATTTTTGCCTTTATGGTTTGCTCGGTATGCCGACCTTTTAAGCTTCAGTTGTATATTACCGTATTAATTGCTTCTATGCTTATTGTCACGGTTTTCTTTTTTAGTAAATTTTTTAAACTTTACAATGAGATAAGCAATACGGAACTGAAGACCTATGATGCCCTGAAAGATCTGGTTACCCAGTTTAATTTAAATAAACAGTATTACCTTTCTTATTATATCAGTTTTGCTCCTTTTCTGGTGTGCGAAATACTTATCGTCCTGGAGTTTATCCCCTGGCCTAAACCTTTAAGCGAGACAAAAATTGCCGTTATATTGATAGGCTCGGTCATTATAGGGTTATTTGTATTGTTTTTATCCGGAAGACTGTGGTTTCACCGTTATTATGGAAGGCATATCCAACGTATTGAAGGTCTTTTAAATGAATTAAAGAAATAAAATGACTTCGGCGGGCTGAAAGCCCGCCGAAGTCATTTTTACTGGGAAGATTTTTCTTTTTCCAGATTTATTTCATTCTTTATCCAGTCTAGCTGCGGATCTTTTTTATCAATAATATCCTGCATGCTTTCTTTAATGACGATATCGGGGGTTACTCCTTTCTTACTGTCCTGGAAGTCGATATTCGGCTGTACAAGAAGTAATCCTATAGGAAACTTTATTTGGCTATTGGGAAGTTGCTGGTAAGAATAAAATCCTGCCACCGTTCCATCGTTGGCACCTCCTGTTTCTTCCCCAATCAGGGTTGCCCTCTTATCACTTTTAAGTTTTGCTGTAATGATAGAGGAGGCCGAAAAACTTCCTCCGTTGATCAGTACAAAAACCTTTCCGTTGAAAGCTTCTTTATTAGGTTTGGTAGGTTTGTCTACCTTCATTTTATAGAAGGTCTTTCCATCCTTTTTATAAGTACTGAAAGCCTGGGCAAAAAAGTAACTGGGATAGGCAATACTTTTGAAGGCATATTCTAAAGGCGTACTTTTCCTGAAATAATTGGTTCTTAAAGGAGTTGTTTTCGAAGTCACCTGAGACGGCTTTATTAGCGTAAAAGGTTTGTCGGTCAAATAAGAATACAGATTATTGATCTCGTGAAGAGAACCTCCATAGTTGTTGCGGACATCAATGATAAGATAAGGAGACTTGGCATTTTTTATTTTAGCAAAAGTTTCCTTGTAAAATTTATCAGAATAATCCCGGGAAAAACTTTTTACCTGTAAGTAAGCAATACTGCTGTCTTTATCCAGGAATTTAAAACTCCTGTTATAAGAATTGCTGGCAGCTACATAATCATTGACCTTCTTTTCCTGAGTCCTCTTTTTCATTTCCTTATCCTTATCAAGATCAGTTTCTGATTTGGATTCCCTGGTTAATGTATATGTGTGTTTTTCACCTTTATAAAGTGTTTCGATAGTGGCTGTATTAGAAAGACCGTTTTCTGCAGTATAAAAGTTAAAAAACAGATCCTTTAAAAAATAAGAGTGAAAGGTGGTATTGTATCCGTCACTGCTGATCAGACTTCTGTATTTTTTGATATAGTCTGAAACCGCAATATTGTCAATCGTTACAATTTCCGTTCCCGGTTTGATATCTTCGATAGCATCTTTATTTTGAACAATATACATATGGTCATCATCGATATAGTATTCAAAACGGCTGAACAACCCTTTTGTATGTTCTAGTTTTTTGATTTCCTGCTTTGTAAATTTCTTTCTGGGAATTCTTAAAGAAAGATGCCCTTCACGTATACTTGCAATGACAGGCTGGAATTTGAAATAAAACTGAAGGGGAGTAAGAGGTTCGGTAATAGTTTGCTTAAGGCTGTCAAATTTATAGTCCAGTTCCTGTTTAGGGATATACCAGTATAACTGAGGATGCATCTGCTGAAGCTTTGAATAAGCATAGTCTACATCTTCTTTAAGCTGTTCCGGAGGAATGCATGAAGCTCTTTGTTCGTTATGTTTTCTGATAGAAGAACATGACGATAATAGAACTAAAAGCAATATTGCCGAATAATTTTTCAATGTCTTTGAGTTTTTTTAAGCTGCTAAAATAGAAAGATTTAAATTAATCATCACTTAAATGAATGATAAATTTTTGGATTGACTTTATAAATTTAGTTAAAAAAATAGAGCTTTATTACTTATATTTTTATTTAAAATGAAAAGTCAATACATTTGATCTTTATTATAACAGATGATGTATTGGATTATTATAGGGATAGCTGTACTGCTTGCTGTTTTTTATGTAGTGATCAATGGGAAAGCCTTTGGAGCTGTACCCAAAGGAAAACGGCTGGAGCGTATCAAAAAATCAAAACTTTACAGAAAAAAACAATTTCAGAATATCAGCCACACTCCATCAATTGCTGAGGGCTACAAAATGTCAAAAGTTACTTATGACTTTTTTCTGGGTAAGAAAGATCCTTTACTAAAGCCCCTGAAAGATATTCCTTCCATTCATACAGATTTAAAAAGCATTGATAAAAATCAGGATGTAATGGTCTGGCTGGGACATTCTTCCTATTATCTGCAGATTGATGGAATTTCTTTTTTAATTGATCCGGTGCTCAGCTTGTATGGATCACCCTTTAAATATTTCAATAAAGCCTTTAAAGGAGCTGATGTTTTTAAGCCGGAAGATATTCCCGAGCTGGATTATCTGATTATTACCCATGATCATTTTGATCACCTGGATTATCCTACTGTTAAATCTATTAAAGACAGAACAGGTATGGCTATTGTACCACTTGGCATAGGAGCACATTTGGAAAGATGGGGATATCCGGAAAATAAACTTATTGAAGAAGAATGGGGTACTGAGATTAAACTAAAAAATAATGCTACAATCATCTTCACTCCGGCAAGACACTTTTCCGGGAGAAGAATAAAACAGAATGATACACTCTGGGCATCTTATGTGCTGATAACCCCAACGAAAAAGATATTCTTAGGAGGTGACAGTGGGTACGACTCTCACTTTAAAATGATAGGAGAGAAATATGGACCTTTTGACTATGCCATTCTTGAAAATGGGCAATATGGTGAAGCATGGAGATATATTCATACTTTACCTGAAGACGTAATTCAGGCGAGTATTGACGTAAAAGCAAAACATATTATTCCGGTACATGCTGCTAAATTTGCATTGGCTCTTCATCCCTGGAACGAACCCTTACAGAAAATAACAAGTCTTGGAAAAGAAAAAAACTTATCTATCCTTACTCCAAGAATTGGAGAGGTCGTTGATCTGAATCAATCAGATCATCAGTTTAGCGCGTGGTGGGAAGACTGATTATGCATGCCAGATATCTTTATACCTTGCAGGATGATTCTCAAACTGCTGACGTACAAAATCACATTCCGGGTCTACCAGTAAATCTTTTTCTTCCGCATACCGTACCAATTCATCCAATAACAGCTTGGCATATCCCTGGCCTTCGCGTGCTTCATCAAGCTTGGTATAATATACGATCAGTAACCTTCCGTCGATCTCTATGGACATATAACCCACTTTTTCTTCATCAATGAGGAGCTGCAATTCATCCTGATAAGGAGATACTTCAAATTTTATATTTTCCATAATTACTGAGATTTAGTTGATAATGGCTTTAAGAGAACGATAAAAAACATTCTCTCTCTTAAAATTACAAATTTAAATGATATGAAATAACATATTTTTGGAATCTTAACGAATTTTATAAGTGATGGATTTAAAGAATAAAGAATAAAGAATAAAGAATAAAGTATAAAGTATAAAGTATAAAGTATAAAGTATAAAGTATAAAGTATAAAGTATAAAGTATAAAGTATAAAGTATAAAGTATAAAGTATAAAGTATAAAGTATAAAGTATAAAGTATTTTTGCTAAACTCCAATCTGCAGCCTCCGGTATTTACCCATAATCTCTGTTTAAGAAAAAAAATCCGAAGAAAATTACATTTTTTTTGATGATCGAATGATAATGGCAGGTAAAATATGTAAAAGATAATCAGTGGTTTACGATTTTCATTAACAAACATTGGGAATTAAAGTTAATAATTGGCACTTTAATTGACTTTGTCATTATGTTTAATTTAAAAGGGGATAATAAAATGAAAAAATTTTTGTTAACAGCATTTTTAATCGGGACCTTCAGCATGAGTTATGCTCAGTCCGATTATTATAATGATTATAGAAGAAGTATTAGTGATATTAATTGGCAGACTGTCGTAGCAGATCTGTTACTTTCCACCACGCAAGCCAATCAGGTTTATGCTTTAAATGACCGATATCGTGATTATAACTCATGGAATAAGGTATATGTAGTAGAGCCCGGAAGATGGCGAGGAGAAAGATACTCGGAACTGGAGAGAATACTTGGAAGAGAAAAGTATATTGTATTTAAAAAGAAATATTATAGAGGACAAAATCCTGTGATGGTATATGGACGTAAAAATGATGTGAAAAAATACCGTAAACAACAGGAGAAGTATTATAAAAATCAGGAAAAATACTACAAAAAACAAAATAAACATGGTCATGGAAACGGGCACGGACATGATGATGAATGGGATTAGACCATTATCAATTATATATATTCACTTTAAGTGGCTGGCAGCAATGCCAGCCATTTTTATTTTATGAATATAGATTGTTTTTATAGATATATTGGTTTGAATTTTATAATTTTGATATATGGAATCCAAAGAATCATTAGAGGGGTTTTATGAAAGAAACTCTTCCAATCTGGGGCCGCAGCAGGTGGGACCTCGTGGTATGGGACATTTCAATGTAGCCTCACGGGAATATTGTGCAGTATTGACTCCCTACAGCAGAAGAGATTATTATAAAATCTCATTGATTATAGGAAAAGGAAGACTTCACTACGCAGATAAATGGATTGAGATAGACCGCCCGGCATTATTATTTTCGAATCCTATTGTTCCCTATTCCTGGGAGTCACAGGATGAGAATCAGAAAGGGTGGTTCTGCCTCTTTACAGAAGAATTTTTGCAAAATGGTAACCGTCTGGGAAATCTTCAGGATTCTCCTCTTTTCAAAATTGGAGGAACTCCGGTTTTCTTTGTGGAAGAAGAGCATCAAAAGATACTCTCTGATCTATATAGAAAAATGATGGTAGAGATTCAGTCGGATTATGTTCATAAATACGATATGCTTAGAGCTTATCTTTATCTGATGATTCATGAAACAATGAAAATGAATCCTGCAGAAAGTTTTGAACCTTATCAGAATGCTTCACAAAGAGTAGCCTCCTTATTTATGGAACTTCTGGAAAGACAGTTTCCAATTGACAGTCCTGGGGCATATCTGAAATTGAAAACCCCCAATGATTATGCCCGGAGTCTTTCCATTCATGTGAATTCACTGAACCGTTCTGTAAAAGAGATTACCGGAAAGACAACCAGCCAGCAGATTACAGCAAGAGTTGTGCAGGAAGCCCATGCTTTATTGAAGCATACAGACTGGAATATTGCAGAAATCGCTTATGGACTGGGCTTTGAAGAACCAGCTTATTTTACCAATTATTTTAAAAAACAAACCGGACTTACTCCGAATACCTTAAGAATGAATCCTGTTTGAATTTTATAATTCTTAGTTTGAATTATATATCACAGATGCTGTTTCTATGTTCTAATTTTGTCTTATAAAATTTAAATCATACCATCATGAAATTTAGAAAATTAGGAAATACAGGAGAGCAGTTATCTGCTATTGGTTTGGGTTGTATGGGGATGAGCTTTGCTTATGGCCCTACAGATGAGCAGGAGAGCATCAATACTTTGCACAGAGCATTAGACTTGGGAGTTAATTTTTGGGATACAGCAGACATGTATGCTAATGGAGAAAACGAAAAACTGATCTCTAAAGTTTTGGTTCCCAACAGAGATAAAATTTTTATTGCCACAAAATTCGGATTCAGATTTAAAGGTGATAAAGCCAGCCATAGTGGGGCTCCGGGTACCTATTTTGATGGTTCACCGGAATGGATCAGACAGGCCGTAGATTTAAGCCTTCAAAGGTTAAAGATAGATACCATTGATCTTTATTATGCTCATAGAGTGGACCCCAATATCCCCGTAGAGGAAACAGTAGGAGCCATGGCAGAACTGGTAAAAGCCGGAAAGGTGAAGTATATCGGACTTTCTGAAGCTTCAGCAGAATCTATCAGAAAAGCTAATAAAATTCACCCGATAGCTGCTTTGCAGTCAGAATACTCTATCCTTACAAAAGATGTTGAAAAAGAAATTCTGCCAACGATCAGAGAGCTTGGAATTAGTTTGGTTCCTTATTCTCCATTAGCAAGAGGACTTTTTGCGAACATCAGTGAAGTACAGAACTTTGGAGAGGATGACTTTAGAAAGACTTTACCGCGTTATCAGCAGGAAAACATAGAAAATAACACCAAGCTGGCAAAAGAAATCAATGATTTTGCAGCTTCTAAAGGAGTGAAGGGAACCCAGCTGGCATTAGCCTGGGTACTCAGTCAGGGTGAAGATATTATCCCAATCCCGGGGACTAAACGAATCAAATACCTGGAAGAAAATATCGCTGCCATAAACATAGATCTTTCACAATCGGATTTGGATACCATTGATGCGATCCTGAAGAAATATCCCAATGTGGGCGAAAGATATACTGAAGGTTCTATGAAATTAGTAAACAACTAAAGACTATACTGTAAACTGGGTTCCTGGATACTACCGGGAGCTCAGTTTTTTCAAATATAATAAATTCACACCACCACAATATCACATATTTAGATTATGAATAGAAGAGAACTGTTAAAGAATGGTTTACTGGCAGGAACACTGAGTTTGGTTCCTTTTTCCAGTATATTGGCAGAAACGAAAATAACTTCCGATAAAATAGAAGAAGATCTTTCAGGGTTTAAAAAAATGAAGCTTGGAGAATTAGAGCTTTTTGTTCTCACGGATGGATATATCCATGAGACAGATGTGAATTCATTTGCCCCACGAGGGAATGTTTCAGAAGTGAAAGCCATTCTTAAAGATAATTTCAGATCAGAAGATTATATTGATATGGCGATGAATACGCTGCTTGTAAAAACAAAGAATAAACTCATTCTTTTCGATTCCGGAATGGGAATTTTTGCTGATGAAAGAACGGAATTTCTACTGAAAAGTCTTCAAAAAGCAGGCTTCTCTGCGAAAGATATTACGGATGTTTTTATTTCTCATGCACACCCTGATCATATTGGAGGGGTTATAGATAAACAGAACAACTTTGTTTATCCTAATGCAAATATCTTTATTTCAAAAATTGAATATGATTTCTGGATGCAGGCTTCCCTCAAAGATTTTAATAACAGTGCCCTGAAAGCTAAACCTGAATTGCTCAATCAGATTGTCCCGGCGCTCCAGAATATTTTGAAAACAATTAAACCCAAACTGAAGTTTTATGATTTGAACAATACGCTGTATGATTATTTCAGTTTTCAGTTAGCCCCGGGGCATACACCAGGCTTAACGGTTACCACAGTATCATCAGGCAATGAAAAATTATTATACATAGCAGATCTTATTCATTCCGATGTTATTCTTTTCCCGCATCCTGAATGGGGTTTTTCCGGAGATACAGACCTGGATATAGCTGCCGCTTCAAGAAAAAAGCTTCTTCTGCAGTTGGCAGATACCAAAACAAGAGCTTTTGCCTGTCACTTGCCATGGCCAGGCCTTGGATTCACAAAGAAAAAAGCTGGCGCTTTTGAGTGGTTCCCGGAAAGTTTTATGAATTAAGAGATGTTGAAGAGTAAACAATAATAAAGCGGGCTTTAGTCCGCTTTATTATTGTCAATGTATCATTTAGCCCAAACTAAACATCAGCTGATCCCTAACATAAAACGAACCCTCTTAGTAGGTTGAGGATTCGTTTGCAGAAAAGAAAATCGTAGCTTTTCAAAAAATGAACATAAACTTTTCTATGACATTTCTGATTATCAGGCTTCTTCAAAGATCAGTTCGGAAGAGTATAGCTTTCTGAACATGAGATACGTTACTGAAAGTACTGAGAAAGCGATCATAGCATCTACTGCAGCGGGAAAACCAAGAACCGCAATCTTTGAAAAAAAAGCAAAGATGATATCGAAAAACATTCCGGCAAATACCCATTCTTTTAATCTCAACAGTCTGTTAGGAAGAAGAAGAACGAGAACACCTGAGATTTTAAAGACCCCTAATATATAAATGAAATGAGAAGGGTAGCCAAGCTGTTGGGTAATATCCCAGACAACAGGATTTTTTGTGAGTTCAAAGAAACCGCTTGCTCCAAACCATAGAGACATAAAGATTGCACCGGACCAATAGATGATTTTTGTTGTTTTTGTTTTCATTGTGATCGTTTTTTTAATTGTTATTGAATTTTAATGAATTGCTAAGAAGCGAAAAAGTTTGTGGGAGTGTCAGTTGTAAGAATTGAGATGGATGCTGTTGAAAAACTTATTTTAAATCCGTTTTTGCAGATCCCAGGATTTCTCCGGTTTTTGTATTTTGAATAAAGGCAATGATTTCCCAATTATCAGGAGAAAAATGCTCTGGAAGCAGAAAAGTTGAGGCTCCGTCTTGTATTGTATTTCCCTGAATCTTATTCTGTTTATGAACAATTTGCCAGTGTTGCAGATGCCGTCCTTCGTTTTCTCCTTGAGCAACCTGAGTGGAAGATTGTTTTTCAACAAGATTTATTACCAGTGTATGTTTAGGATCTGTTGAATTGGTCTTGTACTGTACGTTAATTTCGTTTTGAGAGGCCCTGGCTGAGAGTTCTACCTTTGTATTTTTAGAAACAAACAGTGCTTTTTGGATGGCGCTTTCCACAGCATTATGGTCGGAACCTACAAACTCAGTTTTTCCGTTGACGATTAACTGTGGGGTGTATACCTGAGAACCTAACATACGGCTGTATTGCTGCTGTCTTTGTGAGTTTTCAGGAGTACTGAATCTGTCTTTCCAACCCAGGCGATTCCAATAGTCAACATGGTAAGAAAGGATATAAACAGGCTCATTTTTATATTTCTTTTCGATTTGTCCCATCAGATCATCAGCGGGAGGGCAGCTGGAACAGCCTTCTGATGTGAATAGCTCCAATACGGCAAAACCATGATCTTCGGAAGCTGAATGTAGCTCGTTTTCTGATGTCTGATCTACCTGAACAAAGGCAAAAGCAGCAAACAGTAATGAGGTGAAAATCCCTGTTGTGATTAAATTTTTTAGTATCATATCTTTTAATTTGATTCAAAAGTAGACCGCCTTAGAACCTAAAAGAATGAGAAAATAAGTTAACCGGACAAATGAAGGGTTGAAACCGGAAAAAGAAGTTGTAGAAATTTTGAAAGAAAATTAAAAGAATGAAGAGGAACCTTTTCTAAACATGAAAGATCATGAAAAAGGCAATTAACCGGATGGTAATCAGTTAATTGCCTTTATTTTATGACACGCCTTTAGGTCGTAATAGATTCATGTGTACAGTCCGGTATTACCGATCTTCCATCCAGGTAAAAAAGCTGTGCGTTTTTTCTTTATTGATAAGAAGTTTTTCAGGAGTATCGACAACGAGGGTAACAAGGATTTTCCGTTGGAAATAATGCTCCATTTCTTTGATAGCCTTAAAATTAACCAGATATTGCCTGTTGACTCTGAAAAACTGTTTACCGGAAACCTGTTCGGCAACCTGCCCAAGAGGCTGGGTGAGCTGAAACTGTTCCCTGGAAAAGGTGACCAGATGGGTAATTTCGTTGTGGATATAAAAATAAGCTATATTCTCAGTGAGAACACTAGTGTACTTTTGGTTTTTGAAAACAAGGAAACTGCTTTTGCCTTCAGGCTGACTGATTTTTTGTAAAAGAGACTCCAGGTCGGGTAATTCATTCTTTTGAAAGAATTTTTTTAATTCCTCTACTTTTTTGAGAGCTTCCGAGATATCTTCCCGGGAAAAGGGTTTGAGCACATAATCCACTCCTTTACTTTTAAAAGCATCCAGCATATACTGATCAAAAGCAGTACAGAAAACCACTGGACACGTGATTTCTACAGCTTTGAAAATTTCAAATGAAAGTCCGTCAGAAAGTTGGATATCCATAAAGATAAGATCGGGCTTTATATCCATTGATAAAGCTTCAATGCTTGCTTCAATACTGTCATAAACTCCCAGGATACAGGAATCGGGCTGTAAATCTAAAATTAAGCTCTGAAGGGCCTTTGCTGCCCTAAATTCGTCTTCAATGATGATGATATTCATGGATCAGTGGTAGTTTTATCTGAAAGGTTTTTTCGTCCGAATAAATAATGATGTCCTGTTCTAGAAGATGCTTATAACGCATTTTAATATTGTCCAGTCCAACGCCCAAAGAATCTTCTACTGCCATTTTACGCTGAATGGGGTTTTCAATAATCATCAGATCTTTGGTGTTATAGATCTTAATATGTAAAGGTTTGCTTTGGGAAACGATATTATGCTTAATACAGTTTTCTACCAAAAGCTGAAGCGTAAAGGGGGGAATAAGTGTTTGCCCGGTTTCTTTTTCAAGCAGATTAGTAAATGTAATGCCGTCACCAAAACGTGCTTTTTGAAGGAAAAGATAGGCATCTACTATTTTCATTTCTTCCTGAACACTGATGAGGTCTAATTTTCTGCTTTCAAGAGTGAAACGGTAAAAGTCTGAGAGCTTTACAATAAAATCTACAGTCTCCACATCATGAGTTTCTGCCATTAATTTTAAAGTATTCAGGCTGTTGAAAAGAAAATGAGGATTGATCTGTTGTTTTAAAAGTTCATATTGAGCTCCAAGATGATCACTTTTCACTTTTTCAAGCTCCAGCTGTATCTGCTGACCGGTATAATTGTTCTGAAGTAAGGTCAGAAACATATAGCAGACCAAATTGATTAAAATACCTCTTACCTCCACCATCAGCATAACCGGTCCAAAATTGATATGAGATAAGATCAACTGCTGAATCCATGCCAGCACAAACATAATCACCATTCCAAAAGCTAATATGACAAGCAGCCTTGGGTAGGAAATATGCTGTCTGCGCTTTCCTGCTGACCGGTTCAGCATATAAATATTGATATACCACATGGTAATGGAGAATGCAGCGGTTATCGCCGAATTGACAATGGCTTCCTTCCAGTTAAATTCATGAGAGGCAAGCTGGGGAACCGAAGATAAAATTCCAAGAAAAATAGAACTCACCCAGATGACCGCCTGCGAAATTTTTATTTTTTGCTGTTGCATGAACCGCGAATTTGAAAAGGTTAAATTAATGTTTTTTATTGGTAAAACAGTGAATAATAAAGAACGAATAGTGAATTTGCTATGCCTGTTAATCATCCATTCATCATTGATTGAGCTGAGCCAATTCACTATTCACAGGAAATAAACCAAAATCCAGTTTAATCAGGGTCTGCTTACCGGATGATAGCTCATCAGATATTGTATTCTCTCTTCTTTATTGACTGAGAGATTGTTAGACTCTGCGTTTTTCATTTCATAAGAAACGCTTCCTTTTTCATCAGATTGGAGAGTCTCAATACTTACCAGCTCCCCGGTGATTGTTCCTCCCGTGTATTGAGGGTTTTCATGATAACGCCACGTTACCAATTTTATAACAGTACCTGATTCCGGTTGGCTATTTTCTTTTGATAATGATTCTAAAGCTTTTGAGTTTCCATATAAAGCGGACATGGTTTCTTTTTTGGGATTCAAAGAAGTTGAGATGAATTTCAGGTGACCCGGATCAAAAACTACTCTTACAAGTCCGTTATCCTTGTTTTCTTTGTTGCAGGAGATAAGTAAAATAAAACCTGTCAGGAGAATTGCGAATGTATTTTTCATTTTTTCTGTAAATTTTGAATTAATCTTTGGGTGTTGATTTTCATAGGAACATCAAATAGGTATCCTGTTTTTTCTGCAAGTTGTCTGTGGCAGGCAATACATGATTCTTTGGCAAATGATGCTGATTTTCCGGTAGGATGAAGGGCATCTCCTGAAAACTTTGCAAAGCCCCAACCTTCAGTGTCTTTGTATTTCTTAGCATCTTTTACCATAAACTGTGCATTGATAAACTTTCCGGCTCTGATTTCTCCGTCCGGAAGTTCCTGCTGTTTCCATACCGATTTTACTACGATGCTTCCGTCCGGCCAGGGATGGAAATTTTCGGTCTCAATGGCTTTGACAGCAGTAGGATTGCCATAGATAACGCGGATAGAATGGTCGAAGAGTGTACTCATGCTGATCACCTTCCAGTTTTTAAAATCATCATTATACTGAATGCCATTGGGGGAAACAGTATTTTTTGATGGAATAGGTTGGCGAGCTTCTTTGATTTCCTGACCTGTATTTTTATCCTTGGTTAGAGTACCGGTACCAGATAATGAGAGTGTATATTTTTTGATTGTTTCAATATCTTTTTGAGAAATTTTAGAAGAGGGATGTAAGAGGGTATATTCATGAAGTGGCATTTTCCCACTTTGCATCATGTTCAGAATAGCATACATTTTCCCCTGATGCTCCGCAGGAGACAGCTTTTCCCATTCCGAAAAATTAAGAACCTCTCGGGCTCTTTTTATATCTTTATTGACAGCCCAGGAAACCGGGGCAAGCTTATCATACCAGCTTAAGTTCTGCTGGTTGGAGTGGCAGTTAAAACATGAGTTTTCAAGGATAGCAATGACCTCACGGGGGGCTTCAATTTTCCCGGTGACAGGTTTTCCTTCCAGAGGTTGGCTCAATAGCTGAAGCCCTCCGAAGATTCCCAGTATAGCCAAAAAGATAATAGCAATGGGATTTCTTTTTTTCTTTTCAGTATTCATAACAAGTATTGTTTTTTTCTGAGCCAAAAGTAGAGGAGAGGTCCAGATTTTGAAATGTAAAAAAGGCTAAGCCGGACAAAAAAGAAGGTGAATAAGGAATTTTAAAGTCTGAAAAATTCAACATAAAAATACCGGCAATATATTATGATTGCCGGTATGTAAAAACTGAAAGCTTATAAAGTGATCCCTCCATCTATCACGATCTCCGTTCCGGTAATAAATCCGGAAACATCAGGATCAGATAAATAGGTAACCCATTTTGCCACTTCCTCTGCGGTCCCCATTTTTTTCAGTGGAATTTCATTGATCAGGTGGCTGTTGAGATTCTTTAAAGTTTCCTCATCCAGTCCAGCCTTGCTCATAATATCTGTATTTATAGGGCCGGGACTGATGATGTTGACTCTGATTTTCCTTGGAGCCAGCTCTGCTGCCGCAGTTTTTGTAATTGAATTAAGTGCAGCTTTGCTTGCCTGATATACAGAGCTGTTGGGTTTGTAGGTGGAGGCTACAATAGATGATAACATGATGACAGAAGCTCCATCGGTGAGTATAGGAATGAATTTGCTTAAGGTAAAGTAAGCTCCCCTGAAATTGATATTCATCACCTCATCAAAGTTGTGGACATCCATATTTTCAATCAGAGCCATGCTTCCTGTAATTCCTGCATTGATAAATAAAATATCTACCTTTCCGAATTGTTGTTCAACTTCTTTTTTTAGCAAATCGATGTCGTGAAGGTTGGCCTGGTCTGCAATGAAAGGAATTGCTCCGAGTTCTAAAGCTGCTTTTTCAACAGCTTCTTTTCTTCTTCCTGTAATGATGACTGTGGCTCCTTGTGAAATAAGTTCTTTTGCAGCAGCGTATCCGATTCCGCTGTTTCCACCTGTTACTATCGCTAATTTGTTGTTCAGTTTTTTCATTTCTTACAATTTTTGACAAAGTTATTTCAATTTGGTATACTTTTGTAACCAGTATCACAGAGTATATCAGTATCATTCATGATATCACTTAACTTTGCACTTATGGAAAGAGATCAGACAGAAGAATTAAGAGCCCTTCAGGATACCCTTTATTTTATTGGAGGAAAATGGAGAATTCCCGTCATCAACTCAATTTGTAATGGGAACAGACGCTTTCGGGAAATTGAAAGAAGCATTCCCGGAATTACCACAAGAATGCTTTCAAAAGAACTTAAAGATATGGAACTGAATAAACTGGTAAAGCGCAATGTCTACCCGGAAACTCCCGTACTGATTGAATATGAGCCCACAGAATATTGCAGAACTTTTGGAAATATAATCCAGGAAATGATAAACTGGGGGAGAGAACACAGGAGAGTGATTGTGGAGGATAGGTAGGTGAGAGGTGGCAGGTGTTAGGTGGCAGGGATTAGGGATACGTTGACTTTGATGAATAAATATATGGTCAATATTTCCCTCCTTTTGACGGGGTGGTTTTCGGTATATCTTTTAATGAATAGGCCAAAAACAAAAAAGCCCCTTTTGAAAAAGGAGCTTTCTTATTTATATTACATCAGAAATTAGATTCTGTCAATAATTTCATTTAAAACAGTACTTGGTCTCATTGCTGTGTACGTTTTGTATTTATCAGTTTTGTAGTAACCGTCAATATTTTGAGGCTTACCTTGAGCACCAATTAATTCTGCATTAATTACCTCTTCATTCTCCTTCATTTCTTTTGCAACCGGAGCAAACTTAGCCGCCAATTCTGCATCAACAGTTTGGTTTGCCAAGGCTTCAGCCCAATACATAGCTAAATAGAAATGAGAACCTCTGTTATCGATTTGTCCTACTTTTCTTGCTGGAGATTTATCTGTAGCTAAGAATTTAGCATTTGCTTCATCCAATGCATCAGCCAATACCTGAGATTTTGTATTTCCCTGAGTCTGTGCCAAATGCTCTAAAGAAGCTTGTAAAGCAAGGAATTCACCTAGAGAATCCCATCTTAAATATCCTTCTTCTAAGAACTGTTCAACGTGTTTTGGAGCAGAACCTCCGGCACCTGTTTCAAATAAACCACCTCCGTTCATTAATGGAACGATAGAAAGCATTTTTGCAGAAGTTCCAAGTTCAAGGATTGGGAAAAGGTCGGTTAAATAATCTCTTAATACGTTTCCTGAAACAGAGATTGTATCTTTACCTTCTCTTGCTCTTTTTAATGTTTCAGTCATAGCATCTTTTACATCAAGAATTCTGATGTCAAGACCTGCAGTATCGTGATCAGCAAGATATTTTTCTACTTTTTTGATGATTTCTCTGTCATGAGCTCTTCCTTTGTCTAACCAGAAAATAGCAGGCGTATCAGATAATCTTGATCTGTTTACAGCTAGTTTTACCCAGTCCTGGATAGGAGCATCTTTAGTCTGACACATTCTGAAGATATCATTTTTTTCTACTTTTTGAGAAAGAAGAACATTCCCTGCTTCATCCTGAACCTCTACAGTTCCGTCAGCAGATAATTGGAAAGTTTTATCGTGAGAACCATATTCTTCAGCTTTTTGAGCCATTAATCCAACATTTGGAACAGATCCCATAGTAGTAGGGTCCAGCTTTCCATGTGCTTTCATATCGTCAATTACAGACTGATAGAAACCAGCATAAGAACGGTCCGGAATGATGCAAACTGTATCTTCTTCGTTTCCTTCTTTGTTCCACATTTTACCACCCCCTCTTACAAGAGCAGCCATAGAAGCATCAACAATGATGTCAGAAGGTACGTGGAAGTTGGTAATCCCTTTGTCAGAATTTACCATGGCCACTCTAGGTCCTTCAGCAAGCGCTTTCTCGATATCAGCTTTGATGTCAGCTTCCTGAGCATTTCCTTTAATTTTTTCAAAAAGATCAGCAAGACCGTTGTTAGGGTTGACATCTAAAGATTTGAATGTCTCAGCATATTTAGCAAATACATCTTTGAAGAAAGTCTCTACAATAGCTCCAAAGATAATCGGATCAGAGATTTTCATCATCGTAGCTTTAAGGTGAGCGGAAAGAAGTACATTTTTATTTTTAGCTTCTTCAATAGCCTCCTGTACAAATACTTTCAAAGCATTGAGGTTCATTACAGAAGAATCGATAACTTCTCCTGCCTGAAGGCCTGCGAAATCTTTCAACAAAGTTTCAGCCCCGTCATTTCCTTTGAATACGATTTTATATTGTGTAGCATTTTCTAAGGTTGTAGAATTTTCTGTCCCATAGAAATCACCATTGTTCATATGAGCTACATCAGTTTTGCTGTCAGAAGCCCAGTCACCCATTCTGTGAGGGTTGGCTTTTGCATAGTTTTTAACAGCTTTTGGAGCACGTCTGTCAGAATTTCCTTCTCTTAATACCGGATTTACTGCACTTCCTAAAACTTTTGCATATTTAGCTTTGATTGCTTTTTCATCATCATTTTTAGGTTCTGCAGGATAATTAGGAACTGCGAAACCTTTCGCCTGTAATTCAGCAATTGCTGCATCCAACTGAGGAACAGAAGCCGAAATATTAGGAAGTTTGATAATATTAGCGTCAGGTTGAGTAGCCAGTTGGCCTAATTCTGCTAAAGCATCACCGATTTTCTGATCATCTTTTAAGAATTCAGGAAAATTAGCTAAAATTCTTCCTGCCAAAGAAATATCCGGAACTGCGATCTCGATGTTTGCTGATTTTGTGAAAGCTTTTACGATTGGTAAAAATGAATGTGTAGCCAGCATTGGAGCTTCATCAGTAAGTGTGTAATAGATTTTTGATTTTTCTGACATTATACTGTTATTTGTTATTTGAAATTATAGTTCTACAAATTTAGTTAAAATTTAATTTTGGGGCTTACTCCTATACTGAGTTTTTTCACTTTAAGATTAATTTAACCTTTATTAAATTGAAAAAAAATCTATTTTGATTAAATTTGAAAAACTTTAAAAATAAAATTATGTCAACCATTACTTTAAAAGGAAACGAAGTACACACAATAGGAACATTACCGTCAGTAGGAACCACAATCAAAGATTTCGCTTTGGTAGACTCCGGGTTAAATGTAAAAACACTTGAAACCTTTGAAGGAAAGAAGAAAGTCTTCAATATTTTCCCAAGTATTGACACGCCAACTTGTGCCGCTTCCAGCAGAAAATTCAACGAAGAAGCTTCAAAATTAGATAATACAGTAGTGATTAATATTTCAAAAGACCTTCCTTTTGCCTTAGGAAGATTCTGTGCTGCTGAAGGATTAAATAACGTGGAAACCCTTTCAGATTTCAGAAGCAGCTTTGGTGATGATTATGAAGTAACCATTACTGATTCTCCTTTGAAAGGACTTTTAAGCCGTGCAGTAATCGTTGCAGACGAAAACAACAAAGTGGTATATACGGAGCAGGTTTCAGAAATTGCTGATGAGCCTAATTATAATGCAGCACTTACAGCATTAAACCAATAAAATAAACAACAGGAATAAAATACTTGTAACAGCCTTGTGAAAATAATTTTTTGCAGGGCTTTTTTAGATATAAAAACACAAACAGATTATGTTGGATCATTACAAAAAATATGGAGAACTGTTTCAGGTAGATCGGGAGCATTTCGAAGAATTTTATGCCCTGCTTAAACATACACAGCTTTTAAAATCTGATTTTTTTCTGAAACAGGGTGAAAAATGTAAATACTTAGGCTTTATCAAAAAAGGAACGATAAGGTGCTTTTATATCAATGATCAGGGGCGGGAGATCAATTTCGGATTTTATTTTGAAAATGAGTTTTTTACAGATTATGAAAGTATTCTTTGTGATACCGTTTCCAATATGAATATTCAGGCATTGGAAGACTGCGAAATTTTGCTTTTAAGAAAAGAGGATCTTAAATCTTTATATGAAAAAGAGGCATACTGGCAGCAATTTGGACGTGTAATGAGTGAAAAAATTTATTTGGATGCCAAAAAAAGAATTGATGATTTGTTATGCTATTCTCCCGAAAACAGATATTTAAATCTTTTGAAAAAAGAACCCCTTCTGTTTCAGAAAATAGCCCAGAAACATATTGCCAGTTATCTGGGAGTAACAGAGCAGTCTCTTAGCCGGATAAGAAGTAGGATTGTTAATTAACTTAAGTTAACGTCCTTTGAGATTTTAGCACGTAGCTTTACAATCATCAAATTTTAAATAATCATTATGGAACAGAAAGATCTAACCATTATTTTGGTACACGGAGCCTGGGGAGATGGCTCACACTGGCAGTATGTTATTCCTTCTTTGGTAAAAGCAGGATACAAAGTGAGAAGTGTTCAAAATCCTTTAACTTCGTTACAGGATGATATCAATAAGACAAAAGACCTTATAGATGCCCAGGAAGGGAAAGTGCTTTTGGTAGGGCATTCTTATGGAGGTGCTGTGATTTCAGGTGCCGGAAACCATGATAAAGTCGCCGGGCTGGTTTATATCGCTGCTTTTGCTCCGGATGCAGGAGACAGTTTAGGATCTCTTTTAGGAAGAAGGGAATCTCCGGGCGGAGCAAGTATTTACCCAGACAGTAAAGGTTTCCTGTGGATTAAGTATGACGAGTTTCAATCTGCTTTTTGCCAGGATCTTGATGACGAAAAGGCTTTGGTAATGGCATTGTCACAAAAACCTATTCATGGACAGTGTTTCGGAGATGTTGCCGGAGAACCGGCATGGAAAACAAAACCTAGCTGGTATCAGATCTCCTCAAAAGATCATATGATTCCGGCAGAAACAGAGAAGGAAATGGCAGAAAGACTTCAGCCAAAGAAAATAATTACGTTAGATGCAGGACATGCCTCATTAGCTTCACATCCTAAGGAAGTTACCGAATTGATTTTGGAAGCTGCTTCTTCACTCTAAAGACAAATACCTATAAAAATCTTGTAAAGCCCTGCGAAATTTTATGTAATTTCACAGGGCTTTTTTAAATGATACAGTATGGTCAAAAGAATCGTGGTCAATATAAAAACAGATGAGATATCAAAAGCCAGTCATTTTTATCAGGATATTTTAGAGCTTGATGTTTTGATGGATCATGGCTGGATCAAAACTTTTGGAAATGAAGAAGAAGCAAAAGTTCAGATCAGTTTTGCGGAACAAGGTGGAAATAATACCGAAGTTCCTGATCTTTCCATAGAAGTGGAGGATGTAGACCTCATTTATACGAAGATGCGCCTGGCAGGATTTGAAATACCGTATGAATTGACCAATGAAGATTGGGGAGTCCGGAGATTCTTTGTAAAAGACCCGTTTGGAAAACTGATTAATATTCTTTCTCACCAATAAAATAAAGCATATCATTCAATAGGAGTGGACTTTAGTCCGCTTTCATAAAAAATAAACCATCATTTGGCTTTAGCCAAAACTTAAAAATAATTTCCAAAATCCACATAAATATTTAATTAATTGATATCATGAATGCAAAACAGGTTATTCCTATTCTCAGAATTTTTGATTATCAGAAAACCCTGGAATTTTACATCGGTTGGATGGGCTTTGAAATCGTATGGGAACATCATTTTGAAGAAAATACACCCGTTTATATGGAGGTGAAAAAAGACAATATTATTCTTCATTTGAGTGAACACCATGGGGATGGAACTCCCGGAAGCAGTGTTTTTATCTGGGGAGAAGGAGTCCCTGAATATCACAAAGAGCTGCTTGCTAAAAATTACAAATACAATCGTCCGGGCCTTGAGAAGACCTTCTACAATGCCATTTCTTTTACCGTCAATGACCCCTTTGGGAATAAAATTATTTTCAATGAGGAATTTGATGAAAAAAAGCATGGTGCTTTACCGTTGTATTCAAATGATTGATAGCGCTTATTTTTGAGCCCCTTTAATACTGTCTAACTTTCGTATAAGCTCTTCATCTGTAGCTCCACCACAGCTGGAATGGATCACTTTTCCGTTGGAATCAATCAGTATTTTAGCCGGAGTACAGTAGATATTATATTTCAGCTGTTCCTGTTTGCTGGGAGATTGCGTATTATCTATTTGTTCAAATGTAAAACTGGCATCATGGAAGATCTGCTGAAGTTCCTTATCTGTTTCTACAAGTCCTTCCAAAATTCCTATAACGCCTACATTATCTTTGTAGTGGGTATAGATTCCATTAAAATCATCCACCATATTATAACTTGCATTAGGGTCTTTTTTAAGAAATGTTTTACTGTAAATGAAGATCAGAAGGTTTTTCCCCTGATAATCCTTTGAGTTGAATGGCTGCCCGTTAATTGTCTTAGCTGAAAAATATTGGGGTTTAGCAGCCTGAAAAAAGTCCAATCTGTTTTTGAGCCATTCCTCTCTCATTTTTTTAAGACCTTCTGCATTGGTTGATTCTTCTTTTTTACTTTGGCAGGCAGATAGCAAGGCTATACATAGAAATAGTAAAAGTTTTTTCATAATAGTGGGTTGGTATTGAAACGATACAAAAATCATAAAAAAATATGAATGGACAATCTTTTATGCTTTATTTAATGTTGATTCAAATCATGCCCCATTTAGAATATTAAAACTAACTTTGTTTTTTAATCAAAAATGAAACGTTCAGGAACAGCAGATCTACCTCTTCACTATGGCAAAGTACCGCCATGGTTATACGAACGGATGTCTGTTCTCGGGCTTTCCATTATTGAGGTGATCCTGATGGATTATGGTAAAGATGAAGTTCTCCGCCGTTTGGCAGACCCGTTCTGGTTTCAAAGTTTTGGAGCGGTGATGGGAATGGACTGGCATTCTTCAGGAATTACCACTTCCGTTATGGGAGCTTTGAAACGCTCTATTAACCCCAACTCTCAATCCCTGGGAATTTATATCTGTGGAGGTAAAGGGAAACTGTCAAGAGAAACTCCCTCTGAGCTGATTCGTATTGCTGATAAGACCGGTTTGAATGGAACAGAGCTGGTAAGAGCCAGTAAACTTTCAGCAAAGGTTGACAATACCGCCATACAGGATGGATATCAGCTGTATCTGCATAATTTTGTGCTCTCGGATAACGGAAACTGGAGTGTGATTCAGCAGGGAATGCACGAGTCTGACGGAACGGCAAGACGCTACCATTGGCACTCGGAAAATGTCAAATCATTTGTAGAAGAACCCCATACCGGAATTAATGGTATTTCAAGAGGGAAAATCCTTAACCTTACCGCTTCCGAAGCTTCGCAAAACAGAAAAGGAATTCTGGATATTTCCCATACCGACTCTGTAGATGTGATGAAAGACTTTTCAAGACTGATTCTTCCTGCCCATCATGATGTACAGGCTTCTGATGTTGATTTGAGACGGCTGGGCGCTCTTTTGTACATAACCCGTGAGCAGCAGCCACAAAATTTTGAAGATCTGCTGATGCTGGAAGGTGTCGGTCCGAGAACGATGCAGTCACTGGCATTAGTGAGTGAAGTGATTCATGGGGCACCGGCAAGATTTTCTGATCCTGCAAGGTTTTCTTTTGCCCACGGAGGTAAAGATGGACATCCTTTTCCTGTACCTACGAAAACCTATGACGAAAGTATCAATATTCTTAAAAAAGGAATAGAGAAGTCAAAGCTTGGAAACTCAGACAAATTAAATTCTTTACATAAACTCCACCAGATTGTAACATCAGCGGAAAAAGACTTTACTCCCGATTTTGATATTCAGCAGGTTATTGAAGAAGAAAGACAAAACTCCTGGCGTTTTGGAGGGAAAACTGTTTTTGGTGATGCTCCAAAACCGAACAAACCGATTCAGCTGTCTTTATTTTAAGCAAAAGAAAACCATCTCTCCCTTTCCCAGATATTTAACTCAGCCCCCTAAAGGTATAAGCATTCCCCTCCTCTGGAGTGGTGCCAAATCTTTGATTTGACGGGGTGGTTTAATTTGATAAGACGTTTTATAAAAATTAGAACATTTGTTTAATTATTAGTTGTTGTCGATTGTCTTTAATTTCAATGTGATATATTGATTTTTATGAATGATTTTCTTATTTGTTTAATATTTATATCTTTAACTGGATTAAAAATTTTATTTTTAAAACTCAAAAAAAATTGACCTGATGACCAATAAAGCCTTAGAAACATGCTATGATTTTCCTTTTTTTCTTCATGAAGAGCTTGAAGAAATATTTCAGGCCCATGAGAAAACATCATTTCAAAAAGGAGACTTTATTCTTGAAGAAGGAAAAACCGCTAATGAATATTATATTTTAGACAGTGGCCTAGCACGTTCATTTGTCAATGATTTCAACGGGAATGAAGTGACTACGCATTTCTTTGTAGAGAATGAGGTTATTATTGAGGTTTTATCATTGTTTCAGAGAATACCTTCTCAGGAAAACATCATTTGTATTACAGATTGTGAATGTTGGAGGCTTGATTACGATACTTTTCAGGACTTATTCCATAAAATTCCCAATCTCAGGGAATGGGGAAGATCCTGGATGTCTAAAGAACTTTTTGACTATAAACAGCGGTCTGTAGAAATGTTTACCCTTTCCGCTACCAAAAGATATCTGAATTTGCTGGAACAAAAATCGAAGGTTATCCAGTTTGCTCCCTTAAAGCAGATTGCTTCCTATCTGGGGGTTACCGATACTTCTTTAAGCCGTATTCGTAAAGAATTGGTTTCCCATCCCAAGAAAAATTAAATCTTGCCTTATGGCAAGTTGATTTTCATCATACCTTGGTAATTTTGGTTAAAAGTTTAACACTAAAAATTACAAAAATGAAAGTCAATCAAATTTATGTCAACCTTCCGGTAAAAGACATACAGAAAACAAAAGAATTCTGGACTACACTTGGTTTTGAAATTAATGAACAGTTTTCAGATGATAAGGCGGTGTGTGTTGCAATGAAAGATGACAATATCTATGTTATGTTTCTGAAAGAGGACTACTTCCAGACTTTTACCAATAAACCTGTTGCCAAAGAGAATACAAGCCAGGTTCTTGTAGCAGTGGGGCTCAACAGCCGTGAAGAGGTTGATCAGGTGGTCAATACTGCCTTGCAAAATGGATGCTCACAACATGAAGAACCTCAGGATTACGGATGGATGTACCAAAATTCTTTTTGGGATCTTGACGGACATGGCTGGAATATAACCTATGCCGATATCTCTCAAATGCCGACTCAATAGTAGAGCACCTAACGAGGATCACTGCCAAAAAGCGTTTCTTATTCTACCTTAACAGATGCTTTACTTTCAAATAACATTAAATATTGCCTTATGCCAGGTTAGTTTTTATTAAACCTTGGTCATTTGGTTACAAGTTTAACACTAAAAATTACAAAATGCGAATCAATGATATTTACGTCAATTTACCTGTAAAAGACGTGCAAAAAACCAGAGAGTTCTGGACGAAGCTTGGCTTTTCTATAAATGAACAGTTTTCGAATGATCAGGCAATATGTGTAGTCATGAGAGAAGATCATATTTACACCATGTTTCTGAAAGAAGAATTTTTTCAAACATTTACGGACAGACCTTTTGCCAAAGGAGATACTACACAGGTGCTTCTTGCAATAGGTGTAAACAGTCGTGATGAAGTAGATCATATGGTAAAAACAGCTCTCGAAAACGGAGGTTCAAAATATAGTGAACCTCAGGATCACGGATGGATGTATCAAAGTGCTTTTGCAGATATTGATGGCCATCAGTGGGAAGTGATGTATGGAGATCTCTCACAATTGCCCGCAGACCAATCATAATATTTTAGCATTATGGAAACTATATCAAACGAAATAGAATTTGTAAAAAACCAGGTGACCAGTAATTATCAGGTGATCTCTTTGAATATCGAGGGTATTACGCACAATGAATCAATGGTTTTTCCAAATGGTGAGGCTAATTCTATGAATTGGATTCTCGGACATTTAATTTATATAAGAAATGCTTTTCTGAATATCCTGGGTGAAGAATCTGTTTGGGATGGAGAGAAGTTCTCCTGCTACAACAGAGGAGAAATACCGTTGGAGCGGAAGGCTGAGTTTGTAAATTTTGAAGAACTAAAATCTTATCTGAACCAGTCTCAGGATATATTGGACGCAAAGCTTAATGCTCTTGAAAGATTTACTCCTGGAAGCAGTACAGATATTTCAATGCTTTGCCTTCATGAAATTTACCACAGCGGACAGCTGGGCTACCTTCGCAGGATTCTGGGAAAACCGGGAGCGATAAAGTAAGGTTTAAAAATAAAATCCATAAAAAATAAAAAGATGGACACACCAAAATCAAAAAAAATGGAACTCATTATTCCGGCTTACAGAATGCATACCCAAAGCTTTATGAACGTTTTGGACGGTATTTCGGAAGAAGATGCGTTGAAAAGAATTGAAAATAAAACCAATCATATTGTATGGATGGCAGGAAACTTTGTGAATATGAGGTATGGATTGGGTTGGGTACTGGGACTGCAGGATCAGGATCCTAATAATGATCTCTTTTTTCAGGGAAAGGCATTGGATGAAAGTAATACATACCCAACTTTAACTGACCTGAAGAAAAATTTCCATGATATTTCTTCAAAAGTGTATCAGAGATTAGGGGAAGTAACAGATGAAGAGCTTGATGAGATTTTTGAAATAGGGATGAACATTCCTTTTATCACAGAAAACAAACTCAATTTTGTAGGAATGTGTATTGGCCGTGAAGATTACCTGTGCGGGCAGATCGGGTTGATGCGTAAAATTTTAGACTACCCTGGAATGAAATATGATGTGGACGAAAATATAAAATATTAACCCATGAATCCGGTAGAAAAAGGCTATAAAAGAGTCAATGGAATTCAGCTGTATTATGAAATTTATGGTGCAGGAAAACCTTTGGTACTGATCCATGGAGGAGGTTCCTCTATTCTGTTTGATTTTAAAGAAGTTATTGCAAGGCTGGAAAATAAATTTCAGCTGATTGGCATTGATCTTCAGAATCACGGGAGAAGTGAGCATCGGGATATTCCTGAAACATTTGAGCAGGATGCCCGGGATGTTGCTGCTCTTTTAGGGGAACTCAATATTAAAAAAGCTTCATTTTGGGGATTCAGCAATGGTGGAAATACCGTGATGCAGATTGCTCATCTTTATCCGGATGTTGTAGAAAAAATGGTGGTTGCTTCAGCATTTTATAAGAGATCAGGAATGATTGACGGCTTTTTTGAAGGGATGCAGGAGGCAACGTTTGATACCATGCCGGAGCCCTTTAAAATTAATTTTTTAAACCTGAACCCTGATTTCTCAAAGCTTGAAAATCTCTTTGACAAAGACTGTAAGAGGATGCAGACTTTTGAAGATTGGGATGATGAGGTATTGACTTCTATCCACTCACCCGTACTGTTTATCAGTGGTGATAAAGATGTCATGAAGCCCGAACATACAGTTGCTATGTGGAGGCTGGTGAAAAATTCACAATTAATGATACTTCCCGCTACCCATGGTACTTATATGATGGCCGATTTCGATGGAAGTATGGATGTAGATCTAATAAACTTTACTGTAAAAGAAATAGAAAATTTTTTAAATAAATAAAATACGGCTAGTACCGGTTGTTTTAAAAGTAACACCAATGTTTGATATCGTTGCCGTGTTATTTATGAACCTTTTGTACTATTTGTGTTTACCAATAATCTTAATAACTTAAAATTAAAAATCATGGCAAAATTAAATCCGTACTTAAATTTTGATGGAACCGCAGAAGAAGCGTTCAATTTTTACAAATCTGTCTTTGGAGGAGAGTTTCTGGGTGAAATCCACAAGATGGGGAACGCTCCGGGTACTGAAAATCTTTCAGACGAGGAAAAAAACAGAGTAATGCATGTAGCGCTACCTATTGGAAATGATCTTTTAATGGCTTCGGATATCGTTCCGGGATTCGGACAGACTCTGACAGTAGGAAATAATAATTATGTTTCTATTTTTCCGGAATCGAAAGACGAAGCTGAAAGACTTTTTAAAGGACTTTCAGAGGGAGGAAATATAGAAATGCCGCTTGAAGATCAGTTTTGGGGAGATTATTTTGGAAGTTTCCAGGATAAATATGGCGTTCATTGGATGGTGAACTATAATGACGAATACACAAAATAATCTTATATTTAACTCATTATAAATAAAAGGGCACTCATTTTTTTGGAGCGCCCTTTACCCAATCACTTAAAAATAGAACTATGGATCCAATTACAATAGACATTACAATTTTAGCTCCGGTAGAAAAGGTCTGGAATTATTTCAATGAGCCTAAACATATTACAAAATGGAATTTTGCCCATGAAAGCTGGCAGTGCCCAAGTTCTGAAAATGACCTGAAAGTAGGAGGGAAGTTTAAAAACAGAATGGAGGCCAAGGATAAAAGCTTTGGGTTTGATTTTGAAGGTGTATATGATGAGGTTATCCCTAACGAAAAAATACAATATCATATTGCGGACGGAAGAAAAGTAGAAGTGATCTTTGATCAAGTAGATGAAAATACGACAAAGGTTACTGAGATTTTCGATCCTGAAAAGCAAAACTCTGTGGAAATGCAAAGAGAAGGCTGGTATGCTATCCTCAATAATTTCCACAAATATGTTGAGAATCATTAAAAACACTTTTTACCGCCATGATCAATTTAGTTATCATGTCAAAGAGTTTAAACTCTATTTATACTTTTAACTATGATCCTAAAGAACATTTTCTTCATGGAGTGATTGCCATACCTGCAAGAAGAGCTTTGGAAAAGGAAAAAATAGACTCCCTGGAAAAGCTGTCGGATTATTCTGAAAAAGAAATTATGCAGATGCATGGTTTTGGGAAGAATACCATGGAAAAATTAAAGAATCATATGAAAGAGAATCAGATGTTTTTCAAGGAACTATAAAGTGTAAACTACAGAAATTTTACTGTGTCATTGCAAAAAACAAGATGATCCTTGTGAATGCAAAGACATAAGATTTCCTTTGCCATATGTTTCCCTTGCGATTCTGAGTGGAAAATAGGATTTTCCAAACTCTGTTCGGTAGCAAAGTAAAAGTACTTAAATCAGAAAAAAGTAATCAAAAACTATATTAATCTATTTTAAAATCTAAACTAATGAATAAAGATATTTTCCCGTGTCTCTGGTATGACGGAGATGCAAAACAGTCCGCAGAATTTTATTGCAAAGTTTTTGATGGGGAGATTACGGCAGACACACCAGTTGTCATGAATGTTGACCTTTTTGGGCAGAGAATAATGCTGCTGAACGGTGGTCCGCAATTCAAAAAGAACCCTTCAGTTTCTTTCATGGTGATTTGTGACACAGAAGATGAAGTCCAGAAATACTGGGATCAGTTACTGGAAGGGGGAATGGCATTAATGGAGCTGGGATCTTATTCATGGAGTAAAAAATATGGATGGGTTCAGGATAAGTTTGGAGTGACCTGGCAAATATTTTTAGGAGAAAAGGGAGGCGATCAGAAAATAGTTCCTACCCTGATGTTTATCCATGAGAACAACGGCAAAGCTAAAGAAGCGATGGAGCTTTATACACAGACTTTCCCAAATTCGAATATCGGAAATATACTGAAATACGGAGACGGGGGAGAAGGACATAGTATAACGGAACCTGCCGAAAATGTTCAGCATGCCCAGTTTAGTATTGATCATTACAGTCTGTATTGTATGGATAATTCTTATGATCATCAGTTTGACTTTAATGAAGGAATTTCCATGGTGGTGATGACTGATGACCAGGAACAGACAGATCGTTACTGGAATGCTTTGACTTCAAACGGGGGCAGAGAAAGTATGTGTGGCTGGCTGAAGGATAAATATGGTCTGAGCTGGCAGATTGTTCCTAAAAGATTAATTCAGCTAATGAATGATTCAGATCAGGAAAAAGCTTATAAAGTAGTACAGGCGATGATGAAAATGCAGAAAATTATAATACAGGATCTGGAGGACGCGTATCATTCCTAAAAGTTTTTCGGCTTGCCATTTGATGTCATTTAGGAAAGATTTGCTTATGAAAACACAGAACAAGTCAAAATCTAAATCAAAAGTCCCTCAAGAAGGACTGTTTCCGGAAATCATCCGAAACGATTACCTGGGAAGCCGGAAATTATTTGAAAAAAAAGCGGTAATCTCAGGAGGAGACAGTGGAATAGGGCAGGCTGTAGCCGTTCACTTTGCCAGAGAGGGAGCAGCTGTTGCTGTGATCTACAAAGAAAGTGATGACGATGCAAAAGAAACCCAAAGACTGGTGGAAGAAGAGGGACAGCAATGTATCCTGCTGAAAGGAGATTTAACCCAAAAAGCTTTCAGAACAAAATGTACAGAGAAGATCAAATGCGAATGGAAAAATGTGGATATTCTGGTTAATAATGCTGGAATTCATACCTCAAAAAACAGTCTGGAAAAGATTACGGATGAGCAGATCCGGGAAACATTTACGACTAATATCCTTTCAATGATCTCCCTGACGAGGAATTTCCTTCCGCTGATCAGAAAGGGAGGCCGGATCATCTGTACAACTTCTGTTACCGCCTATAGAGGAAGTGATCATTTGATAGATTATGCCGCTACAAAAGGAGCTGTACTGGCTTTTATCCGCTCATTGGCCGGTAATCTTGCTGAAAAAGGAATCCTGGTCAATGGGATTGCTCCCGGTCCCATATGGACACCTTTGGTGAAGGAAGCCTTTAGTGATCTCTCCACATTCGGAAAAGATACTCCTTTGAAGAGGGCAGGACAGCCTTCGGAAGTAGCACCTGCTTATGTATTTTTAGCTTCTAAAGATGCGAGTTATATCACCGGAGAGGTGATCCACATTAACGGAGGTGATTTCGTGGGAGGCTAGGAATTAAATACTAAAAGTTGCAGTCAGCTATTGAGAAGAGATCTGCCGTCTGCAACCTAATGACAATAAATAATAAATACTATGGAAAAATTATCATACGAAATCGAGATTAATGCAGAACCGGAAAAAGTATGGAGTGTCCTTTGGGGAGATATTACCTACAGGCAGTGGACAACAGCCTTTACAGAGGGCTCCTTTTATGAAGGGACACTGGAAGAAAATAATATTATAAAATTCTATGACCCCAAACATAATGGAATGTACAGCAGGGTAGAAAAAATTGTACCTAATCAGGAAATAAAATTTCTGCACCTGGGAGAAATATATGAAGGAATTGAAGTTGCTCAGAACTGGGGGGATGCAACAGAGTCTTATTTCCTTGAGGAAGTGGAAGACGGAACGTTAGTGACGGTAAAAATTCAGACTCCGGAAGAATTTAAAGATTTTTTTGAAGAAAAATTTCCAAAGGCATTAAATATCGTGAAACATCTTTCCGAAAATCAGCTTTAAACAGAAACTGTGACCCCTATGATGTAAAAACTGTATAAACAAACGAACCACAAAAAAAATTACAATATGGAAACCTTATCGTATGAAACAATAATAGATGCTCCCTTGCAAAAAGTTTGGGACATCCTTTGGAGTCCTGATACCTATAGTGAATGGACCAAATATTTTGGTCCGGGATCTATTATGAAATCCGACTGGAAAGTTGGTGGGAAAACATATTTTCTTAATGATAAAGGAGAAGGTATGGTTTCTACCATAGATAGCCTGGAAGAGCCTACGCAGATTGTTTTTAAACACCTGGGAATGGTGGATAAAGATGGCAATGAGGATACCCAGAGTAAGGAAGTTATGGAGTGGAACGGCTGTTTTGAAAAATATTTCCTCATCGATTTTGGTGGAAAAACAAAGCTTCATGCAGAAGTGCAGGTGGAAAAAGATTGGGAAGACCATATGAATACAGGCTTTACAAAAGGCCTGATGACCGTTAAAAGTCTGGCAGAAGGAGTAAATCTAGGTTCCGTATAAAAAGCATAGTACATATTTGCTATGTATAGACTGGTAGATTTAGGCTACAGATCATTAAAAAATTGTAATTTTCCTAATCTCTGCAATCTATTACCTGCAGTCTGTAACCTAAAAGAAAAGTATGAAACTACTAACAGTCCTTTTTGGCACATTCATTCTGGCGTTACTGGGAACAATGGTATTCCAGGGGAAGCCTGATTTTTTATTTTCAGGAAACCTCGGAATGGCGGTTTTCATCATTTTTACGGGATTATCCCATTTTAAATTTCAGAAAGGAATGGCGATGATGATCCCGGAATTTATTCCCGGACGAATGTTTTGGGTATATTTTACCGGAGTGTTGGAAATTGCAGCAGGAATAGGCCTGATGATTCCGGCGATAAGGGAAATTACTGCGATCTTACTGATTGTTTTTTATGTATTGGTATTTATAGCCAATATCAACTCTTCAAGGAGAAAGATTAATATTTTTAAAGCAGATTATACCGGCCCCGGAATGCGGTATCTTTATGTTCAGAGAATTCCGATGCAGCTGATTTTAATAGGCTGGACATGGTATTTTGGAATTTATTTACACTAAATAAAATGACAGTCTTTTTGGGCTGTCTTTTTTATTGATGAAAAATATTTCCTCAACTGGTGTTAAATGATGTAACGTTTTGAGGCTGTTGTATGTCTAATTGTAAAGAAGTGTTTATTCTTTTGTTGATTTAAAAGTTTAAATACAAAACATAATTTTAACTTTAATACATAAGTTATGAATCTAAATTCCAAAATTTTAACCACCGCCAATATTGTAATCTCTGCTATTATGATCCACGCACAAAGTACAACAGCCAAATTACCTGGTGATCCTACATTACCGTCTTCAAAAGCTAGTTTGGAGAAACTTGTTTCTTATGATAAAGGAACTTTCAAATATAAAGTTGAAGATTATTTTGCAAGACCCAAAGCTTCGGCATTTAAAATTTCTCCTGATGGAAAATACCTTTCCTACAAGGAGAAAGATAAGGACATGAAAAATCATGTGTACGTCAAAGAACTGGGTACAGGAAAAATCACTAAAGCAATTGTAGAAAAAGATGACCTGATCAAAAACTATGGCTGGCTTAATAAAAGCCGTCTTTTTTATACCCAGGATAAAGGAGGAAATGAAAATATCCACCTGTATGCTGCCGATACTGACGGAGGGAATCTTAAAGATTTAACACCGTTTGAAGGAATAACACTGGGCACAATCAGACCTATAAAAGATACTGATTTTGTAGTGGTGACCATGAATAAAAATAACAAACAGATCTTTGAACCCTATAAAATCAATTTTGTTACCGGCGAAATAACCCAGCTGTATGAAAATAAGGATGTCAATAGCCCTATTGATGACTATATTTTTGATAAAGACGGAAATTTAAGAGGATATACGGTTCTTGAAAACGGTCTTACTACCAAAACGTATTATAAAGATTTACAAACCGGGAAATTCAATCTTCTGAAATCAACGGACTGGTCAGATACCTTCAATATTATCAGGTTTAATGATAATTCTAAAAATAAGGATGAAGCGTATGTGGTGACCAATTTAGACAGTGACAAATCAAAAATCGTTTTATATGATTTAAAGAAAAATGCGGTAATCAAAGAGGTGTATTCTCATCCTGTATATGATGTAAACTCCATAAGTGTTGCCGGTAAAAACAGAAATTATGAACTGGACTATATCAGTTATAACGGGGTAAAAGGAGAAACTGTTCCTGTAAGTAAATTTTACAAAGAAATAGATGACAAATTAAAAGCTCAGTTTAAAGATAAAGAGTTCGGAATTGTTTCTTCAGATGATAATAATGAAAAACTCCTGGTTATTGTCGCGAGTGATAAGCTCTACGGAACTTACTATGAGTATGATACGAAAACCAAAGAATTAAAACTTCTTTATAACCTTATGCCACAACTTAAAGAAGAGGATATGGCAGAAATGAGACCTATTGAATTCAAAAGCAGAGATGGATTGACAATTCATGGGTATATTACATTGCCTAAAGCGGCTTTAGAGGGTAAGAAAGTTCCTTTGGTAGTAAACCCTCACGGTGGTCCGCAGGGAATCAGAGATGATTGGGGTTTCAACCCTGAAACGCAATTGTTTGCCAGCAGAGGATATGCAACTCTTCAGGTGAATTTCAGAATTTCCGGAGGCTATGGAAAGGGATTCCAGAAGGCTGGGTATAAACAGATTGGAAGAAAGGCCATGGATGACGTGGAAGACGGGGTGAAATATGCCATTAGCCAGGGATGGGTAGATAAAGATAAAGTGGCCATCTATGGAGGAAGTCATGGAGGCTATGCTACTTTGATGGGCTTGATTAAAACTCCGGATCTGTATGCTTGCGGAGTGGATTATGTGGGGGTATCCAATATCTTTACCTTCTTTGCTTCTTTCCCTGAATACTGGAAACCTTATAAAGAAATGGTAAAACAGATCTGGTATGATCTGGATAATCCTGAGGAAGCTAAAATTGCCAAGGAAGTTTCACCGGTTTACCAGATTGATAAAATCAAAAAGCCATTATTTGTAGTTCAGGGGGCCAATGACCCAAGAGTGAATATCAATGAATCCGACCAGATTGTTAAAGCGATGCGCGCTAAAGGATTCGAAGTTCCTTATATGGTAAAATACGATGAAGGACACGGATTTGGAAAAGAACCTAACAGAATAGAGCTTTATAAGTCTATGTTAGGATTTTTTGCAGAAAACTTTAATAAAAGTAAATAAGAAGGATAGCATTTTATAAAATAACGGAGAGCACTTAGCTCTCCGTTTTGCTGTTTACCATCTGGTGTAAGTTCTGTTTCTAAGAGTAGGTTATAGGTGTGGAGAGTTGGAAAAAACGCAAAGGCGCAAGAAGATTTTACAGGCTGGTATTTTTAAGACGCAAAGATTTTATCTGCGATAAAATGTAATGTTCCATAGGTTTTTGAGTGGCGTTGTCTTTGTTATTCCGCAGGAATCTAAACTGTGTTATTAAGAAATAGGATCGATGGATATGGAGGTGTAAGGTGTTCTGTTTCTAAGAGTAGGTTAGGTGTGGAGAGTTGGAAAAAACGCAAAGGCGCAAGAAGATTTTACAGGCTGGGTGTTTTTAAGACGCAAGGATTTTATCTGCGATAAAATGTAATGTTCGATAGTTTTTTTGACTGGCGTTGTCTTTGTCATTCCGCAGGAATCTAGATAGTGTTATTAAAAAATAAATATAGATTTCTGAGAATGACTAGCATTGAATGATAAGGGGTAAAATAACGATAATAAAAGCAAAGGGTTATGGATACATTATGTTGCCCATAATGAATATACCCACAAATACCCTAGCCCTGATAGCAGTGGTTACCCCACAGCATGGAATGGCTCTTTTAAGAAAGCCCGGGCGCGAGGAGTATGAACGGATAGCAGGAAGAAGCTCCCCGGAATATGAGTAATGAGTGATTAGTGATTAGTAATGAGTGGGTTGTAGGAAAAAAAATTCTGAGATAAAAATCCGATGGATAAAAGAAAAATTGGATTTTGAGAAAAATATTTTAAATTTATTAAAGTAAAACCAAAAGGATAGCCGTCTTGTCAGTATGGAGGTTGTCGAAAAAATAACAATGCCACAGAAGGAGAAAGAAAGTATCATCTCACAAACCGTTTCAAGCTACGGAGGGAAACTGATGTCTTATATTCGTCCTAAAGTGAAAAACACGGAAGATGCAGAAGATATTCTGCAGGAAGTGTGGTATCAGTTCAGTAGCCTTACCAATCTTTCTGAGATTGTGAATGTTGGAGGCTGGTTGTACAGAGTGACGGCGAATAAAATAACAGACCGTTACCGGAAAAAGAAAACAGAAAATCTTGAAGATTTCGTCTATGAGGATGAAGACGGAAGCTTTTCCATCAAAGATATCTTATTGATGGATGAAAGCGCAGGTCCTGAAGTGAAGATGTTTCAGGATGAAATCTGGAAAAAGCTGTTTGAAGCACTTGATGAACTTCCCGAAAAACAAAGGCTGGTCTACGTAGAAAATGAACTGAACGACAAAACCCTCCAGGAGATCGCCGATGAACAGGGAGAAAATATCAAAACCATCATCAGTAGAAAAAACTATGCTGTGAAGCATCTGAGAAACAGATTGAGAAAATTATACGAAGATTTAAAAAGTTAGAAAAAGAAATTATGAATCATAAACACAAAAAGGGCTGGATTTTTTTATTGTTATGTCCACCATTAATCCTCTTAGCCGTTACATGGATTGTAATGATGCTTTGGAACTGTCTGCTTCCCGAAATTTTAGGGGTAAAGTCCATTACATTCTGGCAGGCCATGGGAATACTTGTTTTAAGTAAGATTCTTTTTGGAGGTTTCCATTTTGGTAAGGGGATGAAAGATTTCAAGGAAAGAAAAATGAGAGAAAAAATGGAAGGATTATCCCCTGAAGAAAGAGAAAAATTCAAGGAAGTTTGGAGAAATAAATGCTCAGGAGGATTCTTCAACAGAAACAACGAATAATTTAAAAATTTTAAAGAAGTAGTAAAGTAAAATTAAAATTCATTCGTCTATATAAAAAATAAGAAGTAGTAAAATTTAAAATTTAGAAAGATGAAAAATTCAGCATTAAAAGGAGCTCTTGGAGCACTAGCCGTTGTAGGAGTAGCACTCATAGCTAAAAAAGCGGCACAAAGAAAAAGATTTATCAGAGGGGTCTTTGATGAATACGGAATCAAAGAAAAATCCCCTTTCGGATTAGCCGATAAAATCAGGGAAATGAATGAGGAGGATTATCAGGAGCTGAAAGGAAAGTTTAAAAAAGAATTCAGTTCAAGATGCTGCAGAAAGGATAATACCTTTGAAGCATAATACGTGAAAGACTAAATTGAAATTGTTTAATTCCGGCGCGGGAAGCAGAGCTTCCCGCGCCGGAATTTTTGTATATAATGGTCTGAAGCCTCGCCGGAACCCAACGTATGATTAGTCATTTAAGTGCTATATTTGTTTAAGCATTATCTTCAGGAATTATGATGAAATATCAACATATCTTTATTGCCTTAGTATTATTTTCCTCAATGTTTGTGTCGGGCCAGAAATGTCGGCAAAAACAGTATATTTTCTTTCTGCATAATAAATTTTTAGAAGATCATTCTTTAAAAGAAAAACATCCGAAGTACGGTATTGCGGAATATGAGTCCATTCTTAAGAAGCTTAAAGGAGAAAATAGAGTTGTTATTTCTGAAAAACGGAAATCCGATACCAATCCTGCTCTGTATGCCTTAAAGGTAAAGACGCAAATTGACAGTTTGATTAAAAAAGGAGTCTCTGTTAATAATATTACAGTTGTTGGAACTTCCCAGGGCGGTTATATTGCACAGTATATATCTTCTTATGAGAAAAATCCAGGTTTAAAATTTGTATTAATAGGTTCAACTTTTAAAGATGATTCTCTGGAGAAAGACGAAAATTTTAGACTTTACGGAAAAATATTATCGATCACTGAACAATCTGATGAGGGTCATGTTGCCCTTTCAGAAGAGCAACGATTCAGCCGGTCGGATATAAAAGACTTTAAGGAAATTGAACTTAAGACGGGCCTGAATCATGGTTTTCTGTTTAAGGCTCTTGATGACTGGATTATTCCCACTCAAGAGTGGATTTGTCATTAGTTTTTATAATTATGATGGTATGATGTTTAATTTTCCTCAGGGAAATGATGTAGATCATATATAAGAATGATTCTGTATCATTTAATCAATAAGACCAACTCAACCTGCAAGGGGATAAATTCGTGTTATATTTTTCAAGTTTAAGTCTTTAGGAGAGAGGAGTAATGGATATATTCTATCAAAGATCATACACTTTTTACTATAAGATCTTATCCATGGAAAAATAAATTCTTATTTTTGTATTGCTCAATGAAAGATTACTACTATTTTCTCGGTATATCGCAGGAAGCTTCTGAAGAGGATATTAAAAAGGCCTACCGGAAGCTGTCTTTAAAGTATCATCCGGATAAAAATGATAATGATGATTTTTTTGCTGACCGTTTCCGTGAGATTCAGGAAGCGTATGAAACGTTGAGTGATCCTGCAAGAAGACATTCTTACGATCAGAATTTAGAAAGCCATCAAAGAAGTTTCAGGTATAATGTTCCCCCTGCGATCAAAACTTTTTCTGCCAATAAAATTCATGCTAAAAAAGGAGAGGAGATTATCATCAGCTGGCAAACGACGAATGCTGATGTAGTGAAAGTATTGCCTTTTGGACTGGAAAAGCCGTATGGAGAAAGAATATTTAAGATTACGGAATTTAAGGATGGAAAATTCCAGCTTTTACTTCACGCTACCAATTCTCTTTTACATAAAACCGTTGTTCAGGGAATTACGATTACAGAAGTTTTTGAAAATGATTCGGAAAAATTCAAAAACACAGTAGAAGAAATGTTTAAACCCCAACCAAGAACAAGGATAAATAAGGCTGGTCAGCCTAAAATTGTAATGTTGCTTTTGGGAATAATGATATTGGCAATTGCTGTATATATATTAGTGAAGAACTTTAGCTAATCTATGCCATTTTCTTTCTTCCGGGACATTTTTTACATCTTTTACCTTTTTTGAATTTTTTACAGCAAGATTTCTTTTCACAGAACATCTCTTCATTCTGAAAAGCATAGACAGGTGCTAAAGGCGGTACTTTAAATGGAGTAATCATATTCATGTTGCAAATATATTAATTTAGAATAAATATAATTAATAAAATTTCATAATTTTCTAAAAACCTGATGTATAGCAGTGGAGGATCCCTTTTAGAGCGATAAACCAGCCCGATAAATTAAATCAATTGCTCAGTTTATTTTCCACATTTCCCTATTGGTTTTATTTTTTCAGCATAAATTATACATAATTCATGATGGCAAAAATAATCTGCGAATTCATTATATTTCAATTGATCAATCAGTGTTTTATTGATGTTAAATTCTCTGTATTTTTGAGTATTATGTATAGAATAGTTGTAATCTTTGCTTATAATTCTCCAAACCCGTCTTGATCTTATTAAAAGTAAATTCTCTTATAACAGTCAAGTATTTCTGTGAATGACCATCCGTTGAATGCTGTTGTACAATCGTTCAAAAAATTGTAATTTTAGCCATCTTTTTTACAAACAAAATCTAATAAATAAAAATGAATACAGAACAGTTTGTGAGCCGTCACATTTCCCTTAATGAAGCCGATAAACAGGCGATGTTGGAAAAACTTGGCGTTTCTAGTATTGAAGAGTTAATTTCTCAGACCATTCCTTCTTCTATCCGTTTAGAGAAAGATCTTGAGATCTCGGCACCGCTTTCGGAATACGAAATGCTGAACCACTCGAAAGAATTGGCATCTAAAAACACTGATTTTACAAGTTACATTGGATTCGGATACCACAATACACTTTTACCATCAGCAATTCAGAGAAATATCTTTGAAAATCCAAGCTGGTATACGGCATATACACCGTATCAGGCAGAGATTGCACAGGGAAGACTGGAAGCTCTTCTTAATTTCCAGACTGTAGTATGTGATCTTACAGGTTTTGGATTAGCGAATGCATCTCTATTGGATGAGTCTACTGCAGCTGCGGAAGCAATGCATATGTTCTTCAACAACAGAACTAAAGATCAGAAAAAAGCAGGAGCCAATAAGTTCTTTATTTCTGACCTTGTTCTTCCTCAAACAGTTTCTGTACTGAAAACAAAAGCTGAAGGACTGGAAATTGAAGTGGTAATCGGTGATCATAAAACGCATCAGTTTGACGGTACTTATTATGGGGTTCTATTGCAGTATCCGGGTAAAAACGGGGTTGTTTTAGATTACACTGAAGATATCGTAAACTATAAAAAACTTGATCTTCAGGTTGCTGTTGCTTGTGATCCTATGGCTTTGGTTAAACTGAAGTCTCCGGCTGAAATGGGTGCAGACTGTGCAGTAGGAACTTCACAGAGATTCGGTATTCCATTGGGGTATGGAGGTCCTCACGCAGCATTCTTTGCTTGTAGAGAAGATTATAAAAGAGATATCCCGGGAAGAATTATCGGGGTTTCTCAGGATATGTACGGAAAACGTGCATTGAGAATGGCGCTACAAACCAGAGAACAGCACATCAAGAGAGAAAGAGCAACTTCCAACATCTGTACTGCTCAGGTTCTATTGGCTGTAATGGCAGGAATGTATGCCGTATATCACGGTCCTAAAGGATTAAATTATATCGCTGACCAAATTCACTTCAAAGCAAACGCTTTGAAAAACGGTCTTAAAGCATTAGGATATCAGACTGTAGAAGAGCCAATCTTCGATACCGTAAAAATCATCATGACTGAAGATGAGAAAGGAAGATTGATGAGAATGATGCAGGATCACAGAATCAACCTTAATTACTTCACAGAAGATGTTGTAAGCATTGCTATCAACGAAAGTACTACATTAGAGAAATTAAACTATCTGATGGCTTCTTTTGCTCAGTTTAAAGATAAGCAGACTTTCAAATTAGAAATCAAAGAAGGATATAGTATTCCTGAAGAGAATTTAAGAAAAGACGAAATTCTTACGGAACAAGTATTCAACAAATACCATACGGAAACAGAATTGATGCGTTACATCAAGCGTCTTGAGAGAAAAGATTTATCATTGACGCACTCAATGATCTCTTTAGGATCTTGTACGATGAAGCTGAACGCAGCAACGCAGATGTTACCATTATCATGGGCAGATTGGGGAAGTGTACACCCATTTGTACCGGTAGATCAGGCTGGAGGTTACCAGAAAATGATTGCAGAGCTTGAAAAAGATCTTGCTGAAATTACCGGTTTTGCAGGAACTTCATTGCAGCCTAACTCAGGAGCTCAGGGAGAATATGCAGGATTAATGGTAATCAGAGAATATCATATTTCAAGAGGAGATACGCACAGAAATGTAGTATTGATACCACAGTCTGCACACGGAACAAACCCGGCTTCTGCAGCAATGGCAGGAATGAAGATTGTAGTGGTTAAAAACCTTGAAAACGGGGAAATTGACTTCGAAGATCTTAAAGCTAAAACAGAACAGCATTCAGCGAATTTATCAGCTGTAATGATCACTTATCCTTCTACATACGGATTCTTTGATGCCAACATTAAAGAAATCACCAACTTAATCCACGAACACGGAGGACAGGTATATATGGATGGTGCCAACATGAACGCTCAGGTAGGATTTACAAGTCCGGGAAACATTGGAGCAGATGTTTGTCACCTGAATCTTCACAAAACTTTTGCAATTCCTCACGGAGGTGGAGGTCCTGGAGTAGGTCCTATCTGTGTTGCTAAACACCTGGTTCCTTTCCTTCCTTCTAATGCTAATATCAGAATTGGAGCTAAAGAAGCTATTGACGGTATTTCTGCAGCACCTTACGGTTCAGGATTGATCCTTAACATTTCTTATGCTTATATTAAAATGTTAGGAACAGACGGTCTTAAAAAAGCTACAGGACATGCTATCATGAATGCCAACTACCTTAAAGAGATTTTGGCAGCGCATTTCCCTATTTTATATTCAAACGAACACGGAAGAGTGGCTCATGAGTGTATCGTAGATTTCCGTCAGTTCAAATCTTTAGGAATTGAAGTGGCTGATGTAGCGAAGAGATTGATGGATTATGGTTTCCATGCTCCTACCGTTTCTTTCCCTGTTGCAGGAACATTGATGATTGAGCCTACAGAATCTGAAAGCAAGTCTGAAATTGACCGTTTTGCAGAAGCGTTGATCTCTATCAAAAAAGAAATTGATGAAATTGCAAACGGAGAAGCTGATGCAGCAAACAACGTATTGAAAAATGCTCCGCATACAGAGCAGTTGGTGATCTCAGATTCTTGGGATAAACCATACAGCAGAGAAAAGGCAGCTTATCCATTAGAGTGGGTAAGAGACCACAAATTCTTCGCTTCTGTATCAAGAGTAGATGAAGCGTACGGAGATAGAAATTTAGTATGTACTTGTGAGCCTATTGAAGCTTATATGTAATCCTAAATTTTTTCCAGATATAATAAATCCCTTTCAGAAATGAGAGGGATTTTTATTTTTATAATTCCGCAAAGTAAGGAGACTTTGCAGAGCGTGAAACCATAATCAGTACGTAAAACCCTTAGCTTCATGTCATAGAATGCAGAGCGTAAGTTATTGATAGGAAAAAATACACAATATCTTTTCTCATTGTTATTATTTTACTATTTGTTTGATTTTAACATGATGTTTAATAATGAAATGTTTATTTCTGCTTGTATTTTTATATTTTTGCGGACAATTAAACTAATAATCAAATAACTATTCGATGAAGAAATCTATCGTTTTTGCTTTCTCCCTGTCATGCATCATGGGATTTTCACAAACAGGCTTACCTCAGAATATTATCATAGACGGAAGTTTCGGAATTTCCGATGCACAAGATCTGATACCGAGAGATCTTAATAATGATAATAAAAAAGATGTACTGGTAAGAAATTATTATAGAGATTTATATTGGATCAAAAATACAGGTACTGGTTTTGAACATCCTGAATTAATTTACAAATCTCCAGTTGATGACATTAAAGATTACAACAGTGCAGACTTTGATGGAGATGGAAAAACAGATATTATATTTAGTACAAAAAAGGGACTTTTCCTTATGAAAGGTACCAGCAGTGGAGGAGCCGCCACTTTTACCCAGCCTATAGCTTTATCTGATCAGAATATTCCGCTTTTCAGGATTGCCGATATAGACGGTGACGGAGATCAGGATATTTATCTTCACCAACCCATTTCCGGTACCTGGCTGAAGAACAATGGGAATGGTACTTTTACCCCCGGATCGCATATTTTCTCCTCTCTTCAAAAACCAGATTCTGTTATTCTCAGAGATCTGGACAATGATAATAAACCGGATCTTTTGGTTAGAATTAATGAATCAAGAATTTTACGATGGTATAAAAATGACGGAAGTGGCAATTTCACCGTGAAGCAGACTATTGATGATTTTGCATTAGGAGAGTATTTTGAAGTTGGAGATATAGATAGTGATGGAGATTTGGACATTATTCACTTGTTTGAAAACGGAAACATTAAGCAGTTTAAATGGTACAAAAATACAAATGGTGCGGGAACTTTCTCAACATCACAGTTGATATCAGATATTCCTGCTGGTCCTTATGCTATACAGAATGTTAAGCGATATGGTGTGAAAATGCTTGACCTCGATGGAGATCTTAAAGAGGATCTGGTATTTTGTGTCTATTGGGATCAAAAACTTTCCTGGAAGAAAAACCTTGGAAATGGTACTTTTGGTCCTGAGCAGATTGTTTCCCAGAATGCTAAATTGATAACGCAGTTTGACGCTGCAGATTTCAATAATGATTCAAAAATGGACCTGATCTCAGTGTCCTTTGGAGATGATAAAGTAGCTTGGTATGAAGGGATTAATGGTACAGGAAGTTTTACCCCTGAAAAAGTTCTTACAACGGATGTAAACTCACTTAATACTGTATCTGCAGGAGATATTGATGGAGATGGTGACGCTGATATTATCAGTCTTTCCCGAAAGAATAAAATTGCATGGTATAAAAATACAAACGGATTAGGGGATTTTTCCGGTGTACAGAAGATTATCAGAAATGATATTAGGTTACAGTCGCAGGTAACATTGGCAGACATGGATCATGATGGGGATAATGATGTTGTATTTATGGGAGAGGCAGATCCTTCCATTACTTATAGGTATGCCTGGCTTGAAAACGATGGAGCAGGAAACTTTGCGATTGAGCATCCGATTGTCAATCTGGGAATGGAACCCACCTATAGGAATACAATAGGTGATTTCAATGGAGATGGCAAAAAAGATATTGCTTTCATGGCCTCTTCTACTAAGCTGAAAGTTGCATTTAATACAGGAAACGGAAATTTTTCAGCCCCTCAGGAATTTTTAAATCCTGCCATAGGCTCCGTTGGGATACTACAGAATGAAGATGTGGATGGAGACGGTGATCAGGATATTATTATTACTAATGATGGGAAAATTAAATGGTACGAAAATATAGACGGTTTAGGTAATTTTACAGCAGAACACGTGGTAGCAAGTTCTTCCAATGGTTTTACAAAACTTTATTTTGCTGATCTGGATGGAGACGGAGACCGTGATATTTCCTTTGTGAATGCTAACGGAAATAAAATAGGATGGTTTGAAAATATAAACGCACAAGGATCGTTCGGACCTGAAAAAGTGATTAGTACCGGGACCGCAGTGTCTCCTTATGCTATTGTAGCTATGGATATTGATGGAGACGGGCGCAAAGATATTGTCACCAATTCCCAAACCCAACCCAAATTAAGATGGTATAAGAACAACGGAAACGGAGTTTTTGATGCGACTCCTCAATTGATTACCAATAATACAGGAAGTGTCGTATCTTTATTAAGTGCCGATTTAAATGGAGATGGAATTCCAGAACTCATTTCTGGGTCCACTTACATTGATAATTATAAAGAAGATATGATCTCCTGGTTTGGAACCACAGAATCATTTCAAAACAAAACAAAAGGAAAAATAAAGTTAGACATTGATAATAACGGGTGTGATGCCAATGATACCTCTGCATCTATGATGATGGTTTCTACACAAAATTCAGCCGGTAAATTCTCTACGTTTACAGATGCAAGCGGAAACTATTCCATATTATCAGCACAGGGGCAGCATACTACTTTTATAGATGCTTCTCTTCCCAATTATACGGTGAATCCTCAGAATCATACTTTTAATTTTGCTTCTGCAGGTGTAACTGATACCGCAGATTTCTGTATTGCACCTAACCAGGTATATAAAGACCTTGACGTAAGTATCTATCCGGTTCTGACTGCAAGACCGGGCTTTGATACCAAATACAGAATGGTTGTCCGCAATAAAGGAACTCAAAAACTAAGTGGGGAAATTTCATTTACGTACAACGGGGCAAAGATGAATTTCCTGCAGGCTTCTTCCCCGGTTGTATCCCAAACCAATGGGAATATACGTTTCAATTATCAGGATTTTGCTCCCCTGCAGACTAAAACCATCGATTTAAAATTCAATGTCCTCCCAATGCCGGTAAACAGTATTGGCGGACAACTTAGCATCAATGGAATCGCAAATGTTACCGGTGATGCCACCCCTTCAGATAACGAGTTTGCTTTAAACCATACTATTGTAGGTTCTTATGATCCGAATGATATCACGGTATTGGAAGGTTCTCAGATTCTTTTACAGGATGCAGACGAATACCTGCATTACATCATCCGTTTCCAGAACACAGGAAATCATTTTGCTGAAAAAGTAAGGATTCATAATGTCTTAGACAGTAAACTGGATTGGTCTACATTGAGTTTAGAATCTTACAGCCATCCCAGCGAAGTGAAAGTTGCCAATGGAAATGATGTAACGTTTAATTTTAATGCGATCTACCTTCCGGGAAGCAGTGATGAACCCAATTCTCACGGATTCATAGCATATAAAATTAAGCCTAAAGCCAATGTCCAGATGAATGATATTGTGAATAATGTGGCGGATATTTATTTTGATTATAATCCGGCAGTACATACCAATACTGTTTCTACGAAGATTGTTGATCAGTTTTTAGGAACAAAAGAACAGGTAAAAGCTACGGTACATATTTATCCTAATCCCACTACGGGAATTATTTATCTGAATGGTCAGTCAGTTCCTGAAAAAGTAGAGGTATATAATGCTTTGGGACAAAAAATAAGGACATCTCAAAATGTAAGTAGAATTGATATTTCTGATTTGGCCGCCGGAACCTATATTTTGAATATAACTTCAAAAGCAGAAGGTGTGAGCACATTTAAAGTGATCAAGAAATAAAACTGATATCCGGTAAAAAAATGCACCTCCTTACATGATAAGGAGGTGTCTTTTTTTATGATATTACATACCCCGTTATTTTTTCTTGTAGGGATACGCCGCTAAAATTGCAATTCCTACCAAAACGAAGGTGATGATTGAAATGGTTTCCATTGAAATTCCGCTTTTATTTTCTGATGTATGTTCTGGGGAACACGAAAAAAGAAGAGATACTGTGATTAACAGATATCCCAATAAGGTCTTTTCATTCATAAGTGTATTTCTTTGATTATTAGTGTTTTGGAATCAATAATTGTACCGGATTTGTGCTGTTTGAAAATTGATTTATTTTAATTGTATAATGGTTTTTTTTATATTTATATGTAAGAAAATAACCATAATAATTTCGTTAAAATATTCCTTATTAAGTTGAATTTTAATGCTGCTTTTTTTCAAATAGAAATGCTGCCATACTCTGGATTCCGGCTCAAGATATCATTACTGCTATGACAACAATAAAGCACCTGTCTGTTTTGAGAGGTGCCCTTAAGGTATTGTAGTCTGTTATGTAATTATCTTCTTCTATAGCTGTATGCAACTAATATAGCAACACCCATAGTAAGGCAGGTTATGATTGAAATAGTTTCAATTGAGATTTCACTTTTCATCTGTGTGTTTTCCTTTTCACATGAAAAAAAGAATAATACTGTCATCAGCAGACAGCCCGAGAGTAATTTTTTAATCATAAATGCATTTGTTTGGTTATTAATGTTTTATGAATCAAAAAGTATACCGAATTTGTAGACTTTAAAAACCTTTTGTTTTAAAGCTTTTTTGCACATATTGATTGGTTGGCGAGAAATGATTTAGCGCATACAATTAAGACAAATAGTTAATCTCATGCGTGATTTCTTTTATCAATCCTTGACTTCCAAAATAACAAAACAAATGATTGGCGATAAGTCCAAAAAGAGGAAGCAGTTTTCCAAATAAACCTTCAAAATAAATTAGCGTAATAATAAGAAATGCAAGAGCAAATAAGTTAAATTTCCATAGTTTAACTTTATAAGTCAATACTTTGCTTTTTTCATTATACGTGAATTTTCCATCATCAATGAAAGATAAATAGTCCCAATTGGATCTTTCTTTCAAAAAACCTTCATTGAAAGAAACAAATCCTGGCCCGTAAAGAATATTTTTAATTTTTTTCTCTCTCAATATTTCACGAGCTGTATAAATTACATTCTCAGATGTTTTATCGTTAATAATTTCTCCTTCAAAAGTATAAGTAAATGGGAACATATAATTTTAAGCTTTATTATTTGTTTTTCCTTCATTCCAATAATAGCTGTCCGGATAGATTCTGGCTCCAAAAACAGCCGTTCCTACACGCACAATTGTGGCACCTTCTTCAATGGCTGTTTCCAAATCTCCGCTCATGCCCATAGATAGTTCCTTCATTTCCACATGGGGAATGTTTTCCCTTATGATTTCCAGTTGCAGGTTTTTGAGTATTTTAAAACACGTTCTTATTTTTTCTGTCTCGGCACTGAACAGACCTATGGTCATTAAACCTTTGATTTTTAAAGTGGAAAATTCAGAAACTTTGGTAACCAGTTCAATGGCTTTATCGGGAGGAATACCAAATTTACTTTCCTCATGGGAGGTGTTCACCTGGATCAGTACCTCAATGGTTTTATTTTCTGCTGAAAGCTTTTGATGAAGTTTTTCTGCCAGTTCCAAACGGTCAAGAGACTGAATGCATGAAACATCATATCTCAGAATATCTTTGATTTTATTGGTCTGAAGATGCCCGATAAAATGATTCTCGTGTGGGGTAGCTTTCAAATCTTCATATTTCTCCTTCAGTTCCTGTACTTTGTTTTCTCCAATTAAGCGGTGTCCGTTTTCCAAAGCTACTTTGATGTGTTCCGGGGAAACCGTTTTTGTAGCCAGTAAAAGCTTTACTTCATCGGGATTTCTTCCTGATTTTTCACAGACATCTTTTATCCTTTTATTGATGATGCTGAGGTTGTGGAGAATATCTTCTTTCATGACTGAAGGGTTTCTTTGGCTTCCAGTTTTTTGATTAATGCAGATTTTACAGCGGTGAGGGCATGGTCTTTGGCTTCAGCAAAAGAAATTCCGTATTTTCGCTCAATATGATTCAGATCTTCAGGAAATGAAGCCAGCAACTGATCATAGAAAGTATCCAGAAATTCTGCAGAAGGCATTTCATAATTGATCTTCAGCTGAAAACGCCGCAATATGGCAGTATCTATTATTTCAGGATGGTTCGTTGCGCAAAGAAGCAGTGCATTTTCAGGATAATAGTCAATCAGTTGGATGAGGGTGTTTACAAGTCTTCTCATCTCGCCTACATCTTTGTCATCACTACCTCTTGCTTTTCCGATCTGATCCAGTTCATCAAGAAAAAGGACAGACCTTTCTCTTGCGGCTTTATCAAATATCATTTTAATATTTTGGGAAGTTTCCCCGATACGTGACGAAACGATATTACTCAGGTTTAAAATAATAATGTTTTTACCTAAAGCATTGGCTATTGCTTTTGCCGTCATTGTTTTCCCGCATCCTGAACTTCCCTGGAGCAGGATCTTATTATTCACAGGAAGGCCATACTCCTGTAACTCTTTCACATAGGTGTTTTCCTTGATAAGCTGTATCAATAAGCCTTTATTGGTTTCATTGAGGAATACATCATTGAGATTTACTTGTTCTTTGTCCTGAATAATAAGGTTGTACAGATTCATGATGGCAATTCAAATAGTTAATGCTTAAGGAGTACAAAGATAAAACTTTATTGAATGAAGTTTCATCCTGAAAAAGAATAAATAGATAGGCCAGCAGTATCGGAATGTTTCGGATAAAAGCAACCGGGGTCTGCAAGATGTATGAATCTGGTAAAGTTCAGGTATCCTCTAAAACAAAGAAAAGCCAAACATACGTTCAGCTTTTCTTTTGGATATTAAAATGTGTTATGAAACTAAGATCTTTTTGTTATGTTTTTTGGCCCTTTTACCCTGTTGAGTAAAAGAGCGAGGCCTGATTTTCAGACTAAAAACATAAAACAATATAATTAGTATAGATATTCTATAGGCTTACTGTGTTTTTAGAATTAGTTTCTTTCTCTTCTTACTGTCATAAAATATGATGTGAACACTACTAAACATGTTGCGATACCGATATAAGTTACCATTTTGTATTATTTTTAATTATTTGACTTTTTTTTATCAATCTTTCAATTGCAATATTACAGTTTTCAAATCACGTGCCAAAGTAAAACATTATGATGTATATCAGTGTATTACGGAGGTTTTTGTTCATCTATTGGTTAATTTTTGTTTACAAAAAATTAATGCGTTATTGAGAATTTATTAATACATTTATTGTTCTCTCTGTAAAATTATGTGAAAGTGTTAAGCGTTTAAAGCTTTCTATATTGGACTTGATAAAACAAATAATAAATAATGCAATGCATAATATCGTCTGTTTGCTCTCTTTTTGAATGTGAAATTTGAGCGTAAAAAAGATTTATGTGTTAAGAAAAATTATTTTTACCGTTGATTTTTGTGTAGTGATTTTTTGTCAGCTGTCAGGTTTTATGACACCTTAGACTATGTTTTTATGTCAATATGGAGAGAAATAATATGACATCATAAATCTTTATCCGTAGAATTATTGTAAAATCAACCTTGCTTTTCTGTGCAGTAAAATGCTTCATTCTAGCTGCTTATCAAAAGGTATCGAACCTTGTGTCGGGTTTTTTGAAGCCTTTCAGCGGAATTATCCTGGCAGAAATAATTGCTTGCATCCTTTCATAGGAGCAACATATTTGATTGGAGGCTTGGCTAATCTTTATGTAGTACGCCTTTCTCTTGCGAAAGAAGTTGAAAGAATACCTATCAGTTTTTATTACATTTGTATAAAGAACAATGATGGGACGAAGTTATATTTTTCTTGCATTAGCAATTGTATTTGAGATCATAGCCACTACTTTTCTGAAAAAATCAGAAGAATTTTCCAAACTATGGCCTTCCGTTGTCACGGTAATAGGGTATGCTTCTGCTTTTTACTGCCTGAGCCTTACCCTTCGTGAGATTCCTGTAGGAATTACCTATGCTATCTGGTCGGGAGTAGGGATTGTGTTTATCACCATGATTGGAGTCATTGCCTTTAAACAGGTACCGGATCTTCCTGCTATTATTGGGATTGTGCTTATTGTACTGGGAGTTATTATTATCAATGTATTTTCAAAAATGGGAACACATTGAGTTTTATATCCTGAAGCTCTTCCGGATTTGCCGGAAACCGGAGGTTATTTTACTCTGGGTTTTCCAAAAGGATTATAAGATACTCCGACATTGAAATAGAAGGACGGTTTATAGCTGGCTTCAAAAATGTAATCTTTAAAAGATTCCTCTTTATCAAAAGCTCTCGCTTGTGGAACGGCTCTGATTCCGGTTTTAAATGTCCCTATTAAATTATGGCCGAGGTTGTGTTCGTAAATAACCCCTGAATTGATCTCCAGCTGGCGAAACTCATAAGTTTTGCTGTTCTTATACATATAAAAGGAAGTATTATCCATTTCCGTTCCCAAAGAAAGTCTTCCATTGGCAAGGATGTTCTTTCGGACCAATACTTTTTTGGGAAGAAGAATATCCAGTACCCAGCCGTTGTTGAATTTGTTTTCATAAGTGAATATCGGAAGTATAGGGATCTGAGAACTGGGATCAATGATACCTGCAAGGCCTATCAGCATCTTTGTTTTGGAAGTGGCCTTTAAAACAACTGAGGCCGTCAGCATTCCTCTGACTCTTTCAAAATGCTGATCACTTCCATCCACAGAAGCTGTGGCTGTATATATTGCCACTTTATTAAACAGCTTGGAAAAATAGTTGAAATTGATTGCCTCAGAGTGATAATGATAATGATTTTGTCTGTCTGTTCCCAAGATAACAGATTCTTCTGTATTCATTGAAGTGTAGCGATAATTAAGTGCCGTACTTAATAGCCATTTTTTCTTTTTAACAAAATAAATATTGGCTTCAGCTCTTACCTGCTGAAAGTTTTTCACCTTATTCTCCGGGAGGTCTGATCCCTGAAGCTTGGAAGAAAATGAGTAAGGTGTGGTTTGGGTAAATTCAATATTAAGGTCACGGGTCTGGGGAATTTTATCGGCAAAAAATGCACGTACTTTCAACGGAATACTGTCTTTTTTTTGAGCGTAAATACTATTGTTAAATGGCAGCAGGGCGAGTGGCAACAATGCTCTTCTCAATGTTTTCATGGTTTTATTTTAAAGGATGAATAATAGATTGAAAGAAATTGAATAAGAAAATCTTTTCATAGAAAATATCCAGGCTGTTTTCGATGATGAGATCAGTATGGGCGGCCGTTTCAAGGCAGAACTCTTCTTCTACAAATACAAACCAGAGCGCTGACAGGTTATGTCTTCTTCTAAACGCTTCAGAATCGTTACAGTCTGGCAGTGATGAACGCTTCATATCATAAAATAAGATGCCTATAGTAAGGTCATCTTGCTTTACAATATTGATAGGGTGACGAAGATAGCTGACAACCTCCAGTTTCATAGGGGAACATTCTATAAAATGATGAAGATCGATAAGCTGTATTACTTTTTCTTCCTGCTGGGATGGGGTCATAAAAAAACATTCTGATGTTATTTCCTGAGTGAGTTCATGAAAAGTGGTAAGTTCCATACATAGTAAATTAAACAGGACAAAGAAATGAAGAAAGGGATTTCGTAAATTTGTTTTTATACAAAACGGCTGGTATTTTATACGAAATCCGAAGCGGTAATTGGTATAATAAAATGAAGGTTTTGTATAATATTGCAAGGATACATTGTGGTATTACCTATTTTTGTTACCATTAAAAATGGTCAGGTTGCTATGAAATACAGCTCGTTAAAATTTAAAGAAAGCTTTGTCATGGATTTTCTGATAGAAAGTCGATACAAATTTCGCAGGCATCTGTTGTTTCTCATCTTCTTTTTCTTACTTCTGTACAGTTCCAGTTTCTGGCATTCATACTCAGGAATATATCAATATTATGCTTTGCTTTTTGTGTATGTCATCTTGATTTCAATGGTGTATATCAATATCTATGTTCTGGTACCCCGGTTTTTCTTTAAAACAAAATACATCAGCTACTTGATTCTACTGGTTCTTATGGGAATCATCGGACTGAATATTATTGGCTATAGTTTCAATTCATTTCTTGCAGATTTCAAAGTCAGAAATTTTCACAGAAATGGGGAGAAGGGAGGAATTTATGAGGGAATCCTGATGAGTATTCCTATTATTCTTACTACAACTACCGTAAAGCTTCTGCAGAAATGGATCAATGATAATAAAAGGATCAATGAACTGAACAATCTGACATTAAATATGGAACTTAATGAGCTCAGAAATCAGATCAATCCTCATTTTTTATTCAATATGCTGAATAATGTAAAAGCACTGATCAGGACAGACCCTGAGAAAGCCTCGGTAGTGATTGTAAAGTTTTCGGAATTTTTAAGATATCAGCTTTACGAAAGCGGTGAGGAAAAAACCTTACTGACCTCTGAAATTGATTTTCTGTCCAATTTTTTAAATCTTGAAAAAATAAGGCGTGAAAATTTTTCATTCGATATTCAGACTGAGGGGGATAAAAGGGTAATAGGTACAAGTTTTATTCCTCCCAATCTATTCACAACTTTTGTAGAAAATGCAGTAAAACACAGCATAGATATTACCGGCAAAGAATCTTACATTAAAATATATATTGGTGTTGAAAACAAAGAACTTTATTTTAGATGTATCAACACCCGAAATCTAAACTATTCTGTTCAGAATAAAAAGAACAGTGGACTGGGACTTGCCAATATTACCCGAAGGCTGGAACTTCTTTACAATACTACTTTTAATTTGAAAATAGAACCCGAAGATCGGGAGTATACCGTACATTTAAAAATTCCTATATCATGAATTGTATCATAGTGGATGACGAACCTCTGGCAAGGGCAGAAATGAGGTCTCTGATCAGCGAAACATCAAAGATCGATATCCTTGGTGAGTTTTCCAACGCCCTTTCTGCATTGGATTTTCTTAAAAACAATGATATAGACCTTATTTTTCTGGATATTGAGATGCCTATGGTAACGGGGCTGGAGTTTGCTGAGATGCTGCCTCAAAGATCTTTGATTATTTTTACTACTGCTTACGCCCAATACGCATTGAAAAGCTATGAACTGGAGGCCGTAGATTACCTGTTGAAACCTATTGATCCCGAAAGACTGAAAAAAGCCATTGATAAAGCAGTATTGTATACCGAGCTTCTGTCTAAAGAAACGGTTAAAAATACAGTGGAATCTAATACCGCAGACTTTTTATTTATAAAGGCAGACCGACGCTTTTACAAAATAAGCTTTTCAGAGATTAAATTTATAGAAGGACTGAAGGATTATGTGGTTATTCACACCAGGCAAAAGAAACTTATTACAGCCATGAATCTGAAAACCATCCATCAGAAGATCTCCGGAGAAACTTTTATAAGGGTCAGTAAATCATATGTTGTTAATATAGATTATATTGACTCCTTTGATAATCATAATATATACATTGATGTTTCTGAAATTCCGATAGGGGAAGTATACAGAAGTGAATTTTTTACAAAATATGCCGGTGGATTTTTAAATTCTGATTAATGGTTAATCATACAGTTTTTGGTCTTTTTCGCAATAGAAACTTCGTCTTTTGCCTAAGCCAGTTTGTTTCCTGATCAATTTTAACCCACATATGGGGCATACTGTTTTTGTATGGACTAGCCAGTGTTTCTTCAGTGTAAATTCTCTTTTCCATTCCAGAAAATCGAAGCTGTAATTCCTGGCTTCTGCAATAAGTTCTTTTAACTTTTTGTCGGGAAGATTTCCAAGTAAACTTTCGGGCTGAACTCCTATTCTGAAAAGCACTTCATTCTTAATAATATTGCCCACTCCCGAAAATATATTCTGATCCATCAGAGCATCGCAAACCATCATCTCAGGGTTGGACTTCAGCTTCTTTTTTGTTTTTGCAGAATTCCAGCGGTCACTCAGTACATCGGCTTCCCAGTCGATTGAATAAAGATGCTCCATCTCAACAGATTTTACAGAACAGGTGTAAAAGTACATTCCACCCGTTGAAAACAATAAAGCTAAACGTAAGCTTTTGTCCGGTTTTGTCTGCTCGTCAATACTGTAAGAACCAAACATCAGCAAGTGGATGCGAATAGCTGCTTTCTCAAAAACCAGATAGGTCTGTTTTCCAAAAGTGCGGATTTCGAGAAGGGACTGACCCACAAATGGTTCTTTGTCAAATTTTGCATTACCTGAAGCTTCTGTTACTTTTTGACCAACAAACTGCAGCAGGTTTTCTTTCATTAGAATTATAGATGGACCTTCAGGCATAACTTTCTTTTTTATGGAAAGTCCAAATCCTGTTCCGTTTGTTGATCCGTAATCGTCTTATACAAGACTGGGACAGGTCAGAATGTCGTTTGGATATTCTGACCTGTAGCTATAATTATTGTTTCCTTCCCATAAATCTGATCACAGAGCCGGTTCCGTTATGAAATAAACCTTCTTTAAGTTCTATTTCGGTTTCTGCCAGCTCCACAATATCATAGCCCGGAAAATCAGCTTTGATTTCATCAATAGAGAATAAAGATTCTATATCCTTCGGACCTCCTACATTGGGGTTTCTTGCGATATAGTCCAGATGATTCTTACTGAAAGCTTCGAAAATAATGAAGCCTCCTTTGCGGAGATATACGTCAAGCATTCTATGGATCGATGATTTTATTTCAGCAGGAAAATGAGCATAGATAAGAGCAATAGTGTCGAACTGCTCCTCCTGGTAGCCTAAAGTTGACAGTTCACCTACCTGATAATCAATACTAATCCGGTGCTGTTCTGCGAGGTGTAGTGCTTTCTTTTGCCCTTCAGTACTGATGTCAAATGCTGATGATTCCCATCCCTGAAGTGCGGCGTACACCGAATTCCTTCCCTCACCGTCGGCAGGGAAGAGGATAGAACCGGGCTTCAGCTGTTTCAATTGTGTTTGTAAGTAAAGATTAGGATCCGTTCCGTATACAAATTCCTCATTTGTATATCTTTCATCCCATTTCTGAAGCCATGTGTTATTTTCCATTTTTAAAATTTTTGTATTGAATTTTTAGGTTATTAGTGGTTAAAACCTGGTTTCTTTTAGTCTTCTCAAATGTAAAACGTTTTAGGCTGTTTCTTTCAATGGAAAAAACAGTGCTTGTTATAGATTTTTCTAATGGGATTTTTTTGGAGGAGTGAACCTGTTTATTGTATCTGTTCCACAAGTTCCAGTCTTTTTACAATACTGTTGGCGGAGAGTATGGTTCCCGGTGATAAGACTGCATTAGCCCCAATTTTAGAATCATCACCTACTAAAGAACCGAATTTATGAGTACCGGTTTTAATAACTTCAGCATTAAAAAGAACGGAGATTTCTTTGTCTTTTCTTTCATTGTAATGATTGGCACAAATGGAGCCTGCCTCAAAATTTACCCTGCTTCCAATAATACTGTTCCCTATATAATTAAAATGGGCAACAGCGGTTTCACTACAGATAATACTTTGTTTCACTTCACTTCCGGGACCTATCTTCACCTGCTTCCCAATATAAACGGGACCTCTTACGTAGGCATTAGCTCCAATAAACGCATCAGCTTCAACAATGACTCTTCCTTTAAATATTACATTTTGTTCCACAACAGCTGTTTTATGGATAGCACAGGAGTCAGTTATTATATAATCATCATGTAAGTTTTCAAACTTTTTGTCCAATACATCTTCCAGGCTGTTAATAATTTCCCATGGGAGATTATTCTCGTTTAAATCAGGGAAAGGAAAATCTTTGATAAAATGGAAAATGCTGATCATTTGAGAATATATAAAGTTGCTGTGACTTTCAAATTTATATAAAAAGCAGCTTTAATAAAAATCTAAATAGTATTCCGTAAAACTAAAATTTGAAGTAATTTTGAAAAATGATGAATTTAAACCAGATTTTCACCAATCAACGTACAGGAAATAATCCGCATACCAAAGCTTCAAGGACTGATTTTCAAAGGGATTTTGATAGAATTATCTTTTCTTCTGCCTTCAGAAGGCTGCAGAATAAAACCCAGGTTTTCCCTCTTCCCGGAAGTGTTTTTGTACATAACAGGCTTACGCACTCCTTAGAAGTGTCGTCGGTAGGACGAAGCTTAGGAAGTATTATTGGTGAATTTATTGCTGAAGATTTTAAAAATGAACTTAGTGAAGATTCGAAGAATTTTTATCTCTATAATTTAGGAAATGTAATTGCTGCCGGATGTTTGTGTCATGATGTAGGAAACCCTGCTTTTGGTCACTCCGGTGAAGATGCTATTGCAAGTTATTTTGAAAGGAATGAGAAAGATCTGAAATCAAAATTTAATGAAAAGGAATGGGCAGATCTGGTTAATTTTGAAGGAAATGCAAATGCTATAAGGGTATTGGCCCAGCAGCAGCAGGGAAAAGATGCCGGAGGTATTCAGCTTACTTTTTCCACACTGGCAAGTATCGCCAAATACCCATGTGAAGCGGTTGCTAAGAAAAAAGGGGTCATCCACAGAAAGAAATTCGGATTTTTCCAGAATGAAAAAGATATATTCCTGGAGATTGCGAAAGGAACTCATCTGATTCCTGAAAGTGAGGAGCCTTATATTTTCAAAAGACACCCATTTGTATGGCTGGTAGAGGCTGCTGATGACATCTGCTATAATATTATTGACATGGAAGATGCTCACAGGCTGGGAATTGTATCAACCGCCGAGTGTGAGAACCTGTTTTTTGAACTGGTGAAGTCTGAAAGTAATGATATCAACAAAGTGAAAGATAAGCTGGTTACCATTTCTAATGAAAATGAAAAAATCTCTTACCTGAGAGCAAAAGCAATCAATGCATTGATCAATAAATCACTTGAAATCTATAAACAGAATTTTGAAACAATCCTTAAGGGCGGACTGGATAACGGACTGCTGGATATTTACAAATCTGAAAATAAAGCTTTACAGGATATAGAATCCTTCTCTATAGAAAAGATCTACAATCATAAAGCCGTGGTAGAAATTGAAAATGCAGGATATAATGTAATGTATGAATTGCTGGACCATTTTATTCCTTCTATCCTGAAATCTGAGGACGAAAGAAAATCATATGATAAGAAAGCATTGAAGCTACTTCCAAGGCAGTTTGTATACGAAACCGGAACAGATTATCAGAAAGTTCTTGGAATTATTGATTTCGTTTCAGGAATGACAGATAATTACGCTACGGATCTCTATAGAAAGATTAAAGGAATCGACATCGGAATGACCGTTTAGTTTGAAAATAAGTAGTATATTTATAGGAAATGTTTACAGTTGTTGAAAAAACAAGCACAACGTTTTCTGATATGGGCTGACCTGAAAGTAAACTCAGTCTGAAAAATCAAAAATAAATTTTAGTGATTTTTTTTAACAAAACATCAATTATTACTACTTATTATAAAAACTTAAACTATGGGTATTTATCTTGCACCCGTTATTTTCTTCGGGCTTATTATTTTATTTGCATCATTTTTTGTTGTTAAACAGGAAACCGCTGCAATTATTGAACGTTTTGGGAAATTCCAGGGAGTAAAACATTCAGGGCTTCACCTTAAGCTTCCTATCATTGATCAGATTGCTAAAAGACTTAATCTTAGAATTCAGCAGCTGGATGTTATGATTGACACAAAAACGCTGGACAATGTATTTATCAAAATGAAAATCTCTGTCCAGTACCAGGTTATCAGAAATCAGGTGGGAGACGCCTATTATCGCTTGGAAAATCCTGAAAACCAAATTACTTCTTTTGTTTTTGACGTGGTACGTGCTGAGGTACCCAAAATGAAACTGGATGATGTCTTTGTAAGAAAAGACGACATTGCAGTAGCTGTAAAAGGTGAGCTTCAGGAAGCTATGAACAGTTATGGATATGATATTATCAAAGCTTTGGTAACGGATATAGATCCTGATGAACAGGTGAAACATGCCATGAACAGGATTAATGCCGCAGAAAGAGAGAAAACTGCTGCCGAATATGAGTCAGAAGCACAGAGAATACGAATTGTAGCTGTAGCAAAAGCTGAAGCTGAATCTAAAAAGCTACAAGGGCAGGGGATTGCAGATCAAAGAAGAGAAATTGCAAAAGGTCTTGAAGAATCTGTAAGAATGCTGAACAATGTAGAGATTAATTCACATGAGGCATCTGCTCTGATTGTGGTAACCCAACATTATGATACGTTACATTCTGTAGGGGCAAGCACCCGAAGTAATCTGGTACTTCTTCCCAATTCACCTACTGCAGCAAGCAGCATGCTGAATGATCTGGTGGTGGCTATGACAACAGCCAATACTGTAGGGGAAGCCAGCAAAGGTAAGTATCCGGAGCCTCCTCAAAAAGAATCAGGATATTAAAAAACAGAAGCTAAGTATTGATTTCTTTTTTTGAAAAGATAATCAAATAGATAACCGCAAAGTAATTATGTTATAGAAGCTTTCAAGCTGCTTAATAATAAAAAACTCCCGAAAAATTCGGGAGTTTTTTATTATTATTTCTTCGTTTTAGAAACCTGCTTGATCAATGTGTACTTTATAGAAGACGCATCTGCCGGTGGGTTATCTATTTTTTCAGTTTTTACCTGTAAAACATATTCATATCCAGGTTCGTAAGTGAATCCTTCAATATTGCTGTAGAAGTTTGTCCAGCTTTCAGAAGCATTTTCTTTTACCTGTAAACATTTCATACGTCCTGCACCTGCTGAACAGTCTACAGTCTGTGCTCCTATTATAAGTGTTTTTTCGTTAGCTGCCACTGCTTCTTTTTTCGTTTTAGAAACTTGTTTCACCAATGTGTATTTTACGGAAGATCCGTCAGCTGGTGGATTGGCAATTTTTTCAGTTTTTACTTTTAATACATATTCATACCCCGGTTCATACGTAAATCCTTCAATATTGCTGTAGAAATTTGTCCAGCTTTCAGAAGTTTTTTCTTTTACCTGCAGACATTTCATAGGAGCCACTCCTGTACAATCTGCTGTTTGTGGTCCTACGATGAATGTTTTTTCATCAGCTGCGGATGCACCTGCGGTGGTTGTACATTGTGTCATTGCGAATAATGCTAACGCGGGAACTGCCCCTTTTAGAATTGTTGCTATACTTTTCATAAAACTTGATTTTAAAACCTTACTCGCAATTACCATGCCGAAATTCCAGCCTGAATTGTCGCAGTTCTTCTATTGTTTTTTGTTTTTTTAATCATTTAATTTGAACTTCATAATAATTACACCCAAAAACAGAATTATTAAATAGAAATATGGATAATCAAATGCAAGTTGAAAATTATAAGATTCAAAAACCTGAAGTGTGGGCAGGAAATATTGGAGACCAGGAAATCATAGACAGAATCAAGGACTCTGAATTTTCCAGGAAACAAATTGAAGAGGGTAAAGATTACTGCTATTTTTTAGATAAAAAATATTATACAAGCAATAACGAAAACAGTGAATATGTCTGTATGGCGTATACACTGAATGAGCCCGGAAATTTAGAACGAGCCTCAGTTTCTGATGTTGTGGTAGAAGAAAATGAAGTCTATCAGATTCATAGAATCAGTGTTTTAAGAGATGGTGTTTTGATAGACAAAATTCCTGATACCAGGATTAAAGTATTGGATAGTGAAAACCAGAGCAGTGGAGGAGTACTGAGCAGCAATAAAAAGATCAATATTACGATCAAAGATCTGAGGCTATATGATGTATTGGTTCTGGAAGATTCACGGATTAAAGAATTTACAGACCGTGATTTCCTGAGAAAGGAATTTTCAAAATATGTGTGGGTGAGTCCCGATAATTACTGGGCTTACGGTCATTTTAAATTTACCTTTATCAATGCCCGTGAGCAGACTATAGCGTATAAGAAAACTTTCTTCCGGAATGAAAAAGGGGAAGTGCTGGAGCCGGAAATCAAATTCTTGAAACAGGGACAATGCTTTGTGATTGAGGAACCCAATTATATCAACACTGTAGATTCAGGACGTGAAATTTTTCCTTATGTAGATTTTGCAACGGAAAGCAGCTGGAAAGATCTTTCCAATTATATTGCTCCCCTTTATGAGGAAGTTTCTAATAAAGCTTCTTTACAAGACTTTGCTCCCAATCTTATTGAAAAGCTGGAGGCTATTGCAGATCAGGGCGAAAAAATTCAGTTGGCCATAGAATATGTTCAGAATCATATTTACTATATTTTCGATGCAGATGAAATGAATGGTCATAAACCCCAGGAACCATCAGTAACCTATGAAAATAAGCAAGGGGACTGCAAAGCGAAATCACTTTTATTAAAAGTAATTCTTGAATTTATTGGAGTGGAAGCATCCGTAGTATTGGTGAATTTTAATACGGATTATTATATTAAATACTACCTGCCTTCCTTATTAAGTTTCAATCATGCAGTCGTGAAAATCAAGTACAAAGGGGAAGAATATTTTGTAGATGCTACTACACGTGATGAGTTTGGACTGATTGAAAACAGAGGGTTTATGTATTTTATACATTATCTGGAGACAAAGAAAGACCAGGAATTGCAAGTCAGGAAATCGCATAAATTCCCCTATTACTGTGTGGATGAAAAGGTAGATTTCAATGTAAAAGGCAATATTGGAAAGCTTAACCTGGTTACTACCTATAAAGGGAATCGGGCAAATGCCATGAGGAGGTATTTTAAAAGTACCCATAAAAGAGAGATTATAGACAGCTGGAACAGCTTCCTTTTTTATGGTTTCAATTATTCCAATGACAGAAACGGAACAGATATCAGAAATGTATTCAAAGATGCGGAAATTGATGTGGTAAGTGATGATAAAAAATTGAATGAAATGAAAATTCAATATACTGCGACAGTAGAAAATCCTTATTATGTTGACCCACAGAATAACCGTTTTCTGATGTATTTTGACCGAAATGTAATAAAGGCCAGTGCACGGGATTTTATGCATAAAGATCTCCCTTTCTGGCATAGTTTTGACAGTGAAAAATATGAAGTCAATTTGTATACGGATCAGAAAATCGATACCGGAGAAAAATATACCGTTCAGGAAAGTACGATAAAAAACCCTTATTTCGAATATAGCAGCCGTAAGAAAGTGACTAAAAATGGAGCAAGTGTCTATATTGAATCCAATCCTTTAGTGAATATTGAAATTCCACAAAAAGACTTTGAACAGTTTAGAACGGATCACCATACGGTTGCGGACAGTAATTTCGGACTGGGGATTGATATCATAGAACCCGGATTAATGAACAGTCTTAAATTCAGTTTTAAGAAAAGATTTAAATAGAGATGTAAATTTCTTGGGGCAGCTTTGCTGCCCCAAGAAACCATTTTCAGGATTCTTTTATTTCAATTATTGTATCTTCGTTGAGATAACACAAACCTATTCTTTCAATGATTGATAAACTATTGCCGGTTGCTTTTCTTATGGCAGCCTATTTATCTGTAAACGCCCAAAAATTAGCAAAAGAAAATGTGATTGGATTCTGGAAGTTAAAAGAAGCCGGATTTTATGAAAATAAAGAGAAAACAGTGAAAGACTTTGATAACTGTCGTCTCATGAGGAATTATGCAATAAGGGAAGATGGCTTTGCTGTTTACAATTATACGGAAGGAAGCGTAGGAGATTGTATGCCCTCCGAACCCAGGCTTTCATTTTGGAGAATTGTAGAAAACAGAATTCAGTTTTATGTGGATGATAAAAATATCCTGGAAGAAGTAACTGTCACTTTGAATAAAGATAAAACAATGACTTTTTCAAGCTATATACCTGAACAGATCAAAGTGAAAGGAAATCCTGCAACTGAGAAAATCATCAATACCATTCATTATGATATTCTTGAGAAACAATACTGATAGTAAGCCTTAGATTTTACGTACGGATTTCCGATTCCGTTCAATCCAATATAGATCCAAATATTAATTGGTAAAGAATCAATGAATATGCTCCCTTGTAATGGTAAGGCAGTCTATATAATGTTATAGTGTTTCTAAAGAAAACCTGAGTTTAAAGTGAGCCTTCCGGGTGTTGAGATTCTTTCGGCTGAACAGGAGTTATAAATTTTTGTTTTCCAATCAGCAATTCAAAGAATAGTCTGAAATCTGAGATCAAAGACCATAAAGGATACTTAAAAGTTGCAGGTTTATTTCTTTCGATCACTGCATGGCTGAACCACGCAAAACCATATCCGAAAATCGGAATATACCATAGAAATCTTTCTTTTCCCGAATTGATCACATATGCAATCACTGCAAAGACGAGTAGGGTTCCTATGAAGTGGAAGATCCGCGTCCCTGTTTTACTATGCTCGGTAAGGTAAAACTGATAAAATTCTCTGTATGTTTTTATTCTCTCAGACATGGCAGATTAGTTTGATGGTTCTGTTAAAATGATAGCAATAATGCTGCCGATTTTTAAAAGATATTGAAACTAAGGTAGTGAAAGGCAAAAAGTTAAATAACAAAAAAGGCGAACGTGCAGTGTTGCTCGTTCGCCTTTATATATATATATTAATTATTCATTATTTTTTCCTTAACTCTTTTCCAAGTTTACTGTTCTTGTAGCCGTAGCAGAAGTAAATAACCATTCCTACAAGGAACCACATTCCGAACCAGAACCAGTTTTCATGGCTCATACCGGTAAGAAGGTAGAGGCAAGAACTTAGGCCCACTAATGGAATGAGCGAGAGATTCTTTACAAAAGTCAAAATACATAACGCTATATTAATCAGAATAAAGAAGAAAATAGAAGCTCTGAATTCCCCTTCTTTAGGATCTTTCCAGTCCATTAAAGTTTGGAAAAATTCTGGCTGCCAGTAGTAGAATGCAATCAGACCACCTATGAAAACAACAGGGAAGATGATTTTACCATTAATATAAGGGAGATGGAATCTACCCTTTATTTTTTCCTTAGCGGGAAGCATAAGAACCCCTGCACAAACTAATACGAAGGCGAAGATAGTACCGATGCTGGTAAAGTCCAGGATAAATGTTTTATCTGTAAATAAAATAGGAATCCCTACGACAATTCCGGTAACAACAGTTGCATAAGAAGGTGTTTTATATTTAGGGTGTACCTTTTGAAATCTTTGAGGCATTAATCCGTCACGGCTCATCGCATACCAGATTCTTGGCTGTCCCATCTGGAAAACCAATAATACGGTTGTAATAGCAACGATAGCAACAAAAGAAACAACAAGTTCCATCCATGCGACATTAGCATTGGTTTTTTCGAAGATAAACGATAGCGGATCACCAACACCGTCAAACTTTTTATAGTCTACCATACCTGTTAATACTAATGTAAGGGCAATATAAATTACCGTACATAAAACAAGCGAGATGATCATTCCTTTTGGTAAGGTTTTTTGCGGATCTTTAGTTTCCTCCGAAAGAACACTTAAAGCATCAAACCCGATATAGGCAAAGAATACTCCCGATACGGCGCTCATGACTCCTGCAAAACCATTAGGCATGAAGGAAGGGCTTCCTGTTACCGGACTTATGGGAGTCCAGTTATCTGTATTGATATAGGAAAAACCAACCAGAATTACCAATATAATTACACCCAGTTTTAAGATAACAAGGGAGTTATTGAAGTTTTTACTTTCTTTTACTCCTACATAACACAGCCAGGTGATCAAACCGTTAATCACCAGTGCAGGAACATCTACGATAAATTTTAAACTTCCAAGTAATGGAGCTGTTTTCCATGCATTCAGTAACTCTTTATTTTCTGAGCCGTTTTTAAAGGCTTTGCTGGCCTCTGTATAACTGCAGGTAAGATAATCAGGAATATGCATTCCGAGACGGCCTAAAAAGCTGGTGAAATAATCCGACCAGGAGAAAGCAACATAAATGTTTCCAAAGGAATACTCCATAATCAGTGCCCATCCGATAATCCAGGCAATTAATTCTCCAAAACTGGCATAGGCATACGTGTAAGCAGAGCCTGCCGTAGGTATTCTGCTGGCAAATTCAGCATAGCATAAAGCGGTAAACCCGCAGGCAAACCCACAAATCAAATATAGAAGAATAACACCGGGACCGCCTCTGAAAACGGCTTCTCCTAAACTGCTGAAACTTCCGGCTCCAATAATGGCTGCTATCCCAAAAAATACAATGTCCCATACACCTAAGACCCTTAAAAGTCCCGTTGAAGTATCCGTATCTGAATAGATTTTTCTTCTAAAAAGTTGACTCATTCAATAACTATATTTGATTTGAAAAAAAGCAAATGTAATGATTTTTTATTTTGATGTTAACAGTTGTTAAGAACATTTAGGTAAAAATGCTCAATCAAAAGCTGTTAGTCTTTATAAACAGGTATTTCCACATAGCTGTCATTATACCATTTTATTTCCAAAGGTTCCCCGGAATCCTTTATCGTTTCATCACTTACATCTTTTCCTGATCCATAATTGATCTGCCAGTTAGGATTTTTATTAATACCGACCAATAAAAGTAATTTGCTTCCTTTTTCTATCTTTTTACTCATAAAGTAGGAATTATTAATCGGGATTTGTTCCGTTTTATTCGGTTCAAGAAGCTGTCGCTTTTCATTATTCTTTGCATAGCTGGCTCTCACAATATGAGTGGATAGTAACGAAGACTTCCCGTCCGGCTGAATCTGGTACAGATAAGTATCCGTATCAAAGTCTTTTTTGTTGATGGAAACATTGAAGAATCCTGAAAGATTTCCGCTGATGATCATATCCTTATCCAATACTTCACTTTCAAAAGCAACAGAATTGGTCATTTTTATGCTGTCTTTTTTGCTGACTTTGTAATAAATGTCTTTCTGATCCCTGTTTTTAAGATCAACGATTTGAGTGGTAAAACTTTTAGATTGAGGTTTGTTGAATACAGACGATGTGTTTTTCTTGTCCTGAAGGTAAAATTTTAGGGTAGAAGTATGCATTTTGTCAAGATCAGCTACATGTTTCCAGGTATTGGTGTTCATTACCTGAAAATTGATTCTGTCTTTTAAAATTTCAGGTTTTTTACCGCCTTTAAGAATATAGTCAAACCATGAGAAAGCGAGATCATCAATGCTTATTCTGGCTACCGGATCAATAGGGTTTCCATTCACATAAGTAAACCCGAAACTTTGGGCTCCTCCATGATTATAAGGGCCTATCACCAGATAATGATCTGCATTTTTATTGTACAGATGATGCTGTTTAAAATAATACAGCGCACCAATCTGATCATCGTCATAATATCCTGTTGTCGTGAGAATAGGAATATTGATTTTAGAAAAATCCTCTTTGTAAGGAACCATTTTCTGCCAGTACTGATCATATCCCGGATGATCCAGCCATCGTTGAAATATTTTGCTCGGTTTACCGCTTATCGTGTCCAAAGACCTGAATGCTTTTCCGCTTTTGTACCATTTTGTATAGATAGAATCCCATTTTACTGCATTGGCGAAATCAGCCTCGTCCGTAAGTTTGTTATTGGTCACATACTGTATCCACTGAAGCATATAGCTCATGAAGATGTTATTCTGAGCAGGATAATCGATCCCGATTCCTACGGCTACCTGAGGAACAATTGTCTTTAATGCCGGATGCAGTTTTTTTACGGCTGCCCACTGACCGAAACCTAGGTAGCTTCCACCGATCATTCCCACTTTTCCATCACACCAAGGCTGTTTGCTTACCCAGTCGATTACTTCATAAATATCTTCTGATTCATGCTCAAAAGGATTATTTACATTGTTACTGTTTCTCTTACCCCGGGTATTAACAACAGCTCCTACATAATTATAAACAGCGGCTCTTTTTCCGAAGAATTCATCAAATGAACCTGCATAAATATTGCTGGTAAGAATAACAGGAAGTGGGGACGTATTCCCTTTTTTCCGAACAATAGTGATCGTTAAGGTAGCTCCGTTTTTTATGGTAAGATCTTTGGTTTCAATAATGAATCTTTCCTTGTCTTTTGAAGTCAGAAGCTGCATCACCTGAGGTTTTATACCGGAATAGGTTTTATAACTTAAATAGCTTTTACATAGAGCAAGAGCTGTTCTGTAATCAATACTGTCTTTGTCTTTTTGTTTGTCAAGTATTTTTTTCAGCTGCTTTCTGGATTCTTTTACATCACCGTCAAGAGCTAGCCTAAGTCTGGGAATCAATTTTTCCGGAAGACTTTCATATTTTTGATTAAACACTTTCTGAAGTGCATTGGAAAATGAAGTGTTGCTTTCTTTTTGTGCTATTTTCGAAAGGCTGTACATTTCAAATCCAATATATCTGTACCCTCCCATATTGTTATCAGCGAACAGATTACGGTTTTCAGAAAGAGAAACCAGTGAATTTTTATAATCCTGAGCCACCATCTGTAAACGGAAAAGATTGTCCATAAGGTCAACGGTGTTTTCCGGTTTGTACTTTGCTGACTGAAGGTGAGGAATCACTTGCAGAGCAAGGTTAGGGATCTGTTTTTCCATTATAACAGAGTCAGTTACAGCTGTCTTTGGAAAGTAAAATTTTTGTGCCTGCAGGAGGTTTACAAAAATTAATGCTAAAAGAATCTTAAATTTCATGGAATGGTGTGTTTATGGTATGTTTTTAGCTGTTGTTGAAAAAGTATCCAATTTAAATACGTTTTTGATAACGGTTAATTAAAATTGTTTACATTTTATTAGACGAAAGTAGTAAATTTTATCATTGTATAGTGAGAAAATTTTCATGGTTATGAAATAAGAATTAACATCCATTAACGGTGTTAAAACTTGCTTAAACAATAAGTTTTTAATATTTTCGTTAACTTATTTAGACTAATTTTCTTATATCAAGAAGAATGAAATCAAAAAAAATACTTTTAGCGGCTGCTGTGATCTATTTCGGAATTGCCGATGCCCAACAGTCCCAATATTTTACACAGAAAGAAAATTATAGATTTAATCTGGCAGAAAACCTTTATCAGACCAAAATATACAACGCTTCCCAATATGAATATGCAAGACAATATTTCTACAATCAGAATTTGTCCCGTTCAAAGAAGGAAGCGGCTCAGTTTTTTGACAACGTGATTGGGGTAATTCTCCAGAAAAATCATGCTGAAGAAGGTTTAACAGCTTTTATTAAAGAATATCCTAATTCTGCGTATTTTGCCCAGGCTAATCTTCCTTTAGCGGATTATTATCTGGCAAAAAAAGATTTTGACAAAGCATTGGAAACGTTGAAAAAAGTAAACCAGTACCAGCTTTCAAAAGAGGAAAATACTCAGTATATTCTAAAACTGGGCTATGCCAAATTCATGACCGGAGATTCTAAAGGGGCTACCGATGCATTGGAAGAAGCTTATAAGTCGGCTGATCAGTCTCAAAAAGGGGATATTGCATATATGCTGGGGCATTTGTATTACAGCAACAGGCAAAATGATAAAGCTTTCCAATATTTTGATTCTATAAAAGATCAGGATAAATTCTCAAAACTGGTACGTCCTTATTATGTACAGCTGTATTATAATGATAAGAATTATGACCAGGCAATTTCTGAAGGGAATGCCTTACTGAATGAAAATATTTCAGATTCCTATAAAGCAGAGGTTCATAAGATCATTGGGGAAAGTTATTTCATGAAAAATGATTACACGTCTGCCTATCCTCACTTAAAAGACTATCTGAATGTACAGCAGAATCCATCTGAAAATGATTTGTATGAAATGGGATTCGTAGCTGCTCAGCTTAAAAAATATGATGAGGCAGTTTCTTATTACAATCAGCTTGTTAACAGTAATTCAGCACTGGCACAGAATGCTTATTACCAGTTAGGAAATGCTTATCTGGCAGTAGATAAAAAGCAGGAAGCACTTTCGGCATTCCGTTCTTCTTATCAGATGGATTATGATGCAAAAGTGAAAAAGCTGGCTCATGAACAGTATGCTAAATTAAGTTATGACATCGGGAACCCGTTTGAAAGTCCTTCAGGAGTAATCCAAAGTTATATCAACGAGAATCAGAACGCTGCCAATGCCTCAGAGATGAGATCGTTATTGGTAAAATCCTATCTGTATTCGGGTAACTATAAAGAAACCCTGAATGCTATTGACAGATTACAAAGCTCAACCCCGGAAATCAATAAAGTAGACCAGGAGGTTTCTTATTTGTTGGGAACAGAAGAGTTCAATAAAGGGAATTATGACGAGGCTGAAAAGTATTTTCTGAGAAGCCTTGGATTTAATATCAATAAAGAATTTAACAGCAGAGCTTTATATTGGCTGGCTCAGGTATATTACCAGAAAGGAAATTACCCGTCTGCTATAGCCCGTTATGAAAAGCTCCTTACCGAGAGCTTTCCTGAAAAACAACAGCTGCCTTATGATTTAGGATATGCTTATTTTAAATCTAAGAAATTTGATCAGGCAGCAACTTATTTCAAACAGTATCTGACGAATCCTAAACCTGAGTTTAAAAATGATGCAGAACTTCGTCTGGCAGATATTCATTACGCGAATAATGACCTGAACGAAGCTATCGCCATTTATGATAAAAATGAAGATGCTACGGATTATACTGTATATCAGAAAGCAATGGCTTTAGGATTTAAGGGAGATACACAGGCGAAAATCAATAATTTAAAAACGCTATTATCGAAATATCCAAATTCTGAATATTACGATGATGCACAATACGAAATAGGAACGGCTTATGCCGCTCAGGATGACTTTGCGAATTCCAATGATTATTTTGGAAAGGTGATTAAAACCTCTTCAGACAAAGATCTGATTGCGAATGCTTCTATTTACAGGGCACAGAATTATATCGATCAGAATCAGAATGACAAAGCTCTTTCTGAACTGAAGTCTCTGGGTGAGCAGTATAAAAATACAGCATATGCCCAAAAGATCGTTCAGGCAGCAAAACCTATTTTCACGAAGAACGGAGATGTTTCTGGATATGAAAACTTTGCCAGGACGATTGGAGTCAATGTGGATGCTTCTGAAATTGATGAGATCAACTTATCTACAGGAAAACAGTATTTCTCTAAGAAAGACTATAAAAATGCCATTTCTTATTACGAGAAATATCTAACACAGAATCCAACAGGTGAGGGGCTTTATCAAGCGAAATACGAGCTTGGGGAAAGCTATTACCAAACAAATAATTCAACAAAAGCACTGCTTGTTCTTCAGGAAGTTGCCGGAGTTCAGAACGACTATCAGGATGATGCTCAAACCCGTTTAGCGCAGATCTCCCTGGCACAAGGGAATACTGCTGAGGCTAAAAAATATCTTGAAGGGATTAAGAATTCTTCAGATATCAGCATTAAAAACTATGCAAATGTTGAGCTGATGAAGCTTTATGCTGATGAAAAGAACTTCTCTGAAGCTGAAAAACTAGCAAATGCTGTTATTGCCAATTCTAAAAACTCGGCCGCTGTCATTGAAACAGCTAAAGTAATTAAGGCGAGAAGCCTGATGAATTCAGGAAAAGATAAAGATGCTCAGTCTGCCTATACTGCTCTTGAGAAATCATCCAATACTTCCGTAGCTGCGGAAGCACTGTATGCAAAAGCTTATTATCAGAATAAAGGTAAAGCATTCAAATCTTCCAATGAGGCAGTCTTTAAGCTTGCCAACAACTATTCATCAGAAGAATACTGGGGAGCAAAAGCATTGGTATTGATGGCGAAAAACTATATCGGTCTGAAAGATAATTATCAGGCAAGCTATACCTGTGATCAGATCATTGCCAATTATAAAGATTTCCCGGAAATTGTTTCAGAAGCAAAAGAAGTAAAAAAACAGATTAAAAAATAAGAATTAAAGATGTTTAAAATAACAGCATATTCTTTTTTAATTTCTGCTTCCCTTTGGAGTTGCATTCCTGCATACAGCGCTTATCCTAAAGAATACAGAAAAGCTAAAGCTGATTTTCCGAAGCAAAAAGCTTTTGTAGTGAATAAAGATCTTAAAAGAGAGTTTGATATTTTAAAACATGCTGGTATTTATGAAATTGTGGAAGACAGTACCCATGCAGCTAAAATAACCCTGCATCCGATGCTGACCCGTACTCCTTCATGTGGAAACGCTATGATTGGAAGTATGATTATAGTAGGATTACTACCCTCAGGTTTCCCATACAATATTACTTATAGTTATGATGTAGCCGAGAACAGTATAACGAAGAATTATCAATATAATTTAGAAGTTTATCAGAGCCTTTGGCTGTTTAATATATTCAGACTAGGCAGAACTTTTTCAAAACAGTCAGGGAAAGCTTTGTTGGGAAATTATATTGCTTCCAGTAAATAGATCCCATTATATTTTTCAAATAAAGAAAATATGAACAGAAAAATTCAATTATTATCCATATTATTTTTAGGGGCTTCGCAGTTTGCGTTTTCCCAAATCAAGGAGGAAAAACTGGTTCTTAATAAAAAAAGAGAGCCGGAAGTGAAGAAGATCGAAAAGAAGAAGACTTCTGTGGAAACCATTAAAAATTATCCACCGGAAGAGAAGTCCCAGAATCCTGTGAAATATACCATCACGGATGTTCCTGCGGTTTCAGATTTTAAAACTTCAACGATTCAGGGGGAAGATGTAGCTCCGAAATTTGATGGAACAGCCCAGAATAATTATTTCCAGTTCGGAATGGGTAATTATGGTAAAATACTGGCGGATGGAAATATTTCCAAGACTCTTGAGAACAAAATTGAAGTAGGTGGAGATCTGCATGTACTTTCTACAAATGGTCTTAAAAAAGATTATGACTGGAATTCAAAGCAGACATCAGCCAACTTTGCGGCTTTCCTTAATTCTTACGGAGATAAAGGAAAATTCAATATCAACGCTGAATATGGGTTGAATAACTATAATTATTATGGGATTTATGCCCTGCAACCTTCTGCTGATGTTGATCTGAAGCAAAAGGTTAATCAGTTTAAGGTAAATGGATACTATGATTTCTACTCCAATGAAATTTTAAATGACGTAAGGGTAAAATCATCATTTCTGAAAGATCATTTTGATGCTCAGGAAAATCAGGTTTCCATTTTGGCCAATTTCTCTAAACATGCTGTTGAGCTGGGGAAATCCGGAATTAATCTGAATGCAGATTTAGGAGTAGGAATAGATGCGGTAAAAACAGATTTTGCCATCCGCGACAAAAATTCAGCTAATTTTTTCAATACTAATCTGACTCCTAAAGTAACGTTCAGAAAAGGGGATTCTTATTTAATGTTAGGTTCTTCATTCTCTTTCCTGAATGCTAAAAATTCAAATGATCTGATGGCGGAGCGCTTGAAAACCAATAAAACGTATTGGTTTCCACAGGCAGAATTCCAGTTTGCTGCAGCTAAAGAATTTAAATTCTACGGTGGGGTAGATGGAGGACTGAAGTTGAATACGTATGCTGATCTGTTACAGGCCAACCCATTCCTGGTTTCTGACCAGTATTTAAAGCCAACAGAGACGCAATATCATTTTTATGTAGGATTGAGAGGGGACATCGATGAAACGTTGAAATACGACTTCTCAGCAGGGTATGGAAAAATGAAAGATATTATGTTCTTTAAAGCGAATGGACTTTTTGATAATGATTTTACGCTGAACCGTTCATCTTATAATTTTGCCAATACATTCTCTACGGTATATGACGATGGAAATGTAAGCGATATCAAAGGAAGTGTACAGTATTTCCCATTGGCAAACCTGGTATTGGATGGAGAATTAAGGTTTACAAAGTATAATCTGAAGAATTATAATGACATTTATAACGTTCCTTTGTTTAATGCAAGCATCGGAGCTAAATATACAATGCTTGACAAGAAATTATTGTTAGGCTTCAAAGGAATCTTTGCAAGTGACAGAACTACAAACTCTTATGTGATCGAAGGTGTAGCTAATCCGAACATGGTTTTTCAGTCTACAGAGAATACCAATGATAAAGTTGGAGGGTATGCTGATTTAAATCTTTCCGCAGAGTATAAAATTCACAAAAATTTTAGTATTTTCGCACTTGGAAATAATCTTCTAAGCTCAAAATACCAGACGTACAAAGGATATAAAGTCCTGGGTGCACAGATTCTGGGAGGGGTGAAGATTACTTTCTAATCATCAGTAATTGAACAGTGAATGATAAGTAATCCTGGAATTACTCATTACTTATCATTCATTATTTATGAATATGGCTTCGTAGTTCAACTGGATAGAATATCGGATTTCGGCTCCGAGGGTTGGGGGTTCGAACCCCTCCGAAGTCACAAAAGCTCCTTTTTTAGGGGCTTTTTTTATATATTATCCCTAATCCTCCGATAATAATATTTTTTTGAATAATTGTTCGCGAAAACTGTTTAATTGAAAGAAAATAATGTTATGTCTGTAAACGGAAATCAATCATTATTCATTCAGAAAACAACCATGGAGAAAGTGAGAATAAAAGACGTGGGTAAGATGCAAGAGGAAATCAAGAAAGAAATGCCAGATCCAGCAAAAATAGCAGTACCAGAATAATACACAAGCCTTCTTTTTCAGGGGGCTTTTTGTTATATTTGCGGGAAAACTAATAATTATGTCTATACCAAAGATTCCATCTAAAATGTCTACAAAACATTTAACAGTAGTATTATAACGTTCACTCTAAAAAAACAATGGACGATCATTTAAACAATGATAGAAGATTGGTTTTCGTTAAAAGATTCTGTTTCGGCATTTCCGCCGTTGTCAATATGAAATTAAAAAATAACTATGAAATTAATTTTAAAAATATTTAAGTTTTTTGGTAAACTTATAATAGGAATTCTAGTATTATTATTGTTCTTGGGGCTGTGTTATAAATTATTTAGTCCAAAACCAGTTCCACCAGGTAAATTAGTTAATGTAAACGGAACCAATATTCATGTAAGAGTAGAGGGTGAAAAGAAATCTTTACCAACAATTATTATGGAAGCTGGCGCACATGGCAATACAGATATGCTTCATTGGATTGCGGAAGGGTTAAAAGATAAAACGAGAGTTATACGCTATGATAGAGATGGAAAATGGTTTAGTGAATCGAGTAATAGTGATGGTAGAGCACCTGAGTTTTATGCCCATCAGCTTCATGAATTATTAGAAAAAATTGGCGAAAAACCGCCTTATATTTTGGTTGGTCATTCTATGGGAGGACCTTATAGCAGGATTTTCAGGGATCTTTATCCAAACGAAGTTGAAGGAATCGTTTTCATAGACTCAAGCCATCCTGAACAGTGGAATCGATTAGCACAAAAAGAACTGGTACCCAAAGGGCAGGCAAAATTATTAAAAATTGGATCTATATTAGCGGATTTAGGTATTTTGGGTATTTATAACAAAGTAATCAGTAAACCTCCGTATCAGGGTGATGGTTTACCTAAAGAAGTGTATGGGCGCTCACAATTACTAATCTATAATTCTGGTGATGTTTATAATATGTTTTTAAGAGAGAATAAGCTTACTAATGATGTACTGAAACGTGCAGGTACGGCAATGAAATTAGATTCATTACCTGTTCTTGTATTTACCGCTACAGAACAGTATAAAGAATCTCAAAAAGATAGATACAGAAAAGAGGGAATTGATCCTGAAAAACAGACTAAATTATGGTTTGATATGCAGAAAGAAATCAAAGAACTTTCTTCTAATGGTAAACAAATTATTATGAATGCAAGCCATGGTAGTATCATTACAAAAAAAGAAAATGCTGATATAATAAATAAGGAGATTCTTTTACTATCTGAAAAGATTGGAAAGAAATATTAAGCAGGCTCTCACAAAGTGCAGAAGTCAATGAAATACTATTTAAAGCCCCGACTAAGGGGCTTTACTCTTTAAATAGATTATATAAAAGAATACGTTTCCGCTATGCTAAATCTCCAGACTTTGAGGCTTTAGAGTTATTCTGTTTTTTACTAATTATAAGCAAGAAAAATCAACCCTGATTTCATGGAAGGCAGGCTAATGGTGTTTTTTGAAGAATTCTCTACAAAATTGATTGATCTTGAGTAGACAATATGTATTTCTGTAAACGGAAATCAGCCATTATTCAATCGAAAAGTAACAATGGAGAAAAGTTTTTGCTAAATTTGGAATATCAGTTTCATAAAGAAGTTTTGTGGTGAAAATCTAACCACATTATGAATTTCAAAAAACGATACCTGCTAATAACTCCAAAAGAAAACATATTTTCAACTAATGAATATTGACAATCAAATATTATTTTTTTTAAGCGCTATAGGTGTTTTTAATAGTGTTATTTTGGGGTTCTATTTTCTATTCTTTAAGAAAAATAAAGCGATATCCGATTTATTTTTAGGGCTTTTGTTGTTAGCTTTAAGTACAAGGATCGGAAAATCTGTATTTTATAATTTTAATCCCCAGTTGTCAAAAACGTATTTACAAATAGGCTTGTCAGCTTGTTTTTTAATTGGTCCTCTGTTGTATTTTTTTGTTAAATCAGTACTGCAAAATCTTAATTATTCTTTTGCAAAATATAGTCTCATTTTTATACTTATAACGATAAGCGTTTTTGGTTTTATCTTTCCATACAAGGAAAATCCTGAGATATGGAGACGGATAATTTATTATTCTATAAATATTCAATGGTTGATTTTTATTGTATTATCCATTTATGAGGCTAGATCAATTTTTAGAAAATTAGTAACCGATCGTAACCAAATTAGCTATCAGGAAACTTGGATATTATCAATTGTTTGTGGTGTTTTTGCCATTTGGCTTTCCTATTCTTTATCCAGATATACTTCCTATATTTCCGGGGCTTTGACTTTTTCCTTCAGCTTTTACATTTCTTTCCTTCTGATTTATTATGCAAAAAACAAAACGTCAATTTCTGTGATTAGTAAAGAAAAATACATCAACAAAATAGATGAAAAGCTGGTAAAGGAAATCCAAGAAAAAATTAATATACTTTTTGAAACCAGAAAAATTTATACTAATCCTGATCTCACCTTATCCATTTTAGCCAAAGAATTAAATATTCGCCCTCAATTACTATCACAATTTATTAATGATAATTTGAATAAAAGTTTTGCTCAATTCATCAATGAATATCGAATTGAGGAAGCAAAACGGCTTTTAAAAGAAAGTACTCAGTTGAAAATAGATGCTGTGGGTTTTGAATCCGGATTTAATTCAAGCAGTACATTTTATAGTTCGTTTAAAAAAATCACTGGAATGACGCCTTCCAATTACCAAAAAACATAATTTTTACTCCTAAAATATACATTCGTACTTCATGATGATAAACTTGGAATGATTTAAAAGGGAAGCAATATATTTTTGCGGAACGTTTTTTAAATCATTAAAATCCAAAGTTTATGGAAAAAATCTTTTTCGCAATTTTATTGGTACTCCTATCAAATGGGTGCTTTGCACAATCGGAACAATCTCTCATTGAGAATTGTATTCAAAACTATATTAATGGTACATCTTATAATGAGCCAGACCGTATTAGTGAGGCTTTTTATGCTGAAGCCAATCTTTTTCTAAGTCACAAAGAAAAACCTTTATGGATTGTTCCCGTTTCAGAATATGTTAACTGGTTTCAAAAAGGAAAAAAAGGAGAATTTAACGGGCGTATAGGGAAAATTATCTCTATAGAATACTTTAATGATATTGCTGTTGCAAAAGCCGAGATTCTTATTCCTGAAAAAAAACAGGAATTTATGGATATGTTCTTGTTAAAGAAAATTGACGGTAAATGGAAAATAATCAGCAAATCAGCAAGCAGTAAAGCCAGCAATAAAACCGGTAAAAAAATACTATTCATTGTTTCCAATGCTCATTATTATGGAAAATCTGCAATTTCAACGGGAAATAGTTTTGCCGAAATCGTAAACGCTTATGATACTTTTGTCAATTCAGGATATACTGTTGATTTTGTAAGTCCGAAAGGCGGTGATATTCCTTTAGCTTATATCAATACCTCCGATAGTTTGCAAAAACAATATTTATATAATCAAGACTTTATGTACGCCATAAAATATACGTTGAACCCTAAACAAATTGATTATAAAAACTACAAAGCAGTCCATTATATTGGCGGTGGAAGTGCTATGTATGATGTTCCTGAAAATTCAGAGATTCAACGTATTGCGATGCAGGTATATGAAGATAACAAGGGTATTATCTCTTCGGTATGCCACGGAACAGCGGGTATTGTCAACTTAAGAACTAAAAATGGTAAATTCTTAGTTCAGGGAAAGACAATAAGTGGTTATCCTGATTCTTTTGAAAAACAAGATGGCGAATATTTTAAGCATTTTCCATTCTTAATTCAGAAGACAATAGAACAAAGAGGAGGAACTTTTAAATTTTCAAAAGGAAATGTATCTCATGTTGAACAGGATGGCCGAATTATTACCGGACAAAATTTTCAATCATCAAATGGTGTTGCTCTCAAAATTATTGAATGGCTTGAGAAAAATAAATAAAATTTATACAGGTTTACAGTATTACATTTTTTGACAAAATCTAAAGTTTGTTTTTTACCTAAAATTGTACTTCCGCAGCTCAAAGTCAGGAGACTTTGAGCAGAGAGGTATTTTTTACTTGTAATGAGCTGTTTACTGATTTTCCAATACAAAACGGCTATTGAGATAATAGCCGAAAATGCGTAAGTGAATTCATGCTTATTTTTCCATATGTTTCTTTAAAAAGGCAAGGCTTCCTTCGGCAAGTTCCTGTGCATTGTAAGGGGATTGCTGCCATAGTGAAACCTTTTCCTGCATTCCCGGAACCGAGGAACTGAAATTTTCAAGAACCAGATTCCCTTCAAAATTGATTTCTTTCAACGCAGAGAAAAACGCTTCCCAATTTACATTTCCTTCTCCCAACATACCGCGGTGAGATTCCGTAACATGGATGTGTTTCAGCCTTTTTCCGGAATTGATAATCGGATCATAAAAATTGTTTTCCTCAATATTCATATGGAAAGTATCAAGGTGAAGAAAGAGATTATCTTTTCCTGTCCCGTTAATAAGGTCCAGGACATTCTCTGCCGTATTGCAAACATAGGATTCATAGCGGTTAATAGGTTCTATGGCGATATCTATATTTCTGGTTTGGGCATAGTCTGCTACATTGCACCATACTTCGGTGATGATTTCTTTTTCGTTTTTTGTGAGTGGCTTTCCCGTAAATACTCCTATTCCGCTATGTAACACCCCGGCCAAAAGGTGAGTTTCCAGTTCATCAACTTTATCGATTGCTTTTTTGATGAGTTTTTCTGCGGTTTCGGGATAAAACGCAATATGAGCATCTTTTGGAAGGTTTAATGAGCATACGGCTTCCAGATGATTTTCTTTGAGCTGTTTTTTTACCGTGGCAGCATCAAAATCCATTGAACCTGGCAGCAGTATTTCGATGAGATCAAACCCGGTCTTTGCGGTTCTTTCTATAGCATATTTTCCTGATTCTGCATTCCATAACGGAGTGATCCAGGAGAGTAGGGAGGCCCCTAATTTTATATTCATCATATTTTCTTTATTTACTTTTAAAAAATCCACCATTCTGTTCGTATTCCGAAATAAGTCCCGAATCTTTTTGCTCCTGACTGCTGTAAAAATGGAGAATAAAGACTATTCATAGCCTGATCATTATATCTGGATACTTCTGCAATAAAACGGATATGGGGTCTTGCCCAGACACTTCTTTCTGCGGTAGGAACAATGGTAGGGGCCAGAACCAGCTTCATCATCGATACGGCATCCTGCGTTCCGTTTTTTCTGGAAGCATAATGGAATTCAGAAAGGATATGGAGCCAGTTGTTAATATAGTATGTAGCTCTTATTCCCGTATTAAATTCTGTTTTTTTATTGAAAATTTCACGGTTATAATAGTCTGGAGCCTTATCCTTACTGGTTGATCCCCCTTTACTTTTGGTGAAAACGGCGTAGGGATTAAGCGACCATCGATTTGAAATATTCCAAAGGAAATGCTCAACGATTGTAAGAGAATAAGCTCCTTTATATGTTTTGGTTAGATCATCAGGTGCTCCGTAGGTCCTCCAGGTCTGCGTATTTCCGTTGTCTCCGCCATTGGCAATTCCGGTTCCGTACCTCACGGAAAACTGATTGAATGAACCAGGAATTGCTGTAGTGAAATTGGTATTTAATTTAGCTCCGAAAACCCAGCCTCGATCAGATGGATATTGCTCTATGGAATTTTCTCCTGATTTTTCTACATGATGGAATTCTGCAAGTAGCTTCAGCTTATGCCCTGAATTTTTAAAAGGAAATGTCTGTTCCAGAACAAATACCTCTCTCTGTCTGTAGATCAGGTTTTTGGATCCACTGATAACATTGGTATAAGAATATGGAGTGGAATTACTGGCTGCGGTATCAATAGCTGCAGGAAAAAACATAGAAAACCGGGTGTTCTTGTGTCTTATTCCCCAGCCGGTTGCTGAGTGGTCATCAAAATAAAAATAATCTGCAATGTGGATGTCGTCATATCTCAGCCATCTTGATCCTGCCCATATATCCCAATCGGTTCCCATAATGTTCCTTGCCTCTACAAATGCTTCCGGTAGGGCTATAATCATCCCCTGATTAGATTTTGAATCTACATTTCCAAGAAAAGTTCCTCCGGAATAAAAGCTTAATCTCGCCTGCATGTCGATCTTTGTACTTTTTGTACTGTCACCGTTGACCACAGGACTAAAATGGAAAGAAGGTAAAAAGTCAACATAATCTCCCTGATCCATCCTTCCTCCTAAAGATCCCTGATTATTCAGATTTAATTGCCTTCCTGTTTTTCCATCTGCATTCGGAGCATATCCCGCTCCGATTCTTCCGGTTGTTCCAAACGAAAATTTCTTGTTGGTGATGATAATCTGGGCATTAATTTCCCTGCTGATGCATATAAGTACGATGCACCAGACCCATAAAATCTTTGTTTTCATAGGAATTACTTAAAGGTTTTAGGCTTATAGAATTTTAATGCAAACAATAAAATGATCACATAGCATACAATAGGAAGCAGATAAGCATGTGCGATATCTTTTTCTGCAATTCTACCCATGATCGGAGGGAAAACAGCTCCTCCAAACATCGCCATAACCAGAAATGATGAAGCTTGCTGGACCTTTGATCCCAATCTTTTAAGACCGAGACTGAAAATGGTAGGGTACATAACACTCAGGAACAGATTAAGTAAAATAAGACTTATAAATGAGGCCCAGCCGAAACTCTGGGAAACAATCAGACAAAGAATAATATTACATGCTGTAAAGACAGCCAGCAGTTTATTGGGAGCAATGAATTTCATCAGGAAGGTCCCTATAAATCTTCCAATCATCATCATGGCCATACTCAAAGAAAAATAATAGGATGCCTGTATTTCAGGAAGGTGCATTTTTTCCACCCCATAATTGATAAAATAAGCCCATGTTCCACCTTGTGCAGCAATATTAAAAAACTGGGCAATGACAGCAAATATAAAATGTCTCTGTTTATAGAGTGGTGCATTAGGATCTGAAACAGATACATCTTCACCATTTTCATTTTCTGAAATCAGGATATCTTCTGCATGAGGATCTTTGAGCTCCGGTACCCTGATGAAACTGAAAATAATAGTGATCACCAAAATCACGGTACCAATCCATGTATAAAGGTTTTTTACAGAATCCAGAGAACCTGATCCTGAATCTGGAGTCCCAAAAATAAAATACCCGCCCAAAAGAGGACCAATGATAGCTCCTAAACCATTAAAAGACTGAGCAAAATTTACTCTCTGATCACTTGTTCTTTCATCGCCCAAAGCAGCTACAAAAGGATGAGCTACGGTTTCAAGCGTTGCCATTCCCATGGCAAGCACAAAAAGAGCTAATCTGAAAAAATCAAATGAAGAAGTATCGGCTGCCGGAATAAACAAAAACGCCCCCAGGGCAAAAAGGGAAAGTCCTAATATGACACCGGATTTATAACCGAATCTTTTCATGAAAATACCTGCCGGGATGCCCATGAGTGCATACGCACCAAAAATAGAAAGCTGTACAAGTCCTGATTTTGATTTTGAGATGTGAAGAACATTCTGGAAATGCTTATTAAGCACATCACCCATGGTAAGCGCAATAGCCCAGAAGAAAAATAGTGAGGTAACAAAAGAAAGGACAATATAATATTTCTTATCTGTAAATTTTGGAGTAGTCATAGTATTTGTTTTAAGAAGTTTTACAGGAGTTATTTTCTCTGAATGTTCTAAATTCTTCATAGGTGTAATCCGGGCATGCTCCAGATTTTGAAGTGATAAAAGCACCTAATGATGTTGCTTGCTTCATAATCTCTTCTGGCGATGTTCCCTGGATCCTTTTAGACAGAAACCCTGCAAGAAACGAATCTCCACTTCCTACCGTGTCTGCAATCTCAATATGAACTGCCGGAAAATTATAAGACGTACTGCCTACAAAATATCTGGCACCCTTACTCCCTTTGGTAAGAATGATTTCATTGAGGTCAAAATAATTCTGAAGATGTCTGATACTTGTATCTTCATCAATATAATCTACACCGAGAAATTCCAGAATTGTTCTAAGTTCTGCTTTATTCATTTTGACAAGATCAGCTTTGTACAATAGGCTCTTAATAAAGTCAAAATCAATGAATGGAGGGCGGAAATTAACGTCAAATATCCTGAATTTTGAATGTTCTAAAAGTTCCAGTAGTGTTTTTTTGGAAGCTTCGTTTCTGGCGATTAAACTTCCAAAAACAAATGCCTTAGAATTCTGAATCAATTCTTTATGTTTTGGAAGAACCTCAATATAATCCCAGGCCACTTCCTTTACAATTTCATATTGAGCCTCTCCATGCTCATCGAAATTCGCAAGGACAGTTCCCGTAGGTCTTTCCTGATCTACCTGTATAAAATCTGTTGTTATTTCCCATTGATCAATTTGGCTGAGAAGCTGATGTCCTAATTGATCATTTCCGACCCTACTAAGCATTTTGGTATCAATTCCCATTTTGAAAAGATTGTAGGCTACATTAAATGGCGCACCACCAGCTCTGGAACCAGAGGGGAAGATATCCCACAGAACCTCTCCAAAGCATACGACGTAGTTAAATTTATTTGTATTCATATTAGGTTAAACGTTTAAGTTAGTGTATAAAAAAAATGATTGACTGTAAATTTGGTTATTTTAAGGATGCTTTATAGACCAGTTTTGCTGATAATGTAACCCTTTTTCCAGTTGTGGCATAATCGCTGATCTGCCCATCCAGCAGCTTAATGGCCTCTTCAGCCATTTCTTTGATAGGCTGTTGAATATAGGTGATCTCCGTTGGGAAAAGGTCGTAGGCATCAGTTTCATCAAATGCTACTACAGATACCTGTTCCGGAACTTTTATACTATTTTTAACAATATAGGAAAGACCGGCTACTGCAAGTTTATTACTGGAGAAATACAGTGCTGTATTTTCTGGTGCTTTTCCCAGCATTTTTCCCAGCTGTAAATGCACTTCTTCTGCTATATTTTCTAATCCTACCAAAAGATATTGTTCTTCAACCGGTTTTTCTGAAGATTTTACTGCCTTTTCAAAACCGTGCTGACGGTCTAGCAGGTGCGGAAGCTCAGTTTTGTAACCTATATAGATTATTTTATTGAAACTCTTACTGATCAGTAAGTTGGTTGTACTCTCTGCTATTTCCTGATTATCAATCGTAATCCCGGGAATGCTAACCCCTTTAAGATACCTGTCAATAGTTACAATGGGGTATTTAATATGGATAAGACTTTCAAGTGTTTTTTCTGAACCGGATACCGGAGCAACGATCATTCCGTCTACTTGTTGCTGTGAAAAAAGCTCTGTGAGTTTTTTAAATTTTTCTGCATTTTCATCAGAACTACCAATGATCAGAGTGTAACCGAGTTTTAAAGCCCTATCTTCCAGGCTCCTCGCCATATGTGAATAGAACTCATTGGAAATATCTGCAACGATAAGTCCCAGAAGCTTCGTTTTATTGGTTTTAAGGCTTTTTGCTATCTTATTGGGGGTATAGTTAATCGTTTCAGCAATTTCGAAAATTTTTTTCCGCGTCTCTTCACTGATACGCTGTCCTTCCTTTCTGTTGAGAACATAAGATACTGTGGCTACGGAAACTCCTGCCAATGTAGCAATATCTTTTATAGAAGGTCTTTTCATTTAATGGTTTAAAACGCAAAAGTATTTCATAAAATACTAAAAAAACAATAGTAGTATTTTTTTGGTGGTTTAAGAAAATAATGTAAATTCGCAGGATTTTTAATTTAAATATAATGTATTGTTATTCAATTAATTGCGTTAGATTAGTTGTTTTAATGTTAACGAATTGTTACATTATAGTATGATGGTTATTAAATTTGGTTAAACGTTTATCCAATAATTTTTTAAAATTATATATTTATAGGATTTTCATAGGATTAAATTTATAACCATATTAAATTTTTTAAGCATCATTACTATTACTGCTGCTTCTTACTTGTCTCCCTCAATTGGAGCTAAAACCACTACTCCAAAGGCTGCCCCTCGATATACCCGCAAAAAAGGAAGTCCAGCAAATTAATGGATTACTTTCCAGATTAATATTGGCTGAGTTAACAACAAAGGAACTTGACACAGGACGGAGCTATTTTCTACATAGCTACTTTTTCAGGAGGGGAGGATAGATCCATCACTGGATAAATTTACCTCTGATAAAAATGATTTTAATATTTTTTTAACACAAAAATTATTTTTTAGGCATGAAGATTGTTTATTTATATACCAATTACTAAAATATTATATTATGAATAATTCAGAGTACAACAAAGCGGAAAATGCAGTAGACCAAACAAAAAATTCTTTAAAAAATGCAGCTGATGATGCAAAATGGAAGATCAATGAGTTAGCAGACAAAGCCAAAGATTATATCAATGAAAAACGAGCTAATGATCAGGAAGCAACTCAGGAAGATTGGCTGGAAAGAGTAAAATCGAATTTTTCAGATGCATGGGAAGATATAAAAGATAAAGCCGATGACGCTTGGGAAAGGACCAAAGATGCTGCGGAAGATGTGAAAGCAGAATGGAGAAAGAAAACAAATTAAAGTTAGTTTAATAATGCCCGGGACTAGAAGTTCCGGGCATTTATTGTTTTAGGATGATATTTAGTTTATTTATATCTGAATTCGATAAGACCTATTGATTATACATTTCTATTCATAATTTTCTTCCCTCTATATTCATTCTTTTTTTTACTCATACTTATTCAGTCAATTTAATATTGTATAATTTAGTTTATTAATATTCTTTTTAGTTTATTTATTAGTATATTTGTGCTTCAATTACAGAAAACAAATATCTATATTTTTTAAACAGATAAAACCATGAATAAAGTGAATGTTTTTTGGTTCAGAAGAGATCTCAGACTGGAAGATAATATAGGGCTTTACCATGTGCTTAATTCAGGATTAAAGGTTATTCCGGTATTTATTTTTGATACTGATATACTGAATCAACTTGAGGATAGAAGGGACAAAAGGGTAGATTATATCCATCAGGCTTTACAGGGGATTCATAAAGATCTGAAAAAATATAACAGTGGACTTTATGTTTATTATGGTACTCCCATAGAGGTCTTTAAAAAAATAATCCAGGATTTCAATATTGACACTGTCTTTAGCAACAGGGATTATGAGCCGGAAGCTATACAAAGAGACCGGCAGATAGCTGATTTATTGTTAAAACATCATATCCAATTCCGGAATTTTAAAGATCAAGTCATTTTTGAGAAAAATAATATTCTGAAAAATGACCTTTCTCCATATACTGTTTTCACTCCCTACTCAAAGAAGTGGAAGGAGAATCTGAAAAATATAGAAATTGTTCCGGTTAACAGGGATGGTTTTGCAAATTATGAAGGACCTTCAGAAATCATTTCATTGAAAGATATTGGATTTGAGAAAACGGATCTTGATTATGCTGAACCCAAACTGTACAGGGATATAATAAACTTTTACGGTGAGTACCGGGATTTTCCTGCAATGGATCGTACTAGCCATCTTGGTATTGCACTTCGTTTTGGGACCATTTCGATCCGGGAATGTGTACAATATGCTGTTAAACATAATGAAGTCTGGCTTAACGAACTGATCTGGAGAGAATTTTTCATGCAGATCCTGTATCATTTCCCAAGTGTTGTCCATCACTGTTTTAAAAAGAAATATGAGAATATTGTTTGGAGGAATGATGAAAAAGAATTTAAGGCATGGTGTGAAGGTAAAACTGGATATCCGATTGTAGATGCCGGAATGAGGCAGCTCAATGAAACCGGATTCATGCATAACAGGGTAAGAATGATCACGGCAAGTTTCCTTACTAAACATCTGCTTATTGATTGGCGGTGGGGAGAGGCGTATTTTGCTGGAAAATTGCTGGACTATGACCTGGCTGCCAATAATGGAAACTGGCAGTGGGCCGCGGGCTGTGGTTGTGATGCAGCGCCTTATTTCAGGATATTCAATCCCTATGAACAAACAAAAAAGTTTGATAAAGATACTCAGTATATCAGAAAGTGGCTTCCGGAAGACTATAGGGAAGAACCCATCGTGGAACATACAAAAGCCAGAGAAAGAGCATTAAAGGCTTACAAAGAAGCATTGGCAGAATAATCGGTAATATAACTATTCACTAATAAATAAATAACATTGGCTAAAAAAGGAATTTTATTAATCAATCTTGGCTCTCCGAGATCTACTGCGGTAGAAGATGTAAAGGAATATCTGGATGAATTTTTAATGGATGAAAAGGTAATTGACTACCGCTGGATCTTTCGTGCACTTCTTGTTCAGGGAATTATCCTGAAAACAAGACCTGCAAAATCTGCCGAAGCCTATAAAACGGTGTGGACAGATGAAGGTTCACCATTGATCGTTATTACAGAAAAGATTAGGAAAAAGCTTCAAAAACGGATAGACATCCCTGTGGAAATAGGAATGAGATATGCTGAACCAAGTATTGAGACAGGTATCAGGAATCTTGTTGAAAAAGGAATCACGGAAATTGTACTGTTTCCCCTTTATCCACAATATGCAATGAGTACCACTGAAACTGTTATTGAAAAAGCAGAAGAGATCAGAAAGAAAAAATTTCCAGGTGTAAGAATCAACTACGTACAACCTTTTTATAACCGGGATTTATATACAGACTGTTTGGCGGAAAGCATCAGGGAGAAACTTCCGGAAGATTTTGATGCTTTATTATTTTCTTACCATGGTGTTCCCGAACGGCATATATATAAAACAGATCCCACAAAGACCTGTAATATGAATGATTGCTGTTATAAAGATACAAATCCCAGTCATTCATTTTGTTATCGTCACCAGTGTTTTAATACCACCGATCGGGTGATCAGAAAGCTTGAATTATCAAAAGATAAGGTTATTGTTTCTTTTCAGTCCAGATTAGGAAAAGACAAATGGATAGAGCCTTATACGGATCATACATTAGAAACTATTCCACAAAAAGGAATTAAAAATCTTGCCATTGTTTGTCCTGCATTTGTTTCAGACTGCCTGGAAACTCTGGAAGAAATTTCCGTTGAAGGAAAAGAGCAGTTTCTGGAAGCGGGTGGTGAAAAATTCACCTATATACCTTGTCTGAATGATGAGGACCGCTGGATTGAAGTCATCCGTGTATTATGTGAAGAGCAGCTTAATCAATTCTATTTAATATAGTTTTGATCATATATTGCAAAACTCTTTAAGGAATTAGGTATTTTTGTAAACTATTTAACGGATATGAATTATACACTTATTAAAGATTTTATAGACTTACTGCAGGAGTTTGAAACCGAAGTCCAGGCTTGTCCTGATTTGTATCCGGGAACTATTCAAGGTTTTAAAGCATGGATTTCTGATAAGGATAATAATAAGCAACAAGACCATTCCGAAGAACCTTATTGGGAAGGGAAGGAAAATGGAAGAACGCCGGAAAGTGCCATAAGTACATTGCTTGTTCATCTTAACCGATATGCGAAAACCTACTCAAAATCTGCAATCTCGGATTCGGAATTCTCTACCCAGGAAGACTTTATTTATCTGATTAATCTAAAGGCTTTTGGTGAGATGAGTAAGATGGCGCTTATTAAGAAAAATATTCATGATAAGCCTGTGGGTATGCTAATTATTGCCAGGCTGTTACGTCAGGGGCTTATTGAACAGACAGATTCTGATTTGGATAAACGCAGTAAGTTAATCCGTATTACTGAAAGAGGATTGTTGATCCTGGAAAATCAAATGGAAAAGATTCGTCAGGCCACCCATATCGTAGCTGGAAATCTCAATTATCATGAAAAGATGGAGCTTATACGTATTTTAAATAAACTGGATCGCTTTCATTATCCTATTTTTTCACGAAATATCAATTCTGATCAGCTGATCAATACAGTGTATGATGAATATACATTTAAGGATTCTTAGTATGTACATCAAAAATCAACAGATGATCAAACATCCTATTTTTTACGAAAATCCTTCAATTCATTTCGTTTAGTGGTATTGGCTGAAGGTTTGGTCAAATCTTCGACAAGGTGTTCGAAAAATATACCTTCTGCGGTCATAATATTAAAATCAAAAGCATAAGCAAATTAAAGAAGCAAAAGTGAAAAATGTGGAGTACTGAACGTGCAGGTATTTCATAAAGCTTTTGAAAATTAATATAGTATTAATCCAGGATGAATTTATTATGGATACTTTTGGGGTGCTATTTTTATAGGACGCACAATGGCGCAATTCAAAAAAATATATTCTGAATATAAACATAAAGTTTATTTCTTCGTAAGAAAATACGTCCAGAGAGATGAGGATGTAGAAGATATTATGCAGGATATATTTGTGCATGTCTGGAAACATACGCACAAAACGACAGATTCTTCAGCAATAGAAGCTATTATTTTCAAAACAAGTAAACAGGAAGTTGCCAATTTTTACCGTAAAAATAAAATGATATTGATTTCTTCCGATCAAAATGAGATTCCGGAAACTGAAGATGAGATTTTGGAGGAAGCCTTTATGGAAGAACAGATATCCAAAATTGAAATTCTGCTGGATAAACTGCCTGAGAAAACCAAAGAACTGTTTATTCAGCACAAAATTGAAAAACTCAGCTATTCCCATTTAGCCAAAGAAAATAAAATTTCCAAAGTCGCCATTGGAAAACACATCAATAAAGCGATCAGCTTTTTAAAAATTAATCTTCACTAATCTTTTTCGCCTTCTAATATGAACTATTTGTTAAATCTTAAAAAATAGGGTTTACGATTTTCTATTCCTGCGTATTTATTGGTAAATACCCTTTACAAACGAGAATAGATATCCCATGAGTGTAGAAGAAGAATTTGAAAAAACCTGGAAATCAGCTTCCGAAACGCAGGATACAATGGATGATCTTACAGACCGTAAGATCTGGACAGGAATTGAAGCGAAGATTAAAAAGAAAAACTCTGTTAAAAAATTCTATTGGGCCGCTGCTGTGCTGGTTCCTTTTTTTGCTTTTTTTATCGTTTTTAAAACAGCCAGCCAGACTTCAGCAAATGGAGCGGAGAGGAAGTATGTCTATGAAACATCAGCAAGTAGAAAATCATTTGAACTGCCCGATGGAAGTAAAGTAGAACTGAACCCTTACAGCAGACTTGTTTTAGATAAAGATTTTGGTAAAAAAGACCGGAAAATGGTTTTTATGGGACGGGGAAGGTTCAATGTAGCTAAGGATAAGAAGAGACCTTTCAGAATTAATGCCGGTGAGTTTGATGTTCAGGTTTTGGGAACTCAGTTCTTTTTGGATCAGAAATCAGCACAAAAAAAGGTGGAATTATTTGAGGGAAAAGTAAAAATAGCGCACGGAAGCACTATCACTTATCTGTTGCCTGAAGAAATCTGGATCAATGATGCACAGAAAAAGGATTATCACTATTACCATCCTGAAAAACAAAAGCACTTTACTTTTGACCATTCAGCCTATTCTGAGGCGGTGGATCAGCTGGAGAATACCTATAATATCAGTATATCATATCCTTCTCAGTTTAGAAATAAAAAAGTAAGCGGAGCATTCACAGGAAACTTAAATGAAGTACTTTCTGTCATCAGCTTCCCGTTCAATCTTAAACCTGAAAAAATCAATGACAAAGAGATTATATTAAAATAGAAAAGCACCGATATTGGCGTATCGATGCTGATTATTCAATTTAAAAACCGGTAAAAGTTTAAAAATTAACATTTGCGAATTTATGAAAAAAACAGCAATTAGTATTGCCGTGCTGGGATTTTTGTGCACATCACAATTATCTTATGCCCACGGAATACCTCCTTTCTTACATTCTTCCTGTGCTGCTGCAGAACTGCCCATTACGAAAGTCTTGGAAAAGCTCAGCAAAACAACAAAAACACAGGTATTCTATTCCGTTTCCGATCTGGAGGATATTTTGGTAGATGACCGGAAGATCGATTACACTTCCTTACAGACAACACTGGATTATTTACAGAAAAACTATCCGGTAGAGTTCAGCATTCAGAACAGGGTCGTTACGGTCAGAAGAACTTCTGCTAAACCTGTGACACAAAACAAAACGGATAAAATCCGTATTTCAAAAAATGATACGATTCCTGACCAGGAAAAAAAGATTGAAGAGGTCGTATTGATTGGATATGGAAAGCAAAATAAAAAGGATATTTCCGGATCTATTGCTTCTATAGGAGAAAAGGACCTGAAAGGAGTGGCTTCCGGCAACTTTGGCGATATGATTGCGGGAAAAGCGACAGGAATTCAGATCACCCAGTCCAATGCCAATCCCGGAGCATCACCGAATATCAGAATTCGGGGAATCGGGACTCTGACGGCGGGTGCTAATCCCTTAATCGTTGTGGATGGATTTCCATTAACAGAAGGTACGAATCTGAATTCTATTGATCCCAACTCCATTGCCACTATTGATATTCTGAAGGACGCTGCATCTACGGCCATTTATGGTTCCAGGGGTGCAAATGGTGTGGTTCTCATTCAAACGAAAGAAGGAAAAAAAGGAAAGCTGGAATATACACTGGACTCTTACTACGGAATTCAAACCAGAAGTGATAACGAAAAGTTTGTTAATGCCTATGACATGGCAACTTTTATGAAAGAAGCCAGAGATAACAACTATCTTTCGAAAGGGGCCAACAGAAGTGCTGCTGATGACAATGCCACAAGGGTTTCCAAAGGAGCTACTTTAAGAGAGCTGATCCCCGGTTATCTTACCCCATATTTAAACAAAGAAAAAGGTCTTACAGACACCGATTGGTACTCAACGGTTCTGAAGCCTGCACCGATGAGTAATATCTCATTAAATGTGCTGGGCGGAAATGATAAAACGAAATACTCCTTTACCGGAAGTTACCTGAATCAAAAAGGAATACTGATCGGAACAGACTACGAAAAATATTCCGGGAATATCAATCTCGTGACCCAAATGTCGGATCAGCTGAAATTCGGTGTTTCCATGACCCCATCTTTTGCTCAGGGAAGTCTTTTTGATATGGTGAATGGAGGACGTACCTACAACCTTCTTCAGATGGCAACAACGATGTATCCTTTCTTTGCTCCCCGGGATGCCAACGGAAACCTCCTTATTTCACAACAGATAAAAGCCAATACACCTACTGACGGTGCTTTGGTGGAAAACCCTGTAGCTATAGCAGAAATGACGAAAAGAAGATATTCATTATTCAAAACATTCGGGAATATATTCGGAGAATGGAATTTTCTGAAAGACTTTAAATATAAAGTTTCCGCAGGTGGAGATTATACCAGCTATGAATACAATTTCTTTGATCCTTCAACGGTTGGAAGCTACAGAACGGCGGCTCCGGATGTAACCACAGCAAGCAGGACAGAATATATTACGAAAAATTATCTGATCGAAAACCTGCTGACCTATGATAAGAAGGTAGGTGACCATTCGTTCAATGTGATTGCAGGGCAGTCTTATCAGCAGGAGGAATCTAATAAGGTGACTACTCTGGCTGCTGGATTTCCTGATAACAGCATCACTAATATTGGGGGTGGAACTTCTTTTAAAGTAGATGCAGATCAGTATAAATGGACTCTTATTTCTTATTTTTCAAGGTTCAACTATTCCTATCAGGGAAAATACAGCTTTATGGCATCTTACAGAAGAGATGGTTCTTCGCGTTTCGGAGTTAATACAAAATGGGGAGATTTCTATGCTGTCTCATTGGGTTGGACGGTAAGTAAAGAAAATTTCTTTCCTAAAAACAATATTCTGGATCCTCTGAAATTCAGATTCAGCGTCGGAAGCAATGGAAACAATCAGATCCCAAATTTTGGAGCCCTTTCACTCATGGCTCAGGAAAACTATGTATTCGGTGGAATTCTGGCACCGGGTTACCGTTCTTCCACAGCCCCCAATCCTAATATTTCATGGGAAAAATCTGAATCTAAAAATGTTGGAATTGATTTCGGACTTTTTAATAAATATCTCAATGTGTCGGCAGATTATTATGTGCTGAACAGGGATGGATTATTGTTGGATGTGCCGGTTCCGCAGCAGTCAGGATACAGCACATCGTTACAGAATATTGGAAAGCTGAGAAATAATGGACTGGAAATACAGGTGTCCTTAAAACCTCTTCATATAGGCGAAAGCTTTGAGTATTCAAATAATCTGAGCTTTTCAATGAATAAAAATAAAGTATTGGCCCTGGCTGGTGGACAAACTCAGATTGTAGCAGGAGCCAATAATTTTGCCATTACCAAAGTAGGTGAGTCCATTGCTGAAATGTACGGCTATAATATTTTGGGAGTGTATAAATCCCAGACTGAAATTGATAACTCGCCTCATATTTCCGGAACTATGGTAGGAGATTACATCATGGAAGATCTGAATAAAGATGGGAAGATTGATACGAACGACAAAAAAAGCTTTGGTTCCGGAATTCCCAAATATGTCTTAGGATTAACCAATTCTTTCAGGTATGAAAATTTTGAACTGAATTTTACTTTATACAGTGAATTAGGCCGGAAAATATATAACGGAGATATGGTGAGTATTTCAGAATCCGGAGAAGGATTTGGAGTTCCGTCACAGTATTATTTTGATAACAGATATAATCCTGTAACCAATCCCAATGGAATCTACGCTATGCCGAATATGAACTTTTCCAATAACAGAAAGGAAGCGAGAACATCCAATATTTTCTTTAAAAACGGAGATTATGTGCGGCTGCGCTCAGTAAAGCTGGCTTATAATCTTCCGGACCAGCTGGTATCCAAGTTGAAAGTGAAGTCTATACAGCTGTATTTTGTAGGTAATAACCTTTTAACATTTACATCCTACCGGGGGCAGAATCTGGATGCCAATTCGGACAGCATCCTTACCCAGGGCTATGACAGCGGATATTATCCGATTGCAAAAGTCTATTCTTTTGGGATGAATATGAAATTTTAATCCCTATTTCAATGAATAAATTTAAAAAAATGAAAAGAATATATATACCGTTATTAGGATTGTTTTTATTGCAGTCCTGCTCTTCAGATCTGTTGAATACATCTCCGGAAAGCACAAAAGTAACTGCTAATTTTTATAAAGATGAAGCGCAGCTTGAACAGGGAGTGAATGCAGTATATGCATCGCTGCAATACAACGGTCAGTATCAACTGGCTATGCCGGCTATTGGGGAAATACCATCCGATAATACGTTTGATGAGGTTCCTGCCAATGATAGCTTTACATACGGAGAGTTTGATTTTTTCACCATTCAGCCTAATAATTCCCTGCTCGGAAGTACCTGGAAAGATCATTATGTTGGAATACAGCAAGCTAATATTGTCTTAAACAGGATAGGAGGGATAGCTATGGATCAGACCCTGAAAAATACCAGAACCGGAGAAATGAAATTTCTTAGAGCCTTAATGTATTTCAATTTGGTAAGAATTTTCGGCGATGTTCCTCTGGTTACCAAAGAAACGACAGATGTAAATGAATATTTTGGGCAGGGAAGAACTCCGGTAGAAACCGTCTATGATTTTATTGAAACAGAACTTAAAGCATCCATTGATCTGTTACCCGCCACTGCTTCTCAAAAGGGAAGGGTAACCCAAGGAGCGGCACTTGGGATATTGGGGAAAGTGCTGATGACGAGAAACAGATATTCGGAAGCTCTGCCTTATTTACAAAAGATAGAGCCATTGGGATACAGTCTGCTTATGGATGTGACCAAAATATTTGATCCCTCCAATAAAAACAATGCTGAAATCATTTTTGATGTTCAGTTTACTTCAGGTTTAAACGGAAATACGGAGGGAAGCCAGGCGTATCAGATGTTCAGTCCTTCAGGGTTTATATCGGGAGCAAAGGGACATAATCTGCCAACAAAAGAAGTGTATGCTGTTTTTTCGTCGGGAGACTTGAGGAGGAATGCTTTTGTAGGACTGACTCCGAGTGGAGTGCCATACAGCAAAAAATTAGTTAAAACATCCGATGCTATCGTTGATGGCGGAAGTAATACGGTTGTACTTCGTCTGGCAGATGTCTTTCTTTTAATGGCGGAATGTTATGCAAAAACAAATAATTTCACCAGTTCCAATCTCTATTTAAATAAGATTAAAACCAGAGCGGGATTAACCCCTGTAAACTTGTCCGGGGAACAACAGTTGCTGGATGAGATTGCGCTGGAAAGAAGAAAGGAGCTGGTAGGAGAAGGTCATCGGTGGTTTGATCTTGTTCGGACCGGAAAAGCTATTTCTATAATGACCGCTCATTTTCAGAATACTCCCGGATATAATACGGCGGTAATTAAAAGCTATAATCTTCTGATGCCCGTTCCTCAGAGTCAGATTAATACAGATCCGGCCATTAAACAAAATCCGGGATATTAATTTCAAATACAATAAAAAATGAATCATTATACATTACAAAATATAAAAAAAATAAGCTTTTTGCTGGGGTTGTTGATCGCCCAAATGGCTCTTTCACAGACCAATTATTTCAAACAGAGAATTCCGGAAAATAAAATCCTGGTCGTTGCCCATAGAGGAGACTGGAGGAATTATCCTGAAAATTCAGTAAAAGCCATAGAAGGAGCTATGAAATTGGGTGTTGATATTGTAGAAATAGATCTGCAGAAAACAAAAGACGGCCAACTGATTGTAATGCACGATAAAAAATTAGATCGTACAACGACTGGGAAAGGAGAAGTTTCAGAAGCTTCGCTTGCTGAGATAAAGCCTTTATTTCTTAAAAACGGCGCAGGGATGCCTACAAGAGAAAAAGTGCCTACGCTCGAAGAAGTATTGAATTTCGTTAAAGGTAAAAGAATCATGCTGAATCTGGATAAAGGCTGGGACTTTATCGAACAGGTAAGGCTACTTACTGAAAAAACGGGAACCACAGAACAGATTATTCTGAAGGGAAATAAAAAAGCCTCGGAATTAAAAAAAGAAGTTGGACAAAAACTGGATCATATCATCTATATGCCTATGGTTTGGCCGGAAGATTACAGTATTTATAAAAGAGATGAGGTGATTAATCCTACAGAATATATCCGGGATTTTTCTAAAATGTTAAGTCCTGTAGCGTATGAAGTGATTATTAAAGATGATAGCCCGAAAGCTGATGAATTATTAAAACTGATCCGCGATGCTCATGCGATGATCTGGATCAATGCCTTATGGCCGGAATTATGTGCGGGGCATGATGATGATAAAGCGATGGATAATCCTGATGAAAACTGGGGCTGGATAATCAGAAAAGGGGCTAATATTATTCAAACCGACAGACCAGAGGAGCTGATCCGGTATTTGAAATCAAAAAACTTGAAGTATGAAAACTAAGAAATTCATTTATGCACTGTTATTCGTCTCAGGAATGGTTCTGGGGCAAAATCATATTTCTCTTTCAAAATTTCCTCATGATAAAATAATGGTGATTGCCCACCGGGCAGATTGGAGAGAGGCTCCGGAAAACTCTGTCATGGCTGTGAAAAGGGCGATTGAAAAAGGCGTTAATATGGTGGAAATAGATTTGGCTCTTACCAAAGATAGTGTACTCGTTTTGATGCATGATAATACCATAGACAGGACGACTACAGGAAAAGGAAAGCCTTCCGATTATACGTTGGAAGAAATTAAAAAATTTTATCTGAAAGATGGACTGGGCGTTCCTACACAAATGAGGATTCCTACTCTTGACGAAATATTGGATACAACACAAGGGGAAATATTCATCAATCTCGATAAGGCGTTTGATTATTTTGATCTTGTTTATCCTGTTTTAAAGAAAAGAAATCTTTTTGATGAAGTTCTTTTTAAAGGTACTGCAACTTACGAAGAATTCAATAGAAAATATAGAGCTATTAAAAATGACATCCATTATATGCCTATTGTTCGGTTGGCCAATCATGAAGGCTGGGCCAAAATAAATGACTACATGAACCATTACAAAGTCTATGGTTTTGAATTGACTTTAGGTTCAGATGAAAGTCACATGATCAATTTTAAAGAGATTCAGAAAAGCGGAGCCAGGGTTTGGGTGAATTCTCTATGGCCACAACAAAGTGCAGGACATCACGATGATCTAGTGCTTGAAAACCCGGATGCTTACGAATGGTTTGTAAAAAATAATATCAACAGTATTCAAACCGACCGCCCCAAAGAACTGATTGATTTTCTGAAAAGGAAAAAGCTGTATTCTCCGGTAAAATAAACCGTGATCTCTGAAAGAGCAAAGCTATTGTGTTGGATTTAAAAACTATTTATGGATCATGAAATTCAGTAGGTTTGTTTAAATCTCCTATCAAAATGTTCGGAAATTACACTTTGCAGTCACAAATCGCCCTACTCATAGGGCGATTTTTATTTTAGTGAAACTTATTTTAATGCTATTGAATTAATCTTTGTGTTGAGAAAAAAGTTGAATACATAAAAAATAATAACAGTAAAGTTTATAGTCTGTATCCTATATATAATAAAGAAAAGCACTATTAGGTAATAGTGCTTTTCTTGTTATTTTGAATGATGTATAAGATAAATATACCTTGTATAATCAGAGGTGTACAAATCTTTAGCTTTTTGGATATACTGTTGCAATAAATTGCTTATCTGTAGCTGATAAAACTGTGTTATTACCAACACTAAATCCGTTTGTAGTCAAATTTGAACTGATGCTATAGTGCATAATTGACAATTTATCATAAGCACTATATTGTGTCTGAGTGGTTGAATATTTTGCAAACAGATTATTATCTACCTGAGCTTGAGTCCAATAATTGGGAGCACCTGCATAATAGGCATATACCTTAGGTTTATCCCACGGGATAGCAGCCAAAGGATGTTGGTGTTCATGAATCATGCCAAGTGCATGTCCAAATTCATGAATGGTTGTTCTGCTGAACTCCGTATCAGTTGTTGAATCATTAAACCAACCAAAGTTCATCGTTTCCTGATTAGAGGCTATACTAAGTGCGTCTTTTCCTATATATGAATAAGATCCTGCACCAGAGATAAAGGAAACACGAATCTGTGCGGTACCGCTGGTAACAAACTGAAAGGTGATGTTGGCATATTGGGACCATTGTTGTGCATATTGCATTACTTTGTTGCGAACTTTAGTAGTACCTCCGGTAAGCTTTACGGTGATCACACTTCCATTTGGCCATTTTTTACTGGAAACAACCGCTCCCTTTGAGGCGGTTCCTGGAATATAACCTTCTCCGGGAAGATAAACATCTTTACACATTTGTGTATTTGCAAAATCTGCCGACGTACCTGCGTTTAATGCAGTTTGTGCTTCCGGGCTTTTTTCCTCTATATTGTCGTTGGTAGTATTACATGATACCATTGCCATCGAAATAAATGATCCAAGCAAAATTTTCTTGTGTAATTTCATAATTTTCAGTGTTTTGAGTTAATTGTTATTTTTTAGATTGCTAAAAAGATAAAATATATTTGTTTGTGATATGGTTTTTGTTAAATTAATGTATTAATGTCAATTTTGGTGACGATCAAATGTAGAATAAAAATATATTCACACCCTTTATTTTTTTTATAAATTTAAGTTTTAACCCATACTACTTATATACTACACTTACCTTAATCGCCTTCTACTACAAGTGTATTTATTGGTTTGAAAAAACTAAAGCATGATGTGATTTTTAAGAAAAGCATTATTGGAAAAACTTAAATAATATCTCTGGACGGAGAATTGAGTGGCAAAAAATAGTTTAACAGATCTTACATTATAATTTCCTGAACAAAATTGATTGTATAAAATTTTTTTTGTGTGCCAAAATTCATACAAATAGACCCGAGAAAATATCAAATTTGTTTTTTTAATTTTTTTTTAAGCTTTATTTAAGCTTCGTTTAATTTTTATTGTTAAATAAGTAAATTGATTAGGTCGTTTTTAATAAATGGCAAATTTTATTCATTATTAAATTATAATTTCTCCTACGAATTGTGAATAATTAAGTTTTCAAACTTGTGTGAATCTTAAAAAAAGTTTTCATAGAATAAAAATTTAGAAGTGGTGTTTTTCTAGTGTTTTAGGTTGTTTTCGTGATTTTAAAGACAAGATATGTCTACTTTTTTTAACATTTTTTTTAGAGTTTCCGAAAATTTGTTAATTTTTTAAAATACTAAAAGCATATATGATTCAGTTTAAAGTATATAGTTGTTTTTTTATTTTTTTATGAACAAAAATTGATCTATGGTATTGAATATGTAAATAATAATTTGTTACATTTGCTTTGAAAAAAAAAGACACCAAATGTTGAATTAAATAAAGTTTTAATGCTTTTTAGTTCTATTTTTTTAATATGGGGAATGTTTTCAGGATCAAAGAGTTAAGGTATTTACCTAGATGGCTGGTTTTTTTTATTGATATTTCGATTTTTTCTTTTTCAATTTTAATTTCATATCTGTTCTTAAAAAGCCTTCAGGTAAAGATTAATTTTATTGAATATTTCAATGAAAAGATTTTTGTGATTATTGGGATCAATATTTTCTTTATGTTTTTGTTCAAAACATATGCGGGAATTATAAGATACTCAACTTTTTTTGACTTCTTTAAAATTGTATGGGCTTCAGGTAGTACTCTTATCGTTCTGCTTGGATTAAATTTTATATCAGAACTTATACTGGGTAAACCAGTGTACCTGTATCCTGTTCTTTTTTTGTTTTTCTTTATTTCTACTTTTCTGATGTTCTTTTTCAGAATGGTAACCAAGCAGCTTTTTAGAATGTTTAGGGATTCTAAGAAAGATCCATGTAAAATAAGAATTGCTGTTATAGGTGTAGAAGGTGAATCTGTATCATTAGCGAATGCTATTATTCATAATCCGGGTCATGCGTATCAGTTAGCGGGATTTCTTAGTGCCAGACCAGACTCTAAAAAAGCAATGTTACTTGGACACAAGATTTATAATAAGCAGAACCTTCTTAGGAATGATCATTGGGTAAGTCAGTTTGATGCGATTTTAATCAATGAAACAATGCCCAGACCCAAGATGGAAGATTGGACGGCTTTAGCATTAGATAAAGGATTGAAAATATTAAAGGCCCCAAATGTCAATCACACGAAAGAGGAAGGTATTATTGGGGGAATTCGTCCTCTTCAGATTGAAGATTTATTAGACCGTGCACCGATAAAAATAGAAAGTGAAGAGGTGAAAAGCCGTCATTATAATAAAAGTATTTTGGTTACCGGTGGAGCCGGGTCTATTGGAAGTGAAATTGTAAGACAGGTTGCTCAGCTGGATTCATCACTTATTGTCGTTGTGGATCAGGCAGAATCACCTTTGCATGAACTGAAGCTTGAATTGTTGGAAAGGTTTCCCAATCAAAAATTCAAGTTTGTGCTGGCAGATATTTCCAACCTTTACAGACTGGAAAAGCTATTTGAAGATTACAGTTTTTCAATAGTTTATCACGCTGCAGCATACAAGCATGTTCCTTTGATAGAAGATAATCCGCACGAAGCTATTTTTGTAAATATTGGAGGAACTAAAAACTTAGCGTTGTTATCCAGACAATATAATGTTGATCGTTTTGTGATGGTATCTACAGATAAGGCTGTGAACCCTACCAATGTAATGGGGGCTTCTAAAAGAGCTGCTGAGCTTTTTGTGCAGTCTTTGCAAGATTCTTCGGATAATACAACCAAATTTATTACCACGCGTTTTGGAAATGTACTGGGTTCTAATGGTTCTGTCATCCCGCATTTCAGAAAGCAAATTGAAAAGGGAGGCCCGGTTACCATTACCCATCCGGATATTATTCGCTATTTTATGACCATTCCTGAGGCTTGTGAATTGGTGCTTCAAGCAGGAACAATGGGGAATGGAGGAGAAATTTATGTTTTTGATATGGGGAAACCTATTAAAATTCTGGATCTGGCAAAAAGGATGATCAAATTGTCAGGATACACTCCGGATGTTGATATTAAGATTGATTTTATTGGTTTAAGACCCGGTGAAAAACTATATGAAGAGCTCTTAACAGATAACTCTACTACTATTCCTACCCATCATGAGAAAATCATGATATCAAAAGATCCGGTGATGGAGTTTGAAGACATAGAAATTTTATGTAAACAGATTATGAGGTCGGCGATAAAAAAAGATGGGTTACAGGTTGTCAAGATTTTGAAGATCATTGTGCCGGAATTTATAAGTAACAATTCAGAATTTGAAATTTTAGATAAAACACCGGAATATGAAGTCTATCAGTAACATAGTGTAAAAAATATATAAATAACAAAAAAATAAGTAATTATTTTTGCTAAATTATCTTAATCGGAACGAAAATTGCATCGAGAAGAATTAATCTAAAAACAACATAATACATTAAAAATTTTCACAAAAAAGTGAAACTAATAATCATGTATTGAAATACGTATCACGCTCCAATTATAGTATAAACATAGATTCTAAATAAAATTGAGCGTTAACACCAATAGACTAAAAAAATATATGAAGAGAACTATTATTACGTATCTGGTACTGTTGTCGGTTACTTTGTTATCATGTAAGCCGAAACAAAATATGGTATACATGTCAAGGCATAATATGGAAGAAGAAGTTACCAAAGCAAAATTCCAGGGATTACACATCCAGGAAGGAGATGTTCTTCTGATTCTTGTAGCTGCACTTGATGAAACAGCTGTAAAGCCCTTCAACCTTAATACGATAAATAAAGTAGGTAGTGAAGGAAATACCGGAATCAATCAATATGTACAGCCTAGTGAATATCTAGTAAATGAGGAAGGATATATATCTTTTCCGGTATTAGGAAATGTATATACTAAAGGAATGACTCAGATACAACTAAAACAGGAGTTGGAATCACGTCTGAAGAGATATCTTACAGATCCAATGGTATCTATTACTCTGAAAAATTTTAATGTAAGCGTTTTGGGGGAAGTGAAAAATCCCGGACAGAAAGAAAGTGTTTCACAAAAGATTAATGTCTTTCAGGCATTGGGTCTTGCGGGAGATATGACCGATTATGGAGATCGTACGAATGTGAAGCTTATCCGTACCGGAGATGATGGAGTAGACCAGATCGTGAACGTTGATCTTAGCAGATCTGATATTGTAAATTCACCGTACTACTATATGAAGCAAAACGACATATTATATGTACAGCCGGATAAAAACAAACAGGTTCAGGCCAATACTAACCCGAACAGAGCTCTTACCTTCCAGATTATTGGTGCATTATTAACGGCAGGTACGCTTATTATTGCTTTAACACGATAGATATGCAGCAGATGGAATTTCAGCCAAAAGAAGAAAAATTTAATATTAAAAAGACTATTTCTAAATACCTTTACAAATGGCCGTGGTTTATTGCCTCTGTTTTGTTATTTGTAATAGGTGCTTATATTTACCTTAGATATAGTGTACCTCAATATCAGTCGAAAACGACTCTCAAATTTGATAAAAAACAAAATGACCTTTCCTCAGCTTTGTCTGATCTTAATAATCTCGGAATTGGTCTGGGAAATGCGGATGAACTGAAAAGTGAGGCTGCAGTAGTGAATTCACGACCGATACTCGTGCAGGTAGTTGAAAATCTTAATCTCAATGTTGAATATTTCAATGCCGGAGAATTTAAAGATTCGCAGCTGTTTACCAAAGCTCCTATAACAGCAAAAATATTAACTTATACTAAAGAGAAGTTTGTGTCCTCCGCTTATACCTTAACTGATATAAAGGGAGACCAGTTTACACTTCATGACCAAAAGAAAAAAGAAATTGTGGGGAAATTCAATATTCCTGTACAATTGGATTTTGGAACAGCAATATTTCAAAGAAATTCTTCTGTAGCCATTAAGTCAGAATATAAAATTATTTTTTGGAACCCTATTGAAAAAGTAAAAAAACTTGAAAAAACAGTACGCGTAAGTCTACCGGAAGAAAAGGCCATGCTGATGGAAATCAGCCTAATCGGATCTCTTCCTGAAAAGTCAGAGGCTATTCTTAATGAAGTGACGAAACAGTATAATCTGGACGGTCAGAGAGATAAAAACCTGCAGGCTCAGAATACTCAGGAGTTTATTGACAAAAGACTTGAGGTTATTACGAAGGATCTTTCGGGAGTAGAAAATCAGAAAGAAGATTTCCAAAACCGTAATAATATTGTTGATATACAGGCTCAGGCCGAATTGGCACTTCAAAACACAAGTGATAATACCAAAGCTCTTCTTCTTCAGCAGACACAGCTTGATCTTCTGAATTCTCTTACAGCAGAGGCTTCGAAAGGTAACAGTCAGCTTATGCCATCCAATTTAGGATTAAGCCCTTCATTGGAGCAATCGATTGCTCAGTATAATTCTCTTCTTATCAGCAGAAATAAAACCCTTAAACAGGCAACCAATGAAAACCCTGCGGTAATAGAAATGAACAGAGAGATTGCAGCTTTAAAAGATATAATCCGGGATAATATTCGTGAGCAGAAAGTAAGTGTACAGGCGGGGATTTCCCAATTACAGAATCAGATTGCGACAAGCAAGAGTACGATAGAAAAGGTTCCGGGCCAATCTAAAATTTATAGAGGGATAGAGCGTCAGCAGAATCTTAAAGAACAGTTGTTTTTATTCCTTCTGCAAAAGAGAGAGGAAAATGCAATCAACCTATCAGTGAATGTACCGAAAGCCAAAATAGTGAATCCTGCATTTACTGAGGAAATTCCAGTTTTTCCTAAGAAAAATATTATCCTGTTAGGGGCATTTTTTCTGGGATTATTAATTCCTTTTGCCATTTTCTATTTACTGTTTAGTTTGGATGATAAGATTTATTCAAGAGATGACATTAAAGAACGTTCCGGATTAGGGGTATTGGTTGATATACCTTCACTTAAAGATAACGAAAACCACTTGGTGCAGAAGAACGACTTTACAGAGTTGGCAGAAGCCTTCAGGGTACTTGTTTCCAATCTTAAATTTGTTTTACCGGTAAAAGACTCAGCCAAAATAATTATGGTAACCTCTTCGGTAAAAGGGGAAGGAAAAACACTGGTGTCTGTAAATCTTGCTCTTACGCTAGCCAACAAAAACGGAAGAGGTCTTCTGATTGGTTCGGATATCCGTAACCCTCAGATCCAGCGTTATGACAGCGAACCTACTAAAAGAAAAGGTCTTACAGAGTATCTGTATGATGATTCAGTGAATGTAGATGAGCTTATCCATACGTCCACGACCAATCCTTTCTGTGATGTCATTTACGCAGGAGCTATTCCTCCGAATCCACAGGAACTGCTTTCCAATGGAAGATACCAAAAACTTATTGAGCAGATGGCTTCTCAGTATGCATATATAGTTATAGATTCTGCACCACTTATGTTGGTTTCAGATACCCTTAGTATTGCGGATACAGCCGATGCCACACTTTATGTAGTGAGATCTGCGGTATCCAAAAATATCCTGATAGATTTTGCTAATGATCTGGTAAGAGACTCAAAATTGACTAATGTATCTTTTGTAGTGAATGATGTTTCTAAACGTGCAGGAGGATATGGATATAATTATAGTTATGGGTATGGCTACAGCCAGACCAAGGATAAAAAAAGTTGGTTCAAAAAAATTTTTAAATCATAGAAATGTATAAAATTTTAATTACAGGGGGAGCTGGTTTTATTGGTTCTAACTTGACAGAGTATTTTTTAAATAAAGGATATGATGTGGTCTGCTTGGATAATTTTGCAACAGGACACCGTCATAATGTTGAGCCTTTTCTTAAAAACCCAAACTATAAGCTCATTGAAGGAGATATACGTGATTTGGAAGTTTGCCGGAAGGCAGTAGAAAATGTAGACTATATATTACACCAGGCAGCATTAGGTTCTGTGCCAAGATCAATTAAAGATCCTATTACAAGTAACGATGTTAATGTTTCAGGTTTTTTAAATATGCTGGTTGCAGCGCGTGATGCCAATGTGAAACGTTTTGTATATGCTGCTTCATCATCCACATATGGTGATTCTGCATCATTACCCAAAGTGGAAGATGTAATCGGAAGACCATTATCACCATACGCCATTACTAAATATGTAAATGAATTGTATGCTGATGTATTTGGAAAAACTTATGGAATGCAGTGTATAGGGTTAAGGTATTTCAATGTATTTGGAAGAAGACAAGACCCGAACGGAGCTTATGCCGCAGTGATACCATTATTTGTAAAACAGCTGATCAACCATGAATCCCCTACAATTAATGGTACAGGAGATTATTCACGTGATTTTACTTATATCGATAATGTGATTCAGATGAATGAACGGGCGATGCTTACAGATAATCCGGAAGCAGTGAATACGGTTTATAATACAGCCGTAGGAGACCGCACCACCTTGAATGATTTAATTGGATACCTTAAAAAATATCTAAGTGAATTCGATGAGAAAATTGCTGAAGTGGAAGTGAACTATGGTCCGAACCGTGTAGGAGATATCCCACACTCATTAGCATCAGTTGAAAAAGCAGAAAAACTATTAGGATACCAGCCTACCCATACAATAGATAAGGGATTAAAAGAAGCTATTAGCTGGTATTGGGAAAATTTAAAATAAACAACTTTAAATCGAGTCTTTGTGGAAAAACAATATAAAATTGCCGTTATCGGATTAGGATACGTAGGTTTACCTTTAGCACGCTTATTTGCAACCCAATATCCGGTTGTAGGTTTCGATATCAATCAGAAAAGGATTGAGGAATTAAATACAGGGGTAGACAGTACTTTAGAAGTAGAAAATGAAGTATTAAAAGCTATATTAAAAAAAGAAAACCCTTTTGATCAGACTGCTGGAACAGGATTGTACTGTTCTGCTGACATCAAGGATATTCAGGATGCCAACATCTATATTGTGACGGTACCAACACCGGTAGATAAACATAATCGTCCTGACCTTACACCGCTATATAAGTCTTCAGAAACTGTAGCAAAGGTATTGTCGAAAGGAGATATTGTAATCTATGAATCTACTGTTTATCCAGGTGCTACTGAAGAAGAATGTATTCCTGTTCTTGAAAAGGTTTCAGGACTGAAGTTTAATCAGGATTTCTTTGCAGGATATTCTCCTGAGCGTATTAATCCTGGAGATAAAGAGCATACTGTAGAAAAAATATTAAAAGTTACTTCAGGTTCAACACCGGAAATAGGAAAGGTCGTAGATTCTTTATATAAATCTGTGATCGTTGCAGGTACCCATCTGGCTCCTACCATTAAGATTGCCGAAGCCGCCAAAGTCATAGAAAACTCACAGAGAGATATTAATATCGCGTTTGTGAATGAACTGGCAAAAATTTTCAACCTTTTAGAGATTGATACTCACGCTGTATTAGAAGCAGCAGGTACCAAATGGAACTTTTTACCTTTCAAACCGGGATTGGTAGGCGGTCACTGCATTGGAGTTGATCCTTATTACCTGGCGCAGAAAGCACAGGAAAATGGATATCACCCTGAAATTATACTGGCAGGACGTCGTCTTAATGATTCTATGGGTCAGTATGTAGCTTCTCAGTTGGTGAAAACCATGATCAAAAAGAAGCTTAATATTAATGGTGCCAGAATTTTAAACCTGGGAATTACATTTAAAGAAAACTGTCCGGATGTACGTAATACCAAGGCGGTAGATGTTATTCAAGGGCTTGAAGATTATGCTTTACAGGTAACAACTTACGACCCATGGGCTAGCCCTGCTGAAGTGGAGCACGAATATGGTTTGAGCATTGTAAACGAAATTCCACAGGAAAAATACGATGGAATTATTCTTACCGTAGCACATGAGCAGTTCAAAGGCCTGAATTTGAAAAATTACTTAAAAGAGGACGGGGTGATCTTTGATGTGAAAGGAATCCTGGAGGAATGTGATTCAAGACTATAGAATACTAAGTACAAAACTGTAGCTAGCCTGCAGTTTTTGTAAAGGACGGTTTACCACTGTCATTTAAAAAAATAACATCATTGAATGCCTTGGGCATTTTAGGAAAACCGTTTTGATAATAGAACAATTGTAAATGAAACTATGAAGTTGAATTTAGGAAAAATAAAAATAATATGTTGGTAGCTTCCATAAAATCTAAATTATCCAAATCAGACTTCCTGAAGAAGTTGGTTTTCGGTACTTTTTGGATGACCTTCGGATCACTGATGTCACGGGGATTATTTTCCTTGGCTTCCATTGTATTGGCCAGGATTTTAACCGTTTCAGAATATGGTGAGTTTGGAATGATAAAATCAACAATAGATAATTTTCTGATTTTTGCTTCCTTAGGAATAGGCTTAACGGCTACTAAATATATTTCTGAGCTTAAAGATGAAGATAAAAGTGAAGCATCTTCCATGCTGGGGGCATCTTTATCATTGGTTGTAGCATTGAGTAGTATTGTCGCATTGATCATTGTATTGCTCTCTGGATTTATAGCAACTCATTTTCTGAACAACCAGCATTTGCAGGTTCCTTTGATGATTGGTGGTTTTACTTTGATTTTTATTTCTCTAAACGGAACACAAATGGGAGCCTTATTAGGCTTTCAGGCTTATAAGAAAAATTCCACGGCTAATATACTTCAGGGACTGTTCCTGTTTCTGGGCTTAGTTATTGGAGGGTATTTTGGAGGAGTTACGGGAGCTTTACTGGGTAACCTGATCGGGATCTTTCTGGTATCTGCAGTATTACAGAAACTATTGGGGGATGAGAGTAAGAATCAGCAGGTCACAGTGAGTTTCAAAAACTGGAAGAAAAGTGTTAAGAAAATATACAAATTTGCTATTCCAGCTTCTCTCAGCACAATTATTGTGGCACCTACCATTTGGTTTTTAAATACCCTGCTGGTTAACCAGCCCAATGGATATAAAGAATTAGGGCTGTATAGTGCTGTAATTATTTTCTCTACAGCCATTCAGATGTTCAACGGGGCGATAAGCAATGTCTTGCTGCCCATGTTTTTATCAAAATCGGAATCAAAGACCCCTAAAAAAGAATTTTTTAATTATTTCGGATCATGGATTATTTCGATTATAATCTCCATTCCGTTTATATTATTTCCAGAGATCGCTTCGGCTATTTTGGGTAAAAAATTTGATATCCATCAGATTGTCCCGATTTTGGGAATGTCTATTATTACCACACTTATTATTACAAACAGAGCGGGTGTTTCAAGAGACCTTATCATTAAGAATAAAATGTGGCTTAGTGTATTCAGTATGGGGCAGTGGGCTGTTACAAACCTTATTATTTTCTATTTCCTGAGACAATATGGGGCAATGGGCTTTGCTTTTTCCTATATGATTTCTTATATCATTAATTATATCATTTTTGTACCCTTTTTTATCTACAAAAAATTATCTCCACCGGTCATATTCTACAGCAAATGGAATATCCTTTTATGGCTATTGCTGTTAGGCCTGGTATTTATAAATGTTCAGTTGTATAGTTTATTACTGATCAGAGTAATTGTTTCTGTCTTATTAGTAGTATCCATCTTATTCTCAATTTTTAAACTTTATAAAGAATGTTTGCGAAAATTATAAAATTATACTGGCGGTTAACCTGTGCCAAAACGGTAAAGGGAATAAAGGAAAGAGGGGAGAATGCCGTTGTTTCTTATCCTATTATCATCACAAAACCGGAGAAACTGCACTTGGGAAACAATGTGTATATCGGTCCTGATGCATGGATATCGACCTATGGTAAAGTAACTATAATGGATGGTACCATCATAGGGCCAAGATTAAAGATCTATACAGGGAATCATAACTATGATAGTGATACACTACTACCTTATGATGAAGTTACAATTGCAAAGAATGTTGTTATAAAAGAAAATGTGTGGATTGGTGGTGATGTTACAATTTTACCGGGAATCACCATAGAAGAAGGAGCCATTATTGGAGCCTCTACGGTCGTTACAAAAGATGTTCCGAAGGGTGCAATCGTAGGAGGTAACCCGGGGAAGATTTTGAAGTATAGAGATTTGGAAAAATACGATATGCTGAAAAAGCAGGATAAGATTTATCTGAGAGAAAAAATGAAAACGAATTTAAAGATGGTGGTTAAGAATTATGAAAGCAATATTTAGTGGATATTACGGAGCAAAAAATTCAGGAGATGATGCTTTTGTAGAAGTTTCAGCGTGGGGAAGCAGGAAATACTGGCAATCTACAGAACAGTTGTTTTTTGCAGGAGAACTGCCACAGATTTCAACGCCGGCGGAGCATTATTTTGCCCACAAGAATTACTTAAGCTTCGGCAAAGCAGTAAAAGATATTGTGTTAAGTGATGTTTTTGTTTCAGCTGGAGGATCAACCTTTCATTCGGCATTGAAAAAAACAGATCTGAGAACCTATGCAAAATTGAAAAAAAGCCTGGGATGTAAAGGAAAAACAGGTGCTATAGGAATCTCTTTAGGCCCATTTGTAAATAAAGGGGCAGAAGAAGATACTAAAGAATATTTAAAGACCCTGGATTTTCTGGCATTAAGAGATGATAAATCGTATGAGCAGGCGCTGAGTTATAATTTACCTTATCAGCCTGTAAGAGCTTTTGATTTAGCGGCACTTCTTCCTGAGATTTATAATTTCGACCAGCATACCAGGGAAATTTCCGAAGACTTACCTATTGTGGGAATAAGTGTTTGTAATTACGAATCATACATTAATGGAGATATTAGTAAAGAATTAAATAGAAATGAATTTATATTAAATTTAATTCAACAATTAAGGAAACATAACAATATTATGTTCCGCTTTTTCGTTTTTAATGGAAACTCTGTAATGGGTGACGAAAAGCTCACCCTGGAAATGATAGGGAATCTTAATAAAGATGGAAAACTGAAATATGAGATCGTTCCTTATCAGCCAAAAGTTCAGGACACTTTTGATCGAATCGCTGAGTGCAGTGTAGTTATTTCAACAAGACTACATGCAAGTATTTTTGCGTGCTATAGCAATACACCTTTCTTTTTATTGGAATATCACCGCAAGTGTACCGATTTCTTGAATGATGTAGGCCAGGCGCAAAACTATAGGCTATTGGATGGAAATGTGGATGCGGAATTGATTGTTACCGAAATTGAGAATATTATATTTAAAAAACAGATCCTTGTACCGGGTAATATTAAAGAAACAATACAAAGAGCCCGTTTAAATTTTACGGCAACTTATTAACATGATTACTGTAATAATACCATTATATAACAAGGAGAAAAGTATTCTGGATACGGTGTATTCAGTTTTGAATCAGACCTATAAGGATTTTGAACTGCTTATCATCAACGATGGCTCAAAAGATAACAGCTTGAAGGTGGTGCAAGGCATATCAGATCCCAGAGTAGCGATCATAGACAAACCTAATGGTGGGGTTTCATCTGCGAGGAATGCAGGGATATTGAATGCTAAGAATGAATATTTAGCTTTTTTGGACGGAGATGATATATGGCATCCCGAACATCTGAAGATTTTATCGGCTTCTCTTTCTCAGCTGGATAACGAGACGGTAGGAGGTGTTGGAACTTCTTTTTACAAATCAAATATTAAAGAATTTGATGAGTCAAAATTTAAAGAGGAAAAGCCTGAAATAATAAAAGATTATTTTGATTTTATGTCTTCCCCTGTTTCTCGTTTTAACTCATCAACATTATTAGTTAAAAAGACGAAAGTTCTGAAGACAGGTCTGTTTGATGAAAATCTTAGCTATGGTGAGGATGTGGAATTTTGGTATAGACTGTTTTCTGATTATGCATTAATCTATAACAAAACTATTACAACCATCTACTTTGTAGGGGCAGAAAACAGGAGTGCACACTATGTGATGCCATTGAATAAAAGATTTCATCTGTTTGATTATAAAAATAAAACAGCCTCAGAAAAGAAATACCTGGATAAGTTGGTAGCCTTAATTCTGGTTGATTATTTCGGTCAAAAGGCGTATAAACAGGTTTTATTTATTGCCAAAATGTATTTTGGAAGATTATTTGGTGCATTTGGTTATCTATTTAATATAATAAAAAAGAAAATGAAATGAAGAAGCTTTTAATAGTATCGCTGATTTTTACATGTACCTTATTTATTTTTGGACAGACTAAATATCTGGACTTAACAACGGTTTTGCCTAAAGGATATGTGACAAATGCAACTGTAGATTACACACTGGTTCTGCAGAAAGCGATCAATGACAACGGAGACGTCTTATTTCCTGACTTTCCCGTACTGATTAATGATAATGGGCTTAAATTAAAAAGCAACTGTACCTATAAATTTCAGGCCAATTCTAAACTGATTCTGAAAACATCAGTAAAACCCGGATATAGCCTGTTGGATTGTAACAGCAAGGAAAATATTACCATCCTTAATCCCGTATTGGTGGGAGATAAAAAAACACATGTGGGTACAAAAGGAGAATGGGGCTTCGGAATCAGTATACGCGGTTCTAAAAATATAAGGGTAGAGAATGCTAAGATTTATGATTGCTTTGGTGATGGGATCTACATTGGACAGCTGAATAATAAAATTTCAGATCAAATTGTGATTTTAAATTCATTGGTATCAAACAGCAGAAGAAACGGTCTCTCTATAACATCAGGAACCAATATTAAAATTTCCAACAGTAAGTTTCTGAATTCCTCAGGTAAAGGACCTTCCAGTGGAATAGATATAGAGCCCAATAGCTCTAAGGATGAGCTGAAAGGAATTGTTTTGGAAAATGTTTTTACAGGAGGCAATGAAAACTGGGGATTGCTGCTTAACCTTGTTAATCTCAGAAAAGATAACTCCCTGAATAAGGATATTTCAATAACGATTAATAATTTTTCGGATAGTAAATCAAAATACGGAATGTCTTTCTGGTTAAACAGAAAAAACAATTATTCGAAAAATATCAGCGGAAATATTGTTCTGAATAATATCAGTCTTTATAATAATACTGCGGAGCCTATCAAATATTATGATACAAATGACAATACCATTAACCTATCTGTCAATAATCTGTCGGTAGACTCTAAAAGCTATGATAAACTGGAAAGTAGTGTTCAAAGTTATAAGAAAGACAATAGAATACAATTTAAACAACTGAAATCTAAGTAATTAATGCAGATTTATAAAAAACAAATACATTTTAATGCTCTAAGCGTATTGATGGTTGTCACGGCATTCCTGCTTTTCGTGTTTCCCAATTCGTTTAGACCTGTTAAGCTTGTTTTGTTGCTGTTGATTTTTCTGGTAGGACTAACGAAGGTGCAGACCATTGAAAGAGCAGTTATTTTCTCGGTAGTCTTAAGTATCATTGTCACGATTATTTATCTGATAGTTGGTATTCATCAATCTTTGAATCCTTCGGAAGCACTTAGCCAGGTCTTAATTGTATATATTTTCACCCCTATTTTATGGGTCGTTATCCTAAATTATTGCTTTGAAAAATTTAAGGTAGAAACCATAGTAAAGTACCTCAATATCTATATGGTGCTGGGAGCGGTTTCTGTATTTCTGGCAATTTGGTTATTTATGAATGGAAAGAGAAAGATTCTTGAACTGATTATTGAGGATCCCAACATGACATTTACCAAAAAAGGGATTGTTGAAATGAAGCTTTTCGTATACGGATCTCTTATATTTTTCATTCCTGCTTTTTTACAATTAGAAAAAGTATTTAAAAAGAAGTCCATTTATTTTGTTATCATCCTTACGGTCGTAATCGCTGCTATAGTATCCGGAAGATCAGCATTGCTACTGAGTGTGTTTGTAGGACTGTTTTTTTATGTGATTACCAATTCTTCCGTAAAGCTGGTTAAGTATTTTATTATCGGTTTACTGCTTACAGTTGTGCTGATTTTTATCCTGAACAATTATGGAGTGAATGTATTTAATGTCCTGGAAGGATTTTATGTCAAAATTTTTGAAGGCGGAGATAAGGCCAGGTCAGAACAGACTATAGCACTGATAAAAGGAGTCAATAATAATATTTTTGGGGCAGGTCATGGCGTAGGAGTAGATTACATAAGGAGTAAAAAATTTCCTTGGCGTTACGAAAATGTACCGGTAGCTATTATATACCGGGTGAGCATATTTGGATTTTTAATTTATTCTATTCCTTTTTTATACTCAGTATATAAATATGTATCCATAAAAATAAGAAATCCATACGATCACTACATGTTGGCGGGTATTGTTTCTATGTTGATAGCAACTTTTACAAACCCTTATCTGGAGTCTTTCGAGTTTAATATATTTTATGTTTTACCCTTCATTTATTTTGTAAAAAGAGATAAAGATTTTCAATGAAAAAAATATTGTTTTTTACTAAATATTCCCCTATGGGAGCGAGCAGCAGACTGAGAAGTTTTCAATTTTTCCCCTCTTTGGAGGAAAAGAAATACGTCGTGCATCATTCTTCTCTGTTGGGAGATAAATATTTAGGAGCACTGTACAGGAATGAAAAAACCAAATTTCTGTATCTGTTTCTTGGATATCTAAAGCGGTTGTACACTCTTTTGTCTGTGAAGAAATATGACATAGTTGTTATAGAAAAAGAATTGTTTCCCTATTTACCTGCGTGGGCTGAAACAAGATTGAAAAAAGCAGGGGTTGACTATTTTGTAGATTATGATGATGCTATATTTCATAATTACGACCTGAGTGGTAACCGATTTATAAAGAAGCATTTGTCTGATAAAATAGATCTGGTAATGAAGAACAGTAAATGTGTATTTGCCGGTAATTCTTACCTGGCAAAGAGAGCAGAAATGGCAAAAGCACCCAGAATAATAGTACTGCCTACTGTTATTGATGCTAAGAAATATTATAAGATCAATAATAAAGATGATCAATATTTTACACTGGGATGGATAGGTTCTCCATCTACTTATAAATATATTGAGGAGCTATTTCCGGTGTTTTATGAGTTGAAAAAAGAGTTTCCCAATTTTCGGGTCAATATCATTGGAGCAAAACAAACGGAAGAAACAAAAGATTTTATACACTTTATTCCATGGACAGAAGAATCTGAAGTAGAGGAGATTAATAAATTTGATTTAGGTATTATGCCTCTTCATGAGACTCCTTGGGAACTGGGTAAATGTTCATATAAACTGATCCAGTATATGGGATGTAGTATTGCCGTGTTGGCTTCTCCGGTAGGGATGAATACCGATATTGTTATTCCTGGGTATAATGGGGAACTGGTGAAAGATAAGGACTGGTATTCCGGTATTAAAAAATACATAGAGCATAAAGATAAAACAATCACTCAAGGAAAGAAAGGAAGAGTACTGATTGAGTCCAAATATAATAGGGAACATAATATAAACAAAATACTGACTGAATTTGAAAACTAAACTGATACGCATAACAACGGTACCGATTTCTTTAAAGGTTTTATTGAAGGGACAACATCGATTTATGTCAGAATATTTTGACGTAAAAGGAGTTTCGTCGTCCGGAAAGGAACTGGATGAAGTGAAAAATGATGAAGGAATTGAAGTCATAGCAATTGATATGTCCCGTCAGATCACTCCCATTAAGGATATGAAGTCTTTATGGAGTACTTATAAACTTTTAAAAAAGGAAAAACCAAACATTGTTCACACCCATACACCTAAAGCCGGTATAGTAGGAATGTTGGCGGCAAAATTGGCGGGAGTTCCCCACCGTCTACATACTGTGGCTGGTTTGCCCCTGATGGAAGCAACAGGTACGAAACGTAAAGTACTGGACTTTGTAGAAAGATTGACTTATTCCTCTGCAACAATGGTTTATCCCAATTCAAAAGGATTATATGAATTTATCTTACAAAATAATTATACAGATCAAGACAAATTAAAAGTAATAGGGAATGGTTCTTCGAACGGAATTGATACCACATTCTTTTCGCCCGAACAAATTAGTGATACGCAGAAAGAGCTTTTAAAAAAGGAATTAAATATAGAGGATACAGATTTTGTATTTGTATTTGTAGGACGTTTGGTAGGAGACAAGGGAATAAACGAACTGATCACTGCTTTTTCTCAGATAAGTAAAAATGCAGAATCACCACACCGTTCTAAATTATTATTGGTGGGTCCACTGGAGCAGGAGCTCGATCCACTGCATCCGGATACTTTAAAAGAAATTGAAAATAATCAGGATATCATATCTGTAGGTTTTCAGAAGGATGTTCGTCCTTATTTTGCGATCGCCGATGTATTGACATTTCCAAGTTATCGTGAGGGGTTTCCTAATGTAGTGATGCAGGCAGGAGCAATGGAATTGCCAAGTATTGTTTCTAACATCAATGGATGTAACGAAATTATTATTGAAAACCAGAATGGAGTCATAGTTCCTGTGAAAAATGATGGTCAACTGAAGGAGGCAATGGAGAAAATGATATCGGACAAAAATTATTACCAGCACTTAAAAAAGAATGCACGGTCCATGATTCAGTCCCGCTACGAACAATCAGTGGTTTGGAATGCACTATTAAATGAATATAAAACTCTAATTGAAAAAAAATAATATCATGTATCAATTTTTTTTAAAAAGGGCTATAGATTTTCTGATTGCATTGATAGGGCTTATTTTGCTGGCTCCTGTTTTTATTATTGTTATGGTCTTACTGTATTTCGCAAATCAGGGTAAACCCTTTTTTGTGCAAACAAGACCAGGTCTGAATGAAAAGATGTTCAACATCATTAAGTTTAAGACAATGAATGACAAAAAAGATGAAAAAGGTAATTATCTGCCTGATTCGGAACGTTTAACACCCGTGGGAAGTTTTATACGCCAGACTTCCTTAGATGAGCTTCCACAGCTGATCAATGTATTAAAAGGAGATATGGCATTGATAGGTCCAAGACCTTTGTTGCCACAATATTTGTCTTTGTATAATGAATCTCAGAAGCGCAGACACAATATCCGTCCGGGGATTACAGGATGGGCACAGGTGAATGGGAGAAATGCCATTTCCTGGACCAAAAAATTTGAATTAGACATTTGGTATATCGATCATTTGTCATTTGCAACAGATTGCAAAGTGGTTATCCTTACCTTAAAAAAAGTACTAAAAAAAGAAGGGATAAATCAGGTAGGACAAGCAACAATAGAAGCCTTTAATGGCAGTAATTAATTTTAAAAAGTAGATAGTATGTATTTATATGGAGCAAGTGGTCATGGCAAAGTAGTGGCTGAGGTCGCTGAAGAATGTGGTTATAATATAAAAGCTTACATTGATGAAAATCTGTCTAAGCATAAAATACTAAATTACCCTGTTATTCATGAGATTCCGCCTTTTGATATAGATGTATTTATTTCTATAGGCAATAATAAACTGCGGAAGAAAATAGTCAGTCAAAATGAACAGTTCAATTACGCTACACTCCTTCACCCAAAAGCAATAATCTCTAAAAGATTACAGATAGGGGAAGGAACTATTGTAATGCCCGGTGTTACTATAAATGCGGCAACTGATATAGGAAAACACTGTATTATCAACACCAATGCTTCCGTTGATCACGATTGTATTATCGAAGATTTTGTTCACATTTCACCTAATGCGGCACTTGCAGGAAATGTAATAGTAGGGGAAGGAACCCATATAGGAACAGGTGCTAGTGTCATACAAGGAATAAAAATTGGGGAATGGTGTACCATTGGAGCCGGCGCTGTTATTATTAACGATGTCCCAGCCGGATCTACAGTGGTAGGCAACCCCGGTAAAATTATAAAAAGTAGAAATTTAAAAATCCAGAACAGTAAAAATATGAAATCAAAAATATGGTTATCATCTCCCCATATGGGTGGAAACGAATTAAAATACGTCAAGGAAGCATTTGATTCAAACTGGGTAGCCCCCTTAGGACCAAATGTTGACGGTTTTGAACAAGATTTGGAAATATTCTTGAGTGAAGATGTGAAAATAGCTGCACTTTCTGCAGGAACAGCTGCCCTACATTTGGCATTGATAGAATGTAATGTTAGCCATGGAGATGAAGTGATATGTCAGTCTATGACATTTTCTGCCTCTGCCAATCCAATTGTCTACCTGGGAGCAAATCCCGTTTTTATAGATTCTGAAAAAGATACCTGGAACATGTGTCCCGTAGCTTTACAGGAAGCCATAGAAGATAGAATGGCAAAAGGTAAAAAACCTAAGGCTATTATTGTCGTTAATCTGTATGGAATGCCGGCAAAAATGGATGAAATATTATCAATAGCTAATAAGTACGATATTCCTTTAATTGAAGACGGTGCCGAATCATTAGGCTCCAAATATAAAGGGAAAGCATGTGGTACTTTTGGACGCTTTGGTATTCTTTCATTTAATGGTAATAAAATTATTACAACTTCCGGAGGAGGTGCCCTAGTATGTCATACTGATGAAGATAAGGAAAAAACAGTCTTTCTTTCCACACAGGCCAGAGATAATGCTCCGCATTATCAACACTCTGAAATTGGATATAATTACAGAATGAGTAATATTAGTGCAGGAGTTGGAAGAGGGCAAATGGAAGTGTTAAATGACAGGATAGAAAGCCGTAGAAAAATGCATGATTTTTATTGCGAAATTTGTAAAAATATAGAAGGAGTAAAAGTGTTTTCAGAACCGAATTCCGATTTTTATAGCAATCACTGGCTATCTGTTATTACCATTGACGAAACAAAGACATCAAAGAGCTATGAAGACCTGCGTCTGGCATTTCTGAGCGAAAATATAGAGTCCCGTCCTATCTGGAAACCAATGCATTTACAGCCTATATTTGAAGATGCACCTTACTATGGTGGAAAAGTAGCCGAGGATCTGTTCGGAAAGAGTTTATGTCTGCCATCAGGATCTAATTTATCAGAAGATGATAAAAAGAGAATTGCAAAAGTAATGGTAGAAGTTTTTTCAAATAAAAAAGAATATTCGGTATTATCATAATTCAATCAGCAAATAGTGCTGTTATTTCACCAAATACAATTAAAATACAAAACAACACCAATAGTTTTTTGGTGTTGTTTTTTATAATAGGGAAATTCAATTAAAATAAACCTTGGTACATTCTAATAAAGAATTCTACGTCCGTCAAGCTTTATAATTTCCTCATTGACCATTTTTTTTACGATTCTTATTACTGTTTCCACCCGCAGACCGGTCAGATCGGCAATCTGCTGGCGGGTAAGCTCCACCGGAAAACAATGTTGGCAGTCTCCATCATAGTAACTCTTCAGATACTCCATTAAGCCCTGTAAACGGTGAATAGGATTTTGGGAAGCCATATTCCGAACCATTAAGCTGTTATAATATAATCTTTGTGACAGGCACGCATTCATTTCTAAAGAAAGATCAGGATGTTTTTGTAGCATGTCTATGAAATTAGACTTTGGCATTCTAATAATCTCTACGGCCTCTAAGCTTACCGCATTGGTAGGATAGAGCCTGTCTATAAACAGAAGTGGATCTCCAAAACTTTGATTTTTACCCAGAATATTCTGGATAAATTCTTTTCCATCATCATTAAATGTATTCAGCTTTACCTTACCGCTTATCACCTGGAAATAATACAATGAATGTTCTCCTTCTCTGAAAATAAACTCTTTTGCTTTATATCTTATACTTTCACCACCAAATGAATGAAGAATATTTTCATCAATATTCATACAACTAATCGTTTTTTTCATAACCCTAATTTATTAATCTTATTCTATATTTTATAGTGTAAGTGAGAAAAGCTTTCGAAAAACGAAAGCCCGTATAATTTTCAAAAGGATGAAGTTAGTGTGTTCCTGATAGATATGCAACCTGTTTTTTCGGCAGAAATTTATATGGAGCTATGATCAACACCATACGAAATAAAGACACAGGCTATCCTCCTTCTGTATAATTTCAGGATTAGCATATAAATGAGTACTGCTCGTAGAGTAGTATAAGAATAAGGTAGTGTATGAGCGGCACGAGCGAGAAGCCCGCGCCAGAGATGCGAAATTTAATTAAGCTGGTAATTAGATATCACTAAGCTCAAAATAAAATGTACATAATCCTGTTCAACATCTTTTCTGTTGATCAGTTTATTTTTATATTCGTAAGAGCTCAGCTTTCCTATCAATTCCTGATAAGCTTCAAACTGATCACCTTTAATTTTTATTCTTACGTTACCATCTCTTCTTTTAATCAGATCATCATCTAACGTTCTCACTTTAAATAAAGCTTCACATAACGTTGGACGGGATTGCATAGATCCAATATATCTTTCTACAATATTAACTTTGAACGAATCAAATATGATCGTGTTAAAAACAATTTTAGAGTTAGGCTTCTGCGTATTAAGCTCAAGCTTATAATTCATTAATTTAAATTTTGGTAAATATAAGGTTAATTATGCCAAAAACCAGTACCAATTTAATAGATCGTTCCCATTATAATGATTGAATTTTATTAATTCTATAAAAAAGAGAACATTAAAAAATGGAGTTTTTGTTCACGATGTGTGGATATTTTATACTGCAAATAGCATAGAATAAGCTGATTTTAAGTAGTATCCTGAGAAGAATAATTAGAGGTGTTACATCACAATCCTATAAAATTATCAGCTTATAAATGAGTGATAAGTAAAAAAGCAGCGGATTTTTTCTATTCTTTATTTTTTTCCTGATAGGCATTTACGTAAATTTATTCTCTGTAAACAGAAAATATACTAATATCAATACAATGGAGAGATATAATTATGGAATGATTGGCCTTGGAGTAATGGGTCGTAATCTTCTTTATAATATTGCAGATAATGGTTTTTCAATCGCAGGATTCGATCTTGATGAAGTGAAAATAAAAGAATTACAAGAAGGGGCTTCTTCACAAATGAAGGTAAAGGGTACAGGAACTCTGGAAGATTTTGTAGCTGCACTGGAAACACCCCGAAAGATTATTCTTATGGTTCCTGCAGGTAAGCCCGTAGATGCAGTCTTGGAAAATATTACACCCCTTTTAAGCAAGGGAGATATTGTTATTGATGCAGGGAATTCATATTTTAAAGACACCAATAGACGTGTTGAAGATTTAGCTTCAAAAAATCTGCACTTCATGGGAATGGGAGTTTCAGGTGGAGAAAAGGGAGCCAGAACAGGTCCCAGCATTATGCCGGGAGGAGATTTGGAAGCATTTACCCTTCTTCAGCCGATGCTTGAAGCCATTGCCGCAAAAGTAGATAATGAAGCCTGTACCGCATATATGGGAAAAGGCTCTGCCGGAAACTATGTGAAAATGGTACACAATGGAATTGAATATGCCATTATGCAGCTTATCAGCGAAGCATATGATCTTCTCAAAAGAGGAGCAGGATTAAATAACGATCAGCTCTACGAAGTTTTCAAAGAATGGAATAACGGAGAAATGAATTCTTTTTTGATCGAAATCACAAGAGATATTTTTCAGCAGAAAGATTCATTAACCGACAGTTTTCTTGTAGATCAGATTTTAGATAAAGCCGGAGCCAAAGGAACCGGAAAATGGACTTCTGAGCAAGCTATGGAAATTGGTGTTTCTATCCCGACAATTGATATCGCAGTAACATCCCGAATTTTATCAGCATATAAAGAAGAGCGAATTCTGGCTTCCCAACTGTATTCTGAAAAAGAAATTACAAGTCCGGAAGATATCAAGCTATTCATTCAGGAAGTGGGAGATGCTCTTTTTCTGGCCACATTAATCAGCTATGCACAAGGTTTGGCTTTGCTGGTGAAAGCATCCGAAGAGTATAGCTTCCAGATTCCGCTGAAGGATGTTGTGAAAATATGGAGAGGAGGCTGTATTATCCGTTCGGTATTGCTGGAAAAATTCTATGCCGCATATACCAAAGATCCTAACCTTTCTAATATTTTACTTGACCCGAATATCGCTGTTCTGGTTAAATCAAAAATTAAAGCATTAAGAAAAACAGCAGGATATGCTGCCGAAAATGGAATTTCAAGCTTAGGAATTCAAACGGCTTTAGGATATTTCGATGCCTATACTACAGAATCTTTACCGGTAAATCTTATCCAGGCCCAACGTGATTACTTTGGGGCACACACCTATCAGCGAATTGACAGAGAAGGTGTTTTTCATACGGTATGGAATAGTGAAAACAATTAAAATTCGGAAAAATGAATGAAAATAAAATCTTGCAGCCAACTACAATCATTATTTTTGGTGCTACAGGAGATCTTGCTAAAAGAAAACTTTTTCCGGCGTTTTATAATTTATATATCGACGGCAGAATGCCCAAAGGCTTTAATATTATTGCACTAGGAAGGGCCGATAATACCGACGAATATTTTAGAAATTATATCAAAGAAAATCTGGAAAAATTCTCCAGAAAAAAAATCACTTCCGAAGATTGGGCAGGTTTTCAGGCTCATATTACCTACTTTCAGCATCAGCTGGATCAGGAAAGCTCATATCAGGATCTTCACCAGAAATTAAAAGATTTTGATACCGTTTACGGAATGAGAGCCAACAGACTGTTTTACTTATCTATAGGTCCTAATTTCATTGCTACGATTTCCAATCATATCAAAAATACATCATTAGCTTCTGATGCTAAAAAAGACCGTATTATTATTGAAAAACCCTTTGGGCATGATAAACAATCTGCGATTGAGCTCAACAGCCTTCTGTCGCAAACATTCGAGGAAGAGCAGATTTACCGTATCGACCATTATCTGGGGAAAGAAACCGTACAAAATATATTGGCATTCAGATTTGGAAATTCTATTTTTGAACCTTTATGGAATCATAAATACATAGAATCAATACAGATTACGGTAGCTGAAGAAGTAGGGGTGGAAACAAGAGGTGCTTTCTACGAACAGACCGGAGCGCTGAAGGATATGATTCAGAATCACTTATTGCAGATTCTTTGTATGGTTGCTATGGAACCGCCGGCTTCTATACAGTCAGGTGAGATTAGAGACCGGAAAGTAGATGTGTTGAAATCTATTCGTAGAATTTCTCCGGATCAGGTAGACCATTATGCAGTCAGAGGTCAGTATGCAAAAAGTACGATCAACGGAGTGGAAGCAAAAGGCTATCGCCAGGAAGATGGAATTGCCGCGGATTCTAATACAGAGACTTTTGCCGCGATAAAATTCTATCTGGACAACGAAAGATGGCAAGATGTTCCTTTTTATGTTCGTACCGGAAAAAAAATGAAAGAGAAACATTCTTATATTACCATTCAGTTTAAGCCTCTTCCTCATTCTACTTTTTCGGGAAGTCCTCATCTTTTATCGGCCAACAGACTTATTATAAATATTCAGCCTATGATGGATATCAGACTGCAGTTTATGACCAAAAAGCCAGGACTATCGCTGGTTTTACAGCCGGTAGAAATGATCTTTGATAATTTTGTATGTCAGGAAGATAATCCGGAAGCTTATGAAACCTTATTATTAGATGCTCTTTTGGGGGATCTAACTTTATTTATGCGTTCCGATCAGGTAGAAGAAGCCTGGGATGTTGTCAAAACAATTCAGGAAGCCTGGGAAAATAATAAAGACTCATCTTTTCCAAACTATAGTGCAGGAAGCTGGGGACCGGAAGAGAGTTTTGCATTGGTAGAAAGACAGGGCCACAGCTGGGTATAATACAATCAATTTAAACAGACGAAAATGAATATTACAGTATTTAATGATTTAGAAAAACTGTACAGAAAGGCGGCAGATACATTTGTTGATCTTTCAAAAGAAGCTATCCGTAAAAATAACCGTTTTACAGTAGCTTTAAGCGGAGGTTCTTCTCCCAAAGCGATTTTTAAATTGCTGGCAACAGAGGAATATGCAGGAAAAATTGAATGGAATAAACTATATTTTTTTTGGGTGGATGAGCGATGGGTTCCTTTGGACGATGAGAAAAGTAATGCACGTATGACATTTGAGGAACTGCTTAATCAGGTTCCTGTGACTAAAGACCATATTTTCCCTATGTATCAGGAAGGAATACTTCCGGAAGATTATGCCAAAGAATATGAGCAACAGATTAAAAGTGTTCTTGGTAAGGAAGGCATTTTTGATTTTATCCTTTTAGGGATGGGAGATGATGGCCATACTGCCTCTTTATTTCCAGGTGAAGAAGTTCTGGATGAAAATGAAAAATGGGTTTCTGCTTATTATCTGAAACCTCAGGAAATGTTTAGGATCACATTGACTGCACCGTTGATCAATAAAGCTGAAAATATATTGGTTGTAGCCTTCGGAGAATCTAAAAAACATGCATTGAATGAAGTATTACAGGGAGAATATAATCCAAAATTATATCCACTACAGCTTATTCATAAAAAAGAAGGCTTTCAGTTTTTCACTGATGAAAAAGCAAAAGGATAGTCTATTATAGATAGATCTTAGATTCAGGTTTGGAGAAGAAAAGCTTACTGCTCCTGACACCATAAAACAGTACCATTGGATTTCTAATGGTACTGTTTTTATTTCTTAGCAGTGTGATTGAGTATTTGTCATCCGAATATAAAACGGACAATGTACTGCCTATAAAAATAAGAAACGTCAACATATGTAGAGTTTTTTGATGCTCTTCATCGATACATTTGTTTTCAATAATTCAAAACAAAAAATATTATGAAACGTATACTATTTAATCTATCTGCTCTTTGCATAGGGTTTCTGGCCTTTTCACAAAATACTAATAATCTTAAACCAATAAGATCCAATACTATGAATACTATTACTCACAAAAATCCAAAAACTCTTTTTGACCCTACACCGTTTGCATTTTCTCATTCTACAACTCATGAAGGGGAGGGGAAATATGTATTTATATCCGGACAAAGCGGAGGAGAAGGCTTGAAACACAATCTTTCAAAAGATTTCAGAACCCAGGTGAGATTTGCTCTGAAAAATCTGGAAACGGTACTTGCAGATTATGGACTGCAAACCAGGGATGTTCTTAAAATTACCATCCTCATTGTAAATCATGATCAGGAAAAGCTTAAAATCTGGACAGAAGAAATGCATAATACATGGAAAAGCGATGAATTTCCGGCAAGTACATTAATTCCGGTTCCTACACTGGCTTTGGATGATATGCAGATAGAAGTGGAAGCCATTGCCTTTATGAAAAACTAAAACCAGTTGAACCCACTTTTAGACTATAAAAAAGGCTTTCAGAACAACTGAAAGCCTTTTTATTTATTTGAAATGAAAAATTAATCTTCCATAGCCTCACCGGACTTTCTGTAGATGAAGTTCCCATAAATATGTCTTCTTGCAAAACGGCTTGGTGAATCGGCATTAACCATTTTGATATAGGTATTTCTTGGAACACCAATATATTCATACATTTTTCCGTTTAAATGCTGAACTTTTAAAATCTGCTTTTCAAGATAGAAATCCTGAATATTTGATTTTGTTGTCGTTTCCGTATATTCTTCCTTATATTTTTCCTGTGTTTCGGGATTAATACTTACCAAAAAGTGGTAAGCCTCAATCACAGATTTGCTCTTTTCTTCTGCTTCCAGTTTTCCAGCTTCATCATTAATAAACTTATCAGGATGAGAATCTTTCATCGTATTCCTGTAAATAGTCTTTAATTCTTTTAAAGTAACAGTTTTGTCAACTCCAAGAAGCTTTCTGTGCTCACCAATTCTTTTCATATTTTGAATCCTTATTTTCGGGGTGCAAAATTAAGGAAATTAATTCAAAAAAACGTAAGTTATTCATTATTAATTTATTTCGAGCCGGAAAAAAGAGTCGTTAATTCCATAGTATCTCACTATCAAGATGCTATAAAACAAAACAGCATCATTAGTTTTCTAATGGTGCTGTACACAGTTCACATTTTTACCTTGGTAAAATGGTGTTCGAAATAATCTGCTTAATCATATTTGTGTTCCATCATCATTTGCATTACTTCGTAAAAACAAACTTAGTCTGAAGGAATAAATCCGGAAAACCTTGTAACGTGAGGATCATTCAGTGTTTATCTGCCTTTTTCTACAGCTTTTAGGATGACTGCTGTGGCAAAAGGTGATACTGACTGACCCTTCACGAAAGTTTGGAATATCGTTTTACAACTTCAATTAAGTGTTTTTTAATATATAAAATGGTATTAGTTTGTACAAATATACACAATAAGACACTACGAAGTGTCTAAAATGATAAAAATTTTTCATAAACTTGTATATTGAATGTTTATCATGGAGAGAAAATCAGCAGCAGGCAGTATCCGAAACAAGGAACGCAGTAAAAAGAAATTTTTGGATGCGGTTGGAAAAATTCTGAAAACAAAAGGATATGCAGCCTTAAAAATCAATGATATTGCTGCTACAGCGGGAGTAGACAAGAAAATGATCTATACCTATTTTGGAGGAATGGATGGCCTGATGGATGAATATATACGTTCGCAGGATTACTGGAGTAATGTATCAACCGAACAGACATTGCCTGATTTATCAGACGGAGGAAAGTTACTTACGGAGCATTTGTTACTCACACAATTTGATTATGTATTCAGCAACAAAGAGTTTCAAAAATTATTACTGTGGCGTTTATCAGAACCCAGAAAGTCATTAGCAAAACTGACCGAAAGACAGGAAGAAAGTGGAGAAAATCTGTTTACACTTATTGGAGACCCCTATTTCAAAGAACATTCTCAAGATTTTCGTGCTATTATGGCTATTATGGTTTCAGGACTGTATTACTTGAATCTTTATTCTTCCCTGAATGGCAGTATTTTTTGTGGTATAGACGTCAATACCACTGAAGGGCGTGATAAAATCAAAAAAGCAGTCTCTTTTCTGGTAGAGCAAACCTACGAAAAACTGTAATATTCAATCCTTACTAGTACAAACGTATCCCATAAAACAAAAAATGCGGCCCTCCTTGAGAGCCGCATTTTTTTATTTCCGTTCTTCATCAATACCTTTTTGCAGAGCTGTTTCCTGAATAACAGAAACGGATAAACCTTCAGTCCGCACAACTGAAATATCTGTCATTCCCATAAAGTCAAGTGCTTTTTCAAGATAAAGAATTACGAAATCGTAATCTTGTTTTTGATCAATCTCTCAGGTCCTTTTTTATCCTATCGAAAAGTAAGACCTGCTCTGACGCTGTGACCAAGTCAGGATTTCAATGTAGCATTTGTCCTGAAGAGTCTCAATAACGATGAAATCTGCGTAATAAATTATTTTTAGAGAGTTCTAAACCATTAAAAGAGAATTTAAGGCAACCTACTATAAAAGCTTCATCACTAATTTTGAGATTATTAGAAATAATAATTGGGTACTCAACAAAAATATATATAAGTACCCAATCCGAATTATTATACTCTAATTATAAATTAACACATAAGATATGAAGAAAAATGGTATCACAGGAGGTATAGCAGATATCGATTCTGCCAATAAATCATCAAGAGTTCCATGTTTTGATAGTAGTCTCGAAGGTTTCAATAGTTACAACATTTTTTTCTCCGTTGATCCATCTGTTTGCAACGTCATTGATTGAATTTTCAGATATAAATTATCCTTCTCTGTAAAATGTTTCAGAGAAAACCTAATGTGGAACTTCACTTGGACATCATGCTAAATATTATTGAAACTTAAGAAGAGTTAGATGATGATTAAGTGATTTTTTAGCAACAGAAATATTGAAAGAAGAGGTTTGCTGATCCTATGAGAAATGTAAATGATTCGGCGGCTTTACGTAGTCATATGTTGGATACTTTCTACTTATATGTAAATATATAATAACACCATAATATTTAATTACAAACACTATAAAAATGAAACAAAACAATCAATATAACAAGTCTGTTGAACTAATTGAAGCAATGGAAAATGTTCTTGGTTATGCTCCTGGATTTCGCGCTATTCATGCCGGAGGACGCTTTTACCATGGTGTTTTTAAGGCAACTGATATTGCAAAAACATATTCAAAAGCAATCCATTTACAAGGTGATGAAATTCCTGTAACAGTCCGTTTTTCAAAAGGAGGTACAGATCCCGATAGTTTTTTTGGACCAACCCTTGGTATGGCAACACGGTTTTACCTGCCTAATGGCGTGTCAATGAATACAGTAATGCTCAATATGAAACTCTTTTTTGCCAATAGTCCTGAGCAGCTGCTGAAACTTCTTGAGGCTGGTATGCCACTCGGGGAAGGTACAGGCCCTAATTTAGAAGGTATTAAGAAGTTTGCGTCCGAAAATGCTAATGTTGGATATGCGCTGAACCTGGTTTCAGAGCGGGAAGGACCTGTAAGTTTTGCAAATACTGCGTTTTGGGCACATCATACTTTTCTGTACAGAAATGAGGACAATAAAGTTGTACCTGCACGAAGTAGCTGGATTCCTGTTTCAGGTGTATTAGGAAGACCTGCGGTAGAACTGGCCGCAGAATCTATTGATGTACTCTATATTGAGCTTGAAGAAAGATTAGCACACGAAAAAATAATGTTTGACTTGGTTCTCGAATTGGCTGAACCAAATGATCCCATAGATGACCCTTCAGCGCCATGGCCTGCAGATAGAAAAACGGTGGTCATTGGAAGGTTGACAATCTCTGAACGAGCAGATGAAAAAGCTTTTACAGATCCAATCATGAACCATGATCCAACCCAACTTACAGAGGGAATTGAAACTACAGATGATCCCGTATTACATGCTCGCCGTGGTGTATATGAAGCATCTGTAGCAAAACGTACAGGAGGATGGAAAGGTACAACAGGTGGCTGTCCGTTTGGTCATGGCTAAAGATCCACCTGAAATTCAGGAACTTTATTACTATTTACTATTAACAAACAATTTAAAATTTAGAATATGTTTACAGATACAGAATTAGAAGAAAAATTAGCTAGAGTTGTTGAAGCATTAAAACACTATCCTCCAATGGATGGAAGAGATCACAGTCACTTCCATGACGAGGATGCTGGTTTGACCTCAGGAAAAGTCAGCGAGCTGACTGTGGTATGCAAATTAAAACCAGGCGGTGCTGATTATTTGGAAAAAGTGACACAGCATTTGAATGGAGGAGCTGATGGCAGCTCTCCGGTATCATGTGTAGGTACAGTACATGATTTACGATTTGCAGTGATAGACAATAGAACAAGGCTTTTATTTGCATCAACATTTGATGGAAGCTGGAATGGCTATATCAGTGATTTTGCCACCAAAATTCCCGAAGTTATGGATTTGATCTTTGACTGCGTAGAAGGCTGGCCGGGTATTAAAGATCCAACGATAATGGACTTTATCAAAGGCATACAGGTAACATGTTCTTCATGGTATGTTTCACACCCTAATTTAACTATTAATGATATTACAAGACATGAAAAAATAGCAAAGGGAATCGACAAAATAATGGATGAAGCTTATTTAATTTAAAAATATATGGATCACAATAGCAGCAGATTTGATGAGTCCAAGGTAACCTTGGAATTGGATCAAATACAAAGTATTATTTTAAGATCAAGACCTATTCCATATTTTGGAACGGTGGTTTTAGTAGAAATTAAAGATAAAGAGGCAGGAAAAACATTAATAAAAAACTTACTTCCAGAATTGACGACCTCTGTAAACTGGCATAATTCAAACAATGGTGCTGCAACTATTGCTATCAGCTATAAAGGTTTTATTGCGTTGGGATTACCCAAAGAGACGTTAGATAGTTTTCCCAATGAATTTAAAGCAGGAATGGCTGGGCGTCATGAAAAATTGACTGACTATGGTGAAAATCATCCTGACAACTGGCAGTACCCTTACAAAGATAATAATATTCACATCCTTGTCAATATTATTGCAGATTCCGAAGAAAAGTGGAAAAATAAGCTAAAGAGTGTACGGGATAAATTTGAGGATATTTCTGGGTATACTATTATTGCTATGGGAGATTTTTCTGCCACTGAAAAGGTAACAAATGCTTTTGGTTTTAGAGATGGACTTTCTCAACCTGAAGTGGATGGTTCAGGGGTTGATATCCCGCCAGGTTATGGCAGAGCAGTAAAAGCAGGTGAGTTTATTATTGGCTATCCGGGTGAAGCCGGAAATATTGATGAGAGTATTAAGCCATTGGCTTTTTCAAAAAATGGCAGTTTCGTTGCGCTACGCAAATATCGAAGCAATGTGCATCTTTTTAATCAGTTTTTGCATAAAAATGGAAAAACGCCTGAAGAACGAGAGCTTCTGGCTGCAAAATTATTTGGTCGCTGGAGATCTGGTGTGCCTTTAGCTTTAAGCCCAAAAGCCGATGACCCTGAATTGGCTACCGACCGAACGAAGATTAATAATTTTGACTTTAAAGATGATGATTACGGTCGTAAAACACCCTTATCCTGCCACATGCGCAGGATGTACCCAAGGGATACCAAGATGGCAGTGATGTCTGATCTGAATATGCATCGTATTATCCGACGTGGTGTAGCTTATGGGGGAGTTCCTGGAGACGATTTTTTAGAAGATGATGGAAAAGAAAGAGGCCTTTACTTCCTGGGAATATCTGCCAAGGCGATGCAAACCATGGAGTTTTTACAAAGTGAATGGGGAAATACCGGAAACTTTATTAATCATGGCGACGAGAAGGATCCTGTTATTGGTGTAGTAAAAGAAGACGAAGATGGTGTATTTACACTTCCAAAAGAAGAAGGAGGACGCGTTCGTATTCATGGTGTTAAGACCTTTAATACTCTAGTGGGTGGGGAGTATTTATTTATTCCAGGTATCAATGGTTTAAAATGGATTTTAGATCAGGAATAAAAAACAGATAAACAGACCAAAATAAAAGAGTATTGTTGACATTGTTAATTAAGTATAGTTCAAAATTTTAATTTGAAGTATTGTTTTTTCTGTAATTAATTAACAATGTCATTTCTATTTGCCTTTATTAATTATAAAACAAATATTATGAATATTAAAAATGTAACCGTCATTGGAACAGGTGTATTAGGAACTCAGATTGCCTATCAAATTGCTTTCTGTGGGTATAAAGTAACTGTTTATGATGTGACCCAAAAAAATTTAGATAATGCTAAGGTAAGGTTTAAGGAATTAGGAGAAATCTATAAGAAAGACATAGCTGCTACAAACGAGCAGGTAGATTTTGCCATATCTAATATTTCTTATTCGTTGGACCTTGCAGAAGCGGTAAAAGATGCTGACCTTACCTCGGAATCTATTCCTGAATCGTTGGATATCAAAAAAGATTTCTATACACAATTGTCGAAAGTAGCAAAACCTGATGCTATTTTTACCACCAACTCGTCTACGTTATTACCAAGTAAAATGGCCGGGAGTGTAGAGAAGCCGGAAAGATTTCTTGCGCTTCACTTTGCCAACAATATCTGGAAGCAAAATATTGGTGAAGTAATGGGGCATGCTGGTACCGATCCTAAAATCTTTAATGCCGTACTCGATTTTGCAAAATCTATTCGTATGGTACCTATTGCTATTCATAAAGAGCAGCCTGGCTATATAGTAAATTCTTTACAGGTGCCATTCTTAAATGCAGCTATAGACTTATATGCCGGAGGGGTAGCCGATCCTGAAACCATAGATAAGACATGGATGATCGGTCTGAACGCAGTAAAAGGACCATTTGCTTCAATTGATATTATAGGGTTGACCACTTTATATAATGTAACTAAATTACGGGCAGAGTCAGGGGATGAAAAAGCAGCCATAGCTGTTCAGGTGCTTAAAGATAATTTTATTGATAAAAATAAATTGGGAATAGCAACCGGTGAAGGTTTTTATAAATATCCCAATCCAAGATATATGGATCCTGATTTTTTAAAATAATTTCTATTTTCAGAGAATACAATAATAAAAACAAAAGAACAAGATGTACAACCATCTATGTTTAACAACTTAGTATTATCTGATTTCGGTTAAACGAAGGAGACTTGTTTACACTTTATTTCCTGAGGAATATAATAGAAAAAGTCAGACATTGATTAGTCCAGGTAGTGATATTCAATGTTTCAAATCCTACTCATAAAGTTTTGAATTGATGACTTTTTCTATTGTATTCTTTATCATGCAAACTTCTGCATCAAAATACTTTTCATATTTTCTAGCTCCATTTTAGATTACCTCTTATTATTCCTTATGATTTCTTTTTTTCCGGAATATCTCTGAGCTTTTCTGATGACTTTTAAAATATTTTCTGCTTTCGATAGCATTGGGTTGTGGCTGCTTTTCAATTCTGTAGTACGGTCATCTCTTTTACTTGTGCAAAGACATTCCATATCTAAATCAATGGTATGGCCGTTTTGCTTAACAAGCATCATCTGTCCTTTTTATTTTTAATAGTGTTAAGTTAAAATAGATTTTATATTTTTGGACAAAGGAATGAATTGTCCAAAATAATTCATCTAAATATCTAAAATAAGATGGTTATATGTGAAGACCTACTATTTTCTCATGGAGCACGACTGGAAAAATACAATGTAGGGGACTATATTTTTGAGGAAGGAACAGGTGCTAAATATTATTTGCAGATAAAGACAGGTACGGTAAAGCTGAATACTTTTTTGGAAGATGGAAAAGAGTTTGTGCATGGACTGCCTTTTGATGGGCATTGTATTGGAGAAAGTTATTTATTTACCACCCATCATTATGCTGTCAATGCCATTGCCGTTACCAACTGTGAGATCATAAAGATTTCCAAAAATAAGATTGTAAGCATTTTACTGGAAACTCCAACGTTAATGTTGGAATTGAGCAGGTATACAGCAGACAGACTGCATTTCAGATATATGATCTCGAGCTTTTTAGCTATTTCTGACCCTATGGTCAAGCTTGAGAAGCTTTTTGATCATCTTAAAAATTATTTCGGATTTGAAGAGGCCTATTCTTTTCTGATTCCTTATACCAGGCAGCAGATAGCCACTTTAACAGGCCTAAGGGTAGAAACTGTGATTCGGAATGTCAAAAAAATGCAGGAGCAAAACCTTGTTAAACTCGATAACACCAAGATTTACTATTAATTTTCTAAAGCTCATTGAAAAGAAAAGTTGAGGTATCCCTTAAAGAAGTATTGCTCCGGCTCTGTAAACTGAACATTATTTTAATATCAAAACAGGCTGATGGGTATTCTGGTAAATTCCTTCGGAAATACTTCTGCTTGCCAAATAATACAGGAAACTATGCCTGCCCGGTAATGCAATGATAAGATCAGTTTCATGGGAAGAGGCAAAATTCAGGATTCCATTGATAATGTTTTCATCGTATGAATAATGAATGCTGCTTGGGATCTCAGTAAGATGCAGGCGGATATACTCTTCCAGTTCTTTCTTCTTGTCAGTACTGGTATCCTCACCTTCATGGGTATTTATATTTAAAAACTGTAAACGGACATCCTGCTTTTGAATAAGAGACTTGTGATGAAATAATCTCTCTAATTTTTTAATGCCTTTGACATCGCAGGGAATAAATATATTTTTAATGGGAGCATAGCTGTAGCTATTGGGAACAATTAAAGTTTTGACAGGGCTTGTTCTTGCAATGCTTATAATATTGTCTGAAACATAGCTGGTGGTAGTAGAAGTAGAATCATCACTTCCCAGGATAATCAGCTCCACGGATGGCTGATTATTTAAAATCTCATTGATACTTCTTGTAACAGCCCAGTCGCTTAGCACTTTTGAAACTTTTATATCAGGTGCCTTTTTTGTAATCATACTGCTTAGCTGATTCAGCAGTGTCTCTGTTCTTTCGAGTAAATTATTGATGTTTTCTTCATTAACGAATGAATGTCCTTCCGCTATATGAAGAAAATCAAATTCAGATTCTCCCGCGGTTTTTAACAGAATAATATGCTCATACTCGTAATGTTTTGCCCATTCTGCAGCCAGTTTTACTGCATTTTCTGTTGTTGATGTAAAATCAATGGGTACAAGGATTGTTCTCATATTTTATTATTTTAGATCCTGATTATTCAAGGTTGGCCGTCATTTTTCTGACCAGAATAAGGGCTTTGTTGATCTCATCTTTATGAAGATCTCCAGCTGCTTTTTCATAAAGCTCCAGGGCCAATGGGTAGATAGCTTCTATGGTCTGCTGTCCTTTGGACGTAAGAAAAATCTGTTTATTTCTTCGGTCATTCTCATTTTCAATTCGTTCTACTAATTCCCGCTTTACAAGATTGTTGATGAGGTAGGTGATGCTGGACTTGTCCTTGCTCACCTGAGTTCCAATTTCCTGCTGGTTGATACCGTTATTGCGGGAAAGAAGACCCAAAATCTCAATCAGCTCAAAAGAAAGATCAGAATCATATTCATTAATCTTGGACTGAATCTTTTGTCGTAACCGACTTTTCATCTCACTCATAGCCAGCCCTAGTTCTAAGGCCAGTTCTGAAATATGGGTTGATTTTGCAGGCATAATTTTTATAAATAATTATGATAAGTATGAAAAAGAACTTCTCATGACTTTCCTAACAAATATACTCAAAATTAGTTTTAATTAAAACTAATTAGTCGCAAAAAAAGAGATAATTTTTCTGTTGATTTTTACATCTTAAATAGCTTGTCTGCTAACGGTGAAAAATCAATACATTTGTTGGGGCTGATCTGAAATCCGGAAGAAAAAAATTAGTCGAAAAAGAAAGATGAAAAATAAACTGACGTTGCAGCAACTCCAGCTTTTAACCTTGGAAAGCCAAGGACTGACAAAAAATTCTCCGTTCGGAACGGGAAAAAATGCTGTACTTAATGCCGTGGAGCATCTTGGATATGTACAGATAGATACCCTCTCCATTATCGAACGGGCCCACCACCATACACTTTGGACGAGAATTCCGGATTTTCAAACAGATTACCTGGAAGAATTGGTAGAGGAACGTAAGATATTTGAATATTGGTTTCATGCAGCTTCTTATCTGCCTATGCAGGATTTCCGTTATGCTTTACCCCAAATGCTTCACGTTAAACAGGATGCCTCTCATTACTATAATGCAGACAAGAATGTAATGCAGGCTGTAATAGATACCATTCGTGCAGAAGGTCCTAAAAGAGCCAGAGATTTTGAAACCCAAAGCAGCAAAACGGGTAGCTGGTGGAATTGGAAACCCGCAAAATTAGCCCTTGAGAGACTTTTTATGCAGGGAGATTTAATGATCTGTGGACGCAGGGGTATGCAGAAAATGTATGATCTCACAGAAAGGGTATTACCCAAAAACATCAGTACAGCAGAACCTGCTCCCATTGAATTTGCTGAGTATTTAATAAAAACCTATCTCAGGGCCTATGGATTTACTACAGTAAAACAAATAACGCATCTGAGAACCGGAAATGTACTAAAAGCGAATGTAAATAAGGCCTTGCAGTCCATGATGGAAGAGGGAACACTCAGTAAAGTAGATGTCGAAGGTTTGCCTCCGGTTTTTATACAAAACAATTTGCTTGAAAAAACATTCAATTCTACACCTTCCCATGTCAGGTTGCTGTCTCCGTTTGATAATTCCATTATTCATCGTGACCGTATTAAGCAGATTTTCAATTTTGACTTCCGCCTTGAATGTTATACTCCAAAAGAGAAGAGGCAGTATGGCTATTTCTGTTTGCCTATCTTATTCGGGGACCAATTTATCGGAAGGGTAGACTGTAAAACTCACAGGAAAGATAAAAAATTTGAACTGATCCATTTATTTATTGAAAACACCGATATAAGCACTGAAGTATGGCTAGAACCTTTTATAGAAGAGGTGAAGCGTTTTGCTGCATTTAACGGCTGTGAATCCTTGATACTGACCAAAGTAAGTCCTTCAAAACTAACAGCAGTCATAAAAAAAGCTTTATTTCGAAAAGAATCTAAAGGTTGAGGCATTACATAAAAATGCCTCATCATAAAATAATGAGGCTTACCATATTTTTCTGTGTAAGAGTATTCTTTATCTGACCATTATTTTCCCACGATATTTTCCAGAACTATATTTTTAATTGAAGCTTCCTTATAGCTCCAGTACTGGCTGTCATGGGGCATTTGGTTTTCAAGAATAACCAAACTTGTGTCAGTGGAGGGAAAATAAACATTCATGCAGGTGAAACCATCTCCAAGTCCAGTAATTCCGAAATAATTCAGTCCTTTTTCCGTGATAATTCTAACGCTGTAGCCAAATCCCATACTTTCTTTCCCGAAGGCATTATGTTGAGATTTTGTAGAAGCAGTCATCATCATCTTCTGGTATTCAGGAGAGAGTAGCTTGCCTTTATAGAGAGCCTGATCCCATTTTGCAAGATCTTCAACGGTAGACACAATTCCTGCTGCAGCTAGTAAGTCCTTATTTAAAAATGAGTTTTCAACCTTTTGAAATTGGTTTTCCTTATTCATAAATCCGGAAACTAACGCCTGATTGTGTTGCGGATCATAGCAAAATGTTTTTTCCATTTTCAGTTTTCTGAAAAGCATATTGGCCAATTCTGAAAAGCTTTTTTTAGTGGTATTCTGAAGAATTTTCCCCAAGAGGTTGTAGGATAAGTTTCCATATTTGAATTGTGATCCCGGTTTGAAAGCCAATGGCTTGTCTGTATCAACAATACCATGGGTATGGTTCAGAAGGTGGTGGATAGTTACCGAGTCTGCCCAGGATTGTTTCAGTTCCGGTAAATATTTTTTGATGGGAACCTGAAGGTCAAGATTTCCTTTTTCAGCAGCCTGTAAAACCAACACGGCTGTGATTTGTTTAGAATTAGACATAATCTCAAACTGATCATCAGCTTTCAGGAGACTTTTCTTCTCAAAATCTTTGTATCCATGGGATTTTATAAATTTTGTTTTTCCACCCTGAGATACCAATACGACACCATTGAACTGTATAGGTGCTGATGCCGTCATAATGCTGTCTATTTTTTTGAAATACGTTTCTGTTTTCTGTGCATTCAGATTCAGTGATCCGGTGATCATGCAAATTGCAGTGATACTGTTTTTTATAAATGTCATTTTTTTATTGAGATTTATTTTTCTAAATATTCCAGTACTTTCTGGGTCATATATTTCCTTTCTTCAGGCGTTACATCATTATCCATACTGCTGTGATGGATGGTCGTGAATTCTACGACCATTCCATATTTTTCTTTCTCATCTTCTGAAGGTAAAACTCCTTCATCTGCAGGGTAATCATCGGAGCGGAGGGTATAGATCTTGGGTGATTTTGTTCTGGGTAATGCCATTCTGCGGTTGTCGAGGGCAATCACTTTATGAATCAGTGCCGGATATTGATGAGCAAATAATGCCGTCATATCACCACCGTTAGAATGCCCCATTACAGCAAGTTGACTGTAGGTAAGATCAGGGAATTCTTTTTTCATTGTATTCAGAACAAAAAGGATATTTTGAACCCCGCGTTCCCAATTGGGTCTCCTTGTCACTTGAAGTTTTCCGTCCATAGCCAGCATTTCATCCGTAGGAAGCTCGTGTTGGATACTAACTACAAAATATCCTTTGGAAGCAAGGAATTCCGTCAGGTACGAATAGATAAAATAATCACCACCTTTATTTTCACCCCAACCGTGGCTGAAAATCACAGGGATTTTATTTGCATTTGCCTGATTAGCGGGTTTGTATATTGCAACTGGAATTTTTCTGTGTCTGGATTGATCAAAATAAGTTAAAGTATCACGTTTGAAATCTCCGGTTGTATCAGAAGATATATTCTTTTTTACAGAACACTGGATGGAAAAAATACTTAAGAAAATGAATAGGAATAACTTCATTGGAAAATTCGTAATTGTTGAAGGTCTTTTTTTAGAGGGTAAGATCGTCATTTTTTGATGCCTTATAGTTCAGGCAGGCTAATATATTGTTAAAATGAAAAGAAATTTCCTATCCCGCAAAGGGTTTATTCTTTGCTGTAATAATTATATGTGGCTCTCGCAATGTCCGCAATTAATTTTTCGGAATCAGTTCGTTCTTCAGTTATATTTTTCAGATAAACGGAAAGGATAATATGTTTTCCATTTGGAAGTTTAAAAATTCCAACATCATTCATTGCTGCCCTCAGTTTGTTTTCATTGGTGCTTGAAATACCTGTTCTGTGGGCTAGCTCGGTATGATCAGGCAAGCCTGCTTTCATCCATGTCAGACCACGGGATGTTTCTGTCATAATTCGATAAAGGTATTGCGATGTATTTTCTTTCAAAACTTTTCCATTATAGAATTTTTCAAGCAAGGCAGTGGTGGCAATAGGAGTTGTAACGTTTAAATAGAGATTATCCCAGTTTGACATTTGCTGCTCGTTCACTTTAATGGTAAAATCTTTAATTCCTTGCTGATTAATAAACTTTTGAACAGGTTCAGTTCCGCCAAGAATTTTTAAAAGAATGTCGCAGCCGTTATTATCACTGTGGGAAACTGTATATTTTAATAGCTGATCAAGAGTCAAATCTATATTTCCATTGGGAAATTCTTCTTGGATAGGGCTCCATGTCCCGGGAAGAAGGTCTTCTTTTTTGATAAAGAATTTCTGATTCAGTTTTAGCTTACCTTTATCAACCTGATCTAGCACTGCCAGAGCAATATGAAATTTAAAAACACTCATCAGGGGCATCATGCTGTTTCCATTGATGCTTAGAGTATCTTTATCTTCGATATTTTTTATGGAAATGCCTACCGTTGCATTTTTAGAGGCAACAATCTGCTGTATTTCTTTTCGTAAACGTTCAATGGACTGTGCATGTATTTGAATACTGATGACACTTACAGAGATCAGAAAAAGCATTTTTTTCATTTTGTGGAAATTTAGTTTTTTTATTTATTGGCGGAGGTTATCCTAATTGTTGTAAAAGCTTTATTCTTGATCTTACGATTTATACTGAAGAATATCTGCTAATTTAATAAAAAAATAGTGTGAGAGCTTTGTTTTAAACATTAAAAAACGTAAAGTTTAAATTTTCTTAACCTTTCTATATTAATGTATTTCCTTTAATGAATGATAAGACTTCTATGTTAAATGAGGCCAGTCACCCGATGGTGATAGAAAATGCTGTTGCAAAGGTTACAAAAAAATAGTCTGTTAACGGGATTTCCTTTGGATATTAGGATATTCCATTAACAGACCTGACATTTTTTTTATGAGATCAATTACTCACTGACTGTTTTATTGAGCCATTCCAGAATATCAGCATAGACTTGTTCTTTGATATCCTCATTTAATATCTCATGTCTCATTCCGTCATATAAATTCAATTGTACATTGTTGAAGCCATCAGATTTTAAATTGTCGACAGTAGATTGTACTCCCTTACTAAAATCTCCTACAGGATCGTCAGCTCCACTTACAAAAATGAAAGGAAAATCCTTAGAAATAGATTTTGACCAATCTCTGGCAGTTGCTGTTTCTGTCACTGAAAAAAGGGTATAGAATGCATTATTACTAAAGGGTACACCACACAATTCATCAAGTATGAAAGCCTTTCTGTTTTCTTTATTTACACTCAGCCAGTTGGTACCGTAGTCAAATTCTTCATCCTTAAAATGACTGTTGCTTAATTTACCAAATAATTCAGCGATAAGTTCGCTGCGGTTATAGGGAGATACGGAGCTGAGAAGAGAAAGCAACCCTTTAGCAGGCCCAATAGCCGGGTTTTGACCGCCTGTTCCTATGATGACCGCTCCTTTGAAACGGGATGATTGTTTTCTCAGTAAACATCTTGTAATAAATGATCCCATTGAATGTCCGATAATAAAATGAGGGACTTCCGGATAACTTTTTTCTACGAACTCAGCCATATTTCTGGCATCCCGTATAAGTCGTTTTTCCGGAGCTTTTAACGTGAAAAATCCTAGTTCCTCTTTACTTTTTGCTGTTTTCCCATGTCCTAAATGATCATAGGTGAGTACGGCAAAACCTTGGTGAGCCAGGTATCTGGCAAAATCTGCATAACGGCCACTGTGCTCCTGCATACCGTGAAGGATCAGTATAGTAGCTTTTACTGTTGTTTCAGGTTGATAGAAGGTGTAGTATAACTCATGGGTTTCATCACTTACAACACTGGGTAAGTAATTTGAAGTTTCTTTCATTTTTGTAAATTTTATAATTAATATTTTTTTGTATTAAAACCAAAATCCTGCGCCTGCGGTGAACCGGCCTCCATCACTTCCTGTAAAATAAGTAGCCCGTATAGAAAGTGTTTCCAGGGCACTTACCCATATTCCTCCTCCCACAGACTGATGCCATTTGCGCGAATATTCATCATCCATCCATACACGTCCGTAATCATATCCAGCCAATATTCCGAAATCCATAGGAGCGACTCCATTTTTTACATGTCCAAAATTCCAACGGATTTCACTGCTTTGAAATAGAGAAGAACGTCCCAGGAATCTGTAATTCCTGAACGATCTTAAACCGTTATTTCCTCCCAGATCCGCTCCTTGGAAAAACTCAAAATTGTCGTTATTGATATGTTTTCCATGCACTTTTGTAGCAAGTACAAAGCGTCCATTACTGTCAATACGATGGGCAATATTCAGAAGACCTTCATAGGTCATAAAATTGCGTTTTGTATCCTCCAGGTTTGTTTTCCAGGCTGCCGATAGTGCAAATCCAAATCCCATGGTAGGGAAGGCGGTATTATCACTATGGTCATAACTAAATGTATATTTTGCTCCTGAAAATTTTTGACTGTCGAATATTCGGGAGTCAATTTGACCGGATTGTGCAATAAAGCGTTCCGGAGTATATTTTACCTTATAATCTTCATAGCCTAGCTGAATAGTCTGTACAAGACCCAGGAAGCTCTTTTTGGAGAAAGAGGGAGTTACCTGTAACTGTTGCATTCTTACTCTGTTATAGTCAATATTGAACTGGTCTTTATAATCAGTCGAATTGTTTCCAAAGCCAAAATAATTTTGGGCAAAATTGGGTGTTGTAAAACGTGCTTTTAAGTTAAATGCCCATTTGCCTACAGCATTAGGGAAGTTTCCATTATATATCAGTTCAAGCCCACTTGTAGCCGTCAGATAATTGGCATTAAAAGTATGTTTGGCAGTATAAGGATCACGCTCAAACCCATTTTGGGTATAGTTTATAAGGGCACCAATCTTGACACCCTCATCAGGATTGTAGCTTAGGCTGGGATAGCCGGCCCAATAATTATAAAGTGGTTTTTTATAATCATAAGTATTGATGTCATGTTCATCTGTTATTTTTTTTGCTGTATGTCCTGTAAGATTATAGGTGTTGTTTTGGGATTTAAAATCATACAGCTTAATATTTCTTCCATTTTGAACATTATATACATCGTGGTTTTGCCCACCAATAATTCTTACTTTTATTCCTGTACTTTCTGCTCCTGAAATATCAAATATATCATGATCATCTAATCCATATACCCATATTTCTTTAGTTTTATCTTTTGGGTATTCTCGCTGGAAAACAAGCTCATCACCTTCTTTTTTAATTCGATATTGTGAAATACTAACTTTATTTTTTTCTTTTTTAATCACAAATCGATCCTGTTTGTTGGTTCCGGTAAGCAATACTGTTTTCTGCAGAGCTTTATAATAATCGGTGGCGTACTGTACCATTTTATCCCTTCTGATTTTAAGGGTCTGTTGGATATGCTGTATGGTTTCATCCTGTATTTCTTTAGGTAAATTACGGAATGCCTCATCAATAACTTTGTCTGAAAGGTTTTGTTGGATATATTCAGCTTCTTTTTTCCAGTCCTGTTCAGTTGCATTTCTTAAAAAAGCAAGATCCAAAGGATAAGGTTCCCGGTTCATCCATTTTACATCGCGGATATCCTCTTTGAAGCTCTGCATATGGCGTAATGGTGGGGACATCATAATGAATTTAAAAATTAACCCATCATATTTACTGAACGCCTGGTCACGATCTTTTGGAATCGGTTTATAGATATAGCGGTCATTTTCCTTGTATTCCGCCCAGCGCCATTGTCCTTCATGTCTGTCCCAGTCACCTATAAGCATATCGAAAACACGGGCACGGATATAGCTTTGTTGGTCCACTGAATATTTTTCGGATTTTTGAAGATTCATCATCATATCCGAAGTATTCATTGTGGTGGTAGCGCCATTAAGGTGCTGTAGATCTACATCACTTCCGGATAATCGTTCTTCAATTTGGTAGAGTTCATTTCCATATCCATTATTAAATTCACCCAGTGCTTTTTGTTTGGGAATATAATATAGCTGAGAATTGGAGTGAAGGACATTTATTTTCTCTGCAAGATTTTCAATGGCAAAAGGGGTGTATGGGTGTCCTGTGGTATAAAAATCCAGCAAAAATTTTTCAGCAACCGTTTCTTCGAAATCACTTCCAAAGCTGGAATTTTTGAATGCAACAGCATTAAGAAACCGTATGGCGCTTTTTTTCACTCCTCTCATCGCGTATTCCTGTCCATTTTGTGCAATCAGTCGTAAGGAGTTAGATTGGTGCCCACCGCCGGCACGAACAGGGGAGAGTCCACCTTTTAAAGTGTCTAGTGTTGCTACTTTAGCTTGTATGGGGATGCTATAGTATTTTCTGTAATGCTCGCCCCATAACCAGGTGTATAGCTTGGATTTTTTTGTTAAAGATTCAGGATAGACCGAAGTCGTTATATTTTTGGGAAATTTCTCAGGATATGTTTTTTCAACACTAGGTTTCTGAACCTTTTTCAGTACCTGGATTTTTGTCAGAAGTTTTTCAGAGTTGTTTTTGGCAGCATAGTAAGATACATTAGCACTGCCATCCTGATTGATATCCAGAACAGCATATCCGTTTCCTCCAAAAGAGAAATCCTGAGAATGGGTCACTTTCGCGGCTCCGTTTTCAGATCCTGCCCCACTGATAATCTGTCGGATATTTTTTTCTTCCAGATATTGAAGATTGTGGTCATGTCCCGAGACGAAAATAACATTGTCATTATTCTGTACAATTGATTTGATACGGCTTGTCAGGGCAGCATAATGAACATTATTCATATCCTGAGGGCTTATGCTTGATGTTGAACGGAATACATTGATAAGAGTACCCAATACAGGTAAAGGAACCTGATTTCCGAGGGGATAAAGCTGGTCTTTCCAGGAAAAATATCCCGCATGGATACCTTTACTGATAAGAGGATGATGTAATGCTACAACAATAAGATTATTTTGATTTTTGTTGATCAAGCCTTCAAATTCTGCAAAAAAATCATCCCGGGATTTTATGCTACAGTCGGCATTGATTTTTGATTCGTTTTCCCAATTCTCAAGAAACCATTGGCTGTCAATAGTAATCAAAGTAATATTGTCTTCCAGTTTTACTTTATCAATAGGACAGCCGTTTTTGGGAAGGAATGCTTTTTTATTATCCAGATACTGGGTGACTGTCTTTTCCTGGTTTTTTAAGCCTTTAATCCCAAATTTCCAATCATGATTACCTGGGATGACTATCGTTTTTCCTTTATAGTTCTGAGTGATTTTTAGCTGATCTTCGAGTGTTGACTTGGCCTGCTTATATTCTTTGTTATTTTTGTCAGGCATACCTCCGGGATCAATATTATCACCCAGAAAAAGTAATGTAGAATTGGCTGGGGTATTATTAAGCCTGTTTTGAAGTTGTTCTAAAGTATTTTTCCCAAGATGGCTGTTGTTATTTCCTATATTCCCAATAAGAAGAAACTGATGAGCAACTTTGGAAGAATCCTGTGCCGGAACCTCAGCTAGATTTTTTCCTTTCTGGACATTATAGGTCGCACACGATTGAAGTATGATTCCAAGCACAGATATTTTAAGGGAAACTGTATTTTTAATATTGAAGTGCATAATTTTACGAATTGATAAGGTTATAATGTTCAATCAATGTTTTAAGTAGCAGACTTTTGAATTTAATCATAGGTTAGAAATCATTTTTTCTACTTTAAGAAGATGATTGAAATAATAAAACTGAGGGCAGAGGTTAGAATGCCAAACATAAAAACGTTGTAGGAAATCCGAAGGCGCCTGTATTTTTTACTCAGGACAATTCCTTGTATGTAAATATCCTTAATCAGGGTCTGATACAAGTAATGATTATCTTCCATTACGGAGGTCATTGCTTGATGATAGTTATCGAAAGGCATATTATAATAATTCCCAAAAAATATCAGATTTACCTTTTTCTCTTCCAGGTCTTTTTGAGTGAATTTCCCTGAAGAAAGGTTGGGGCGGGTTGCCAGAAGGGAAAAAAAGATGGTAAATATATTTACACTTAATATCATATAAGTAGGTATGCTGAGATAAGAACTTCCATCTAATTTTCGAATCAACTGACTGAAAATAATAGATAATATGATAGAATTAACGGTAATGAGAATTTGGGCCTTTTTATCTGCCATATCAGACATCCTTTGATTATTTCCCGATGCTATTCTAAACATCGTTTCCACACCTTTACTCGGCTTTTCTGCTTTCTCTTTTTTAGAAGATGGATGACTGTCTGTTTTATTCTTCTTGAGGAGTTCCTTTATTTGGTTAATATTATTTTGTTTTCCAGAGGTGTAGTTGGCGTCAGCGAAGGTTGTAAAATAAGAATGAGAAGACATCAGCTTGAGGGTATCTGCCAGCCATTCTTCCTTGGATATTTTTTTTTCCAATATGTTTTCTCTTTCTTTCCAAAGCCTGTCATTATATTCCAGAAAATTGGGTAAGGAAAAGTGTTGTAAATCGGCATCACATATTATTTTTTCTTCTTCAGTTTTAGGGGTCTGCGGCATTTTTGTTGAGAGAATGCATCTTGTCACAAACTCTACGTCATCATCAGGAACGCCATTTTTGTGTAAAAACTCCTGTGCAATTTCTACACTTACAACTTCATGGTTTTCTCCTTTGGTTTTAAAATAGCCTGTATCGTGAAATCGGGCAGCTATAATCAAAAGAGCTTTTGACCTTTCATTATATTGATAGTATTCTGCCATTATTTCAGAAGCTGCCGCTACGGAAGAAGTATGGTGAAGATTATGATAAGTCAGCTCCGGAGGGGTGGATTCGAAAAATTTTACTACTTCAGTTTCAGCCAGAAGGCTAAGTTCTTTATAATTTATCATTTGTTGTTTTTTGCTATTTCACTGATGCATCCTGAATGGTCACTCTTATTGCTTTTAACCCTGATACTCCCTGCATATCTTCCAGGTCTAGATCTTCAATTGAAGGTTCAAGAATTTTATTTTCCTGGAGATATTCAATATGTTTAAGATAATCTTCAATATCCTTTTTGTTATAGTAGACTATGGCTATTTTGCGGGGCTGTGTCAGTCTTTCATCAGAATTTTTAATGACTGCTTTATCAATTCTCTTTTTGATAATCTCATATCTTATATTGTAGGCTCCTTCAACGTCAAATCTTTTTTCATCATGACGGAAACTGATGGTAATGGTATTGGGCTGCACAAAAATCAACTGGGTCGTCTGGATCTTTTTCGGTAGAAGATTTTGACATGATTCCGTAATAATGGCAATATTTACCATTGATATAAGCTGACGAAGTCTTACATTTTTAAGATAAACATCATTGAAAGGTTTGTCAGGAGCAATAGACTGTCCAATGTATATATTGAATTCTACACCATCTGTCCGGTATCGGTCAAAGTAATAAGGATAGGAGTCCTGAAGTTCTTCATTCATCTTATCCAGTACTGAAATGATGTGTGTATTCAATATCAGAAATGTTTCCTCAAGGGCCGCACTTTGCTTATGAAAAACGCCATCTTCGGCCAGCTCTTTCAGATAGGGAGCCGTTAGATTCTGTATTTCTACATCCTGAATACCTAACTGCATAATTAAATCCAGGGATTCTACCGTTAAAAAATAGGTGATTTCTGCATCATCATTAATACTTAGGTTATTATTTTCTATTCTCTTAATAAAAACTTCTGCCTGATAAATCATTTCTCCCAACAGGTCTACATTTCTAATCTGTTTAAGCGCATTTAAAGTATGGATCAGTGCATTCAGCTGTGTGGTATAATCTTCTGTAAGGGCTTTATTTCTTTCAATCGTAGAATTCCGGAAATCTATTGCTCCATAAATAGGGTGTATACCATCAAAATGAATAGGAACGGGGAGAAGCCGCTCTCCATTTTTTTCATTTCTTAAATAAGATATTCCCGCATTATTAAATTTCCATTCTACAGAGGGCTGGATGGCTGTAAAATGATTTTTAATGGTATGATTCAGCTCTCCTAAATATTTGTTTATAATTGAAATAAAAAGATTTTGAAGAGGAAACATAAACTCTTTGAAACGGGAAAGAATAAGATCCGTTTTTAACCCTTCATTCTCATACAGAATAATTGATAGTCCAATAATTTTTTCCTGAAAAAAAATAGGAAAAGAAAAAAGTCCTGAGATGGAAGTGTTTTCAAAAGAATACCAGGTCTCATTCTCGTTTTTGTGGTATCTTATTTCAGGTTTTTTTATATGTCTTTCTAAAAAGCTCGTAAAATCTGAAAATGAAGCACTGTATTTGGTGAGAATATGAGAAAGTACGGAGTCAAAATCTCTCCATATATCAGTATTTAGTTTTCCATCTATTTCCAGGATTGGAAGAAAAAGAAGATCCATATCGCCACCTGTACCAATCAGACTTTTCATTGATTCTGTGGCCTGAAGAAGGACTTTGTTTTCAATATCTTGCGAGATAAAAAGATTGTGAAGTTTTTCTTTTGTTACTTTATAGGTTACATCTTCAATACGGATGATAGAGAATCCCTTAAACTTAAGCTTTTCAAGAGGCAATTGTTTTTTTAAGAATTCCAAAACAGATTGTTTTGAAATCATCTCAGACTTTATCTTTTTAATATCCGGAAATACTCCTTCCACCTCCACAAAATCATCATTGATAATAAATTCCAGATACCGGTCTGTACCGTTTTTATTGACACAGATGACCAGTTCCATCTCATTAAAAAGGTGAATGTCATAAATGCGTTTTACAATGAAATTATAAGCCAGTGTTTCAAATACTTCTTTTTCACTGAGTATTTTATGATCTTCCCAATAGATGATATTTACCTGTTTTGAAGATTGTATTTCTTTCAGCTGTTTTGAAATCAATGATGTTCCAAATATAAAATCATAGGAAAACGGAGCTGAAATTCCCCATGAAAAATTAGTCTCATCTACAAGAGCAGAATTCATTAATTGATAAACCAGAGCATAAAGATCTTCATATTGAGGAAGATCTTCAGGTTTAATGTTATAGTTGGAATCCGGGAAATGTTTGTTGAGTTTTTCTATTGAGCTTTTTATTACTTTTTTGAGTACACCATCCTGGCTGATAGAACCCTTTAAATAATTTAAAAAGGGTTTAAAGGAAAATTCAACTACATTTTCATGAAAGGTATTATTTTTAGAGGTATTCAAAATCATTTTCAAATGGAGGTATTGGGTATGTTATTTTCTGGTAATAAAAGCATAATGAGTTATCTGTAGGGTTTGTCCTGAAAATCTATTATTTTAGATAACCTCTGAGTAATTGACTATTCAGTGAATTTCTTCTGGATACAGTCATAAATATCATATTGAGAACGGACAGGAATTTCATTATTAGAAATAGGTTTATTGTCAAGATTTAAATTGATTTCGGTTGCCTTGATATTATCATTCATCTGGATTGTTATTAATTCCAGAATTTCATTTTTTAGCTGAGGTGAATAGACAGGGCAGAGTACTTCAATTCTATCATACATGCTGCGGTTCATAATATCTGAAGAACCAATGAAAATTTTATTTTCCCCGTCATTTTCGAAAATAAAAATTCTGCCGTGCTCCAAATAACGATCTACTATTCGGGTTACTTTTATATTTTCACTTTGTCCTGGTACTCCCGGTACAAGACAACAGATACTTCGCACGATAAGTTCGACCTTAACTCCGGCCTGAGAGGCTTCGTACAGCTTGCTTATAATGATAATCTCTTCAAGGTTATTCACTTTGATGGTAATTCCTGAAGGCTTTCCTTTCTTGTGATGCTGGATTTCTCTTTCGATCATTTCCAGAATAAGTGGCATGAGGTTAAACTGTCCCACAGCCAAATGTTTAAATGAAACTTCATCCGAACTTAAAGGCTTTCTTTTCTTTAATAAGAAATTGAAAAATGTCTCAATTTCGTTGGAAATTTCAGGATCAGCTGTAAACAGAATATGGTCTGTATAATAACGGGCTGTAGACTCATTGAAATTTCCTGTGGAAACCAGAGCATACTTTTTTTTATTCCTTTTGACCAGCGCCACTTTTGCATGTACCTTGAGCTTTGGAATACTAGTGATAATATGTACTCCTGCATTTTTCATTTTCCTTAGCCACTTCAAATTGTTTTCTTCGTCAAATCTTGCTTTAAGCTCTACAAATACCGTTACTTTTTTACCCAGTTTGGCTGCGATCATAAGAGCTTCAATGATGACGGAGTTCATCGCTGTCCTATAAATGGTAATATAAATTTCAGTTACTTTTTCATCGGTTGCCGCTTCCATAAAAAAGTCAATAACTTTATCATATGATTCATAGGGAGTATGGATCATAAAGTCTTGTTTCTCGATCAGTTCAAATACAGAACCTTCACCTGTGTGTCTTTCAATGGCTGTCATAGGAGGGTAGGAGGCCTTTTCATCTTCAATTGAAATCAAATTCAAATCTTTTAAATGATGATAAGCGCTACCGGCTACTGCATCTCTAAAAGGGATACTTAATACCTGCAGCAGACTTTGAAGTTTTTTAAGCGGCATATCTTTCTCATACAGAAATCTTGTTGTTTTTCCTTTTTCCCTGTTTTCAAGATATGCTTCCAGGTTTTCCAGGATATCCTCTTCTTTTTCAAAATTGATATTGGCATCCCGTGTCACTTTAAAGTTCCATATACTTACAGTCATATTGGGGAAATACATTTCCGGTAGAAATTTCTTTAAAATATCATCAATAAAAACAATGTGTTTGCGATTATTGCTGTCCGTTTCATAAAATCTTGAGAGTTTATTGGTCGGGATTTTAAGGATATACATATTTTCTTTACCCTCTGCGGAAGTGGCGAAAATAACCTGATATAAAGAATTACTTTTTATGAGGAAATTATCTTTGAGGGGAAGCTGATATAATTCTATGACAGGTGCCACAGAATGAGTGAAATACTGTATAAGTCTTCCTTCCATAAAAGGAGGAATTGGCTTGTTGTAAATAAGCTCAATATAGTTCTTTTGCAGCTGAGGGAGTATTTTATTGTGCAATATTCTTCCAAAAAATTCCTGCTGATTTACAATTTCTTTGTGGATGGTTTTTAATAATGGTTTTTTCTTTCCTACCAATAATTTAGGAATTCTGACTTTGTAGAATTCATCTAAATTGGAAGAAAAAATGGAAAGAAAATTAAGCCGTTCCATTAATGGGACAGTGTCATTTTCCGCTTCAGATAGAACCCGGGCATTGAAAGATAGCCAACTCAAGTCTCTATCTGTAAATAAAGGCGCAATAGTTTTCATTTATCCGTTATTTAATCAGATATTTATTATAAAATAATACAATACGGTTATCGTAAGATGGATACCCTTAGGTATTTTGTAAAGATGATAACTGTAAGAAATATCAATTGTTTAATAAGTTTAATCCTATTGTTGGTATTAAAAATATTAATAGTGGTGTGATGGGAAGGCATAGGATTATTTTTTAGGGATTTCACATTTGTTTTTTGGGGGCCTTATACAGAACCTGTTGCACATCTTCAATAAAGTTTTGAAAAAAACAAGGGTATTTAAAATGATGTCTATAAGTATAAATTCCTGTTGATATATTGAGATGAATTGGTTAAACTATTTTTACTCAACTTAAAAAGAGAAGATGTACAACGAATATAAAACCGGCATTTTACCAAAACCATTTGCCGGTTTATAGGGGTTCCATAATTTTTTTATAATCAAGATCTTATTGCTATGATTTCAGAGGTTAAATGGTTGAGTTTTCACATGGTTTTCTTAATTATCACAGAGTTTGCTGCACATCTTTTTTTATAAATTATGAGAAAAAGAAATTGACTAATATATTCATAATGATAAAAAATATTAGGGACTCATATCTACTTCTAAACTAGAAGAAAGACGTACAGCAGATTATATATTGACCAAATCTGTCAATAGGTTTGACTCTGTAATGTTTTTGAGATCAGCTTATAGGCTTCCTTCAAAAAATATTGGATAGAATCTTATTCCCACTTAGGTTGAGATGATTTTAACGGTTCCAGGAGGTGTTTATATTTCCCTGGAGTCTTAGTCATTTCTACCTGTTCTGTAACACCTTTATAGAAGCCCATTGGTGTTTGCTCTTCTATAAAGTCTGGCAGAATATAGGCATGCTCATCATCTGAGTTGGCTTTATCATAAGCAAATTTTTGATCAAATATTCCCATTCCCAATTGCCAGGCAACAGTTCTGCTTAATGAAACACTTACTTTATAAGAACCTCCTTCAGTAGCACGAAGTTTCAGAGCCTGTAAAATTCCTATTACGGCAAGCCATGCTGCCATATAATCATTGATCACGGCTATTTGTGGAGTAGGGTGTGGCTCATTGGTTTTTTTATAAGTCCCACCTAAGCTTTCCAGCCAGTATGGGCCGGCAAGAGCTCCAGCAGAAACATCAAAACCAACCCGGTCACTTCCCGGTCCTTCTTCACTGTTGAAGTATACCGTTGCTGTGATTAATCCCGGATGTTTTTTACCTAATTCTCTAAGGTTTAATCCTTTTCTGTTCAGAAATCCGCTTCTTCGGTTTGAGAAGAAAATATCTGCTGTAGACAGAAGCTCCTGAAAAGCTTTATCATCTGCTTCATTTTTATCAAAATCCAGACAAGTGGAACGCATTCCTACATTGGATGTATAGTGGAATAGATCATGTTCATAATCACCATAGCGCCAAACATTAAGAACGTCTGCTCCATGGAGAGCCAATGCTCTTCCTATCCCGCAGCCTGCAATAACGTGGCCCAAGCCCAAAGCCTTGATTCCGCTCAAAACATCATCACCTCCTTTAGGTAAAGGAATGGGATCAGAGTCAGCTACTTTCTCAATTTTGATAAGAGGGAGATGCTTAGCAACCTGCTGAAACATATCGAGTTTCATAAACTCTTCCGGTGATCTCAGAATGTATAACGGAATTCCTGCTTTGCCTCCTGCTTCTTCAAGATCTGCAGCATTCCACTGTTTTACTGCTTCTGCAATTTTTTCCTGGGTAGGAATGCAGTCCAATAATTTTCCGGCAGCATGTCTTAATGTTGGATAAAGACAAGTAAACTGAATCCATTTATCATCCTTTGTTTTATAGAATATATTAGGAGCCAGGCCGGAACCTAATTCAGAATTAACATTGCCCGGTTTACCGTTTACCTGTTCTAACGTTCCTTCAAAAAAGCTTGCAAATCTCCTCAATGCCTTTCTAAGGTCCACATGAATATCCTGTGTTTCACCGGTTTTAAGTCTCCATATATCTGCAATCTGGGCAGCTTTTGCTGCAAGAGTAACAGCAGACTGGGCACCATAGCGAAGTACACTTGGGATTATAGGATCCTTACCATAAAAAGTGAGTTTTCCTCCAAAATCATTTAACGAAGCTCCTACTGTGTTTAATATATATTCAGTCTCCGCATGAAGATCAAAATCATCTTTGGTTAATCTATTATCCAGATTATTCTGAATTATTTTTTCTAAATCTACTTTAATACTATTTTCTTTCATTTTCAATTATTTTTTATGACATGACAATGTGTTTAATTTAATTTAGAGAAAGCATTCATCAGTTCAATCTGCTTTATATCACGTTCTTCTGCCAACTGGACAAGAGTTTTATTCCCATAATGCTCTTTCACTTGTTCATCCAAAAGTTGGGTTGTTTTTTCATCATATGACACTGGTTTAGACATTTCATCTTTCCAGATCAATTCCATACCCGGTCCAAGGTGATGCAGGAAGAATGGAAAGCCTCCATCTCCACCACCCAGGTGGAATGAAACGAATGGTCCTCCCACTGCCCAGCGGATTCCCAATGAAGCGGTCATAATATCATCCAGTTCCTTCACATTCACGACTCCGTCAGCAACCAGGGATACACATTCTCTGAAAATGGCAGCCTGTAGCCTGTTGGCAACAAATCCCGGAGTTTCTTTATGAAGTAATACAGGAACTTTTCCTAATGAATGATAAAAGTCCATAGCAGCTTCTATTCCAGCCTCATTGTCTTTTGCTAATATCTCAACTAAAGGAATCAAGTGCGGCGGATTAAATGGATGACCAATTAGCAGACGGGATGAATTTTTCATTTTTGTACCCTGCTGTGAAATGGTTATTCCCGAGCTGGAAGAAAGAAATAAAGAATGCTCTGGCGCATGAGCCTCAATAAGTTGCCATAAATCCTGTTTGAAAGCAGGGTTTTCCGGTCCGTTTTCCTGAACATAATCAGCGTTTTTTACTGCAGCAGCGGTGTCGGCTACATAGCTCAAATGGCTCTTATAATCTGAGTCGATAGTATAACCTAGTTTTTTTAAATCAGCAATATTACCATCTAATTTACTGTTAAAGTAATCCTGAATATCCGGTTTAGGGTCACTTATAATCACTTTCATCCCCGCTGCAAGAAATAACGAAGCCCATGAAGCGCCGATCAGACCTCCCCCGATTACAGTAATTGTTTTATCTTTTAAATTTAATTTTTGAGGTTGTTTTTTCATTTTTTTTGTATTTGAATTGTTCTTAAACGTTTATTTGTTGTTTTTTAGGCGCAGCCCTGTTAAATAAGGAAGATGGTTTTAGAAACTTTCTAAAGCTTTTTTCATTCGTGTTTTAAACAAATTTATGGAGGTTCATAAAGCTTTTTATTATCTCAATGTCACTTTTTATTGTTCCATCTTCTCTTTTTGGTGACTTAAAAAAAAGCTTTTTAAAAGTGATCAGTCCAGGATATTTTTGAGTCCTAATTTGTATCGGTACTGCATGGGAGAAATTCCTACCTGCCTTTTAAAGAATTTACTGAAAGACTGCAAATCGGCAAAAGGGAAGGAGTTGGCAATCTCACTAATGGAGAGTTTATTCTTTTTTAACTGTATTTTGGCAATCGAAGCAATAGCATCATTAATGAAATAACCTGGAGCTTTACCTGTTGTTGTTTTAATAATTTTAATTAAATGTTTTGGGGACACAAAAAGGGAGTCTGCATAAAACTGAAGGCTTCTTTCTTTCAAACAGTTTTCAAAAACCATTTTCTTAAATTTTTCAGTAAAGACAAGGCTTCGTGTGTGGACCTGTAATGCGTTTATTTTTAGTTCTTTATAGAAAATAATAGCGGATTCAAAAACATATGAAATAATTAAGTTTCTGATCACTTCAATATGTAAGTTGGAGTTTACCTTGTCCCTTCTGGAAAGAAGAGAAGTGTACAAATCGATAACTTTATCCATGTCTTCATCATTAAGCTTAATATCATTTTGAAAATGAACCGAGAAGTGATTAAAAGATTCTAAAAAAAAGTAATTATTTGAACTGTTAACCAGAAAGTCTTTGGTAAATAAAATAGTCCTTGTTTTGAAGTCTTGGCTCTGTGATATTTTCTGGATCGTATGGTTGGGGCCTATGGCCAGAAAAGTATTTTTATCAATTCTTATGATTTCATCGTTCAGTTTTATATCCATCCATCCGTTTATCCCTAAAATCAATGCATAAAAATCTGGTCTGAAAATGTTTTTATTTTTAAGTTCAAAAACTACATGGTCCGAAGAAATATAGTAATCTTCAAAATTCCAATCATAGTCCTCAATATCTTTTACTATGTCAGATAATTTATAGATGGGAATTTGTTTATCCTGTTCCATGTATGTGGAAATATTGATCATATTTGTTGAACTTATATAGAGGTCTGCTTTAACTGGGGTGATAGTGTGCATAATGAATGGGGTATGGTATAAAGAGGCCAATATGTTCGGAAACCTGACAACTATCTTTTTGAATACATCTTAGAAATGATATATTCAAAGCTTATTTTTTAGTCTATCCTTTACAAGAAGAAGAGGATGTTGTTAAATTTTTTTTCGTTATTGTGTATTTCCGTTTTTGTTCTCGTGATTTATGTATTCTTTTTTATAATCTATGTTTTTTGCTTAAGTAGGGATTAGTACAATGTCAAATCAATACAGTATAACATCAGTTTTACTTATTGAAAAATCAAACTTTAAATAATGGTGTGAGTGATCCATCAAAATATTAAAATAGAACAGTAAAAGAGACTGTTAAAAATGTGTTTTATCTCCGTTTATAAGTGAGGAGGTAGGTCTTACCATTTTTATTTTGATGATGTAAAAATAAAGACTATTCTATAATCTGGAGAATAAAAAACCAATAATTAAGGGCGTGTAGTACATGTGTAGTAGGTTATATCCTTCATTTGTTTGACGGATGATATTATAATGAAAAACGACTCTTTAGTGTTTTGTCTTAGTTAATGATTTAATGAAAGAAAATTTTGCTACCAGAATTTCTTTTTGCTGAATCCGTACACCAAATAAACGAAAGAAGGCATGATGAAAATACTACCCAACAGGAGAGCAGTTCCCAGGTAATTTATAGATTTTTCATTGCCACTTGCAACCAAAGATAATCCATCACTGTTCTTAATTCTGACAATAACCGGATAAAGACTGTAGGTTATCGCAGTAAACAATAATGTGATTTGGCTGCCAGCAATAATTCTCAGAAAATAGGTCTGTTTTTTTAATAGCAGATACCATAACCAGATAAGAGATAATGAACAAAGTGCAACACATGTTAAGCTTACAGGATTACCAAGAAGCCATTCTGCAAGAGGAATCTGATTTTGACGGGCTACAATGAATACCATACCTGCCAATAGAATACACATGATATTCATTTGCTTGGCTTTATCAATAGCATAATTTTTTTCTTCGATATTCTCACCTGTTTCTTTAATAATAAAAATAGAAGCAATAAACCCGAAAACAGCAATTGTATAAAAACCTACCAGAATAGGGAAGAGGTCGAACCAGGGATGTATAAATGCATCCATAAAGTTATTGGGTTGGGTATCTATTTTTCCGGAGACTATACTTCCTGCAATAATTCCAAGAAACAAAGGCGTGATCAGACAGGAGTATACATATATCTTTGTGTATAAGGTCTGCATACGATCCTGTATAGCATCATAATGTCTGAAACCAAATGCTGTACCTCTGGCGATAATACCGAATAGGAGAGCAATCAACGGAATATAAAGATAAGTGGCAACTGTAGTATAGATATCTGGAAATCCTACAAATAAGATGACAATGACAAGAATAAGCCACATATGGTTGGCTTCCCAGATGGGACCCATTGCCTGATACATTATTTTACCTACCCGGTCTTTAGCTCTTTTTCTGGAGAAAAACTCTACGATTCCGGCGCCGAAATCCGCACCTCCCATCATAACATAGAGAAAGGTGCTTATCCATAGGAATGCTAATACGATATAAAACATGTGTTTTTAATTTAAAAAGATTAATAAATAAGCCTTAATGGGCATCTATTTCTGCATTGCCCACATCATACAGCTTGTCTACCATTTTTACCTGACGGTAGAGTAAATAAGCCACCGTAATACCTAACAGGATATAGATTCCTGAAAAAATATAAAAGGAATAAATAAGTCCCGGTATTGGATTTACCGCATCTTTGGTTTTCATGATCCCATATAGAATCCACGGCTGTCGGCCCACTTCGGTAACCGTCCATCCTGCTTCAAGGGCTATAAAACCTGTGGGAATTGCAATTACGAAAAGTTTCAGAAGCCAGTTTTTGGTCATCCATTGTTCTTTTCGCCAATAGGCAAACAGATAAAGAGCTCCTACAAGCATCATGAATGTTCCCATACCCACCATTATCTGAAAGGCAAAATGGGTTACTGCAACTGGTGGGCGCTCATCTTTTGGAAAAGCGTCTAAGCCGGTTACCTCAGCATTAAAATCTGAAAAAGCAAGAAAGCTGAGTCCATTGGGGATTTTTAAGGCATAATGTACAGTTTCATTTTTCTCATCAGGGATTCCTCCAACAATAAGTGGTACATTTTTCTCTGTTTTAAAATGGGCTTCCATTGCTGCAAGCTTGGCAGGCTGACGTTGCGCTACATCTTTTGCAGACATATCCCCACTTAAGGGCTGAAGCAATGCTGCAATAGAGGCAAATAGGGCTGCAATACGAAATGCCTTTGTATGAAACTCCACATTTTTTCTTTTTAACACCATGAGGGCGTGTACTCCTGCAACGGCAAAACCTGTAGAGCAAATGGCTGCAAGTACCATATGAAGAGCCTGTAACGGCCATGCTTTATTAAACATGGCAGCTACAGGATCAATGTTTAAATATTGCCCGTTTATATAGTCGAACCCTGCCGGGCTATTCATCCAGGCATTGGCAGATACTACTAAAATTCCTGAAGCCATTCCACTTATTCCAACTACCACACCTGTAAACCAATGGAACCATTTGTTAAAAACCTTTTCTCCATACAGATAAAATCCTAAAGCAATGGCTTCTATAAAGAAAAAGGTACCCTCCATGGAAAAAGGTATTCCGAAAATAGGACCGGCATGTTTCATGAACTTTGGCCACAATAAACCTAATTCAAAGGACAATACAGTTCCGGAGACAGCTCCTGTAATGAACAGAATAGCAACGCCCCTTGCCCAGGCACGAGTAATGTTTTTGTAAATTATTTGACCTGTTTTTAAGTATCTGAAGTGGGAAATAGCCATGAAAAAGGGCATTACCATTGCTATACAGGAAAAAATTATATGAAATCCCAGGGTAAATGCCATCTGGGAACGAGCTGCCATTAGATCATCCATAAGAAATAGTTTTATTGAGTTATTAATAAGTAGAACCTAATTATTTTTTTCGCTTTTTAAAGACATAGCCTACGGTTGCATAGGTCATTATGGGATTTAGATCTACATCTATCTTGGATTTCATGATCTGATTCGTCTCCTGGTGTCGAGTGGTAAGAACTGCATCAACACTTAATGGAATTACAGAAAAATTACCCCCTACAAACCACTGATCTGTTATAGCATACGTCAAACCACCAGAAAATACGGGTCTGAAAGCTCCATTGACTTTTAGATCTGTAGGACCTTCTAATAATGCACCTAACTGATCATTTGTTATTTTACTATCTGTAAACCAGCAATAGGTAAAACCAGCAGACAGCGAGGCATTGAATTTAGGGGTGATGGGTTGGCGGTATTTTACTTGTAATATGGGAGTCCATGCAGTGGTTTCAGCAATTTTCCCAAGAGGTTCTAAGGCATCCCATCCTTTAATATCAAATTTAGGAGGTATTCCGGCTGTAAGCTCTACTGCCCAGCGGTCTGTGAAAAAATATCCACCGGAAAATCCTAATGTATTGGATTTACCAAGTCTAACAGCAGTATTGGGTAATTCGGCATCCATTGGAGTAGATCCCATTTCTACAATACGTAATGTTGAGCTTTTAGATTGTGGGGCAAGATACATCCATCCGGCAGTGACAAAAAATTCTTTTGCTTTCTGTGCATGGAGATCTAAGGCCCATAAAGTAATTAATGGTAGTATTAACTTCTTTATGAAACGATAATAGTTCATCTGAGTGTTTTTTTAATTGGGTTAAAAAATGATCAATTTCTATGAATACACGGCTCTATTTTATACATGTTAAGGGTGGGGATTGGTCTATTTATGTGAAATGTGTGTTTTTAATGAATGTTAAAAAGAGCCGTATATTCTATTTAGCATATATCTAGCTGTTATGCATGATGGTAATACCTGTAAGTAGCAAATCTTTTCCTCCTTCATAAATCATTTTCTGTGCCCCTGTAAGTACATCAAACTGTCTTATATGACCCCCCAAATCTGCGGTAAATACTGAATTGTGATCTGGGGCAATGGCTAGCCCGATTGCTTCTTTATGACCTGATCCGATAATTTCAACTTTACTTTTACCGATATTTTCTAATTTTGCACGGTTTAATGTATTTCCTCCGATGGCGTCAACTCCTCTGTCGGTCCAGTACAGATATCCGTTTACAAAATCTAATTCAAGATCAATGGGCTCAGGAAGCCTTTCATAAAGCAGTTCAATATCGGTCCGGTTAGTCGCTGTTTCTCCCTTAGGCATTTCAATTTTTGCTCTGAAGATACGTCCGTTTCCTCCTTTGGCAGGTCCTTTTTGAGTCCAGTAAAAATAGCCGGCATCCGGATCCACAGCAATACCTACGCAATGTTTGTTCTCGTCTTTCATATCTTCATTTCCCTTTCCTCTCTGCACAAGAGTAGTGATATCACTGCCATCATATTTTGCGCTCATTACACGCATCCCTTCACGGTCACACCAGTAAATACGTTCATTTTTGCGGTCTAACGTAAGTTGTTTTGGCGTAACGGTTTCCCCTACGGGGATAATTATTTTATGATGGGAGCCATCCAGATCGATACGCTCAATGGAGCCGTCATTATTATAAAGTGTTTCTCCTCCTGTAGGAACACCCATATTGGTTGCATAAATATGCCCATGTACATTATCTACCACAATGCCATCGGGAGATTTACCCGGCGTATTGATTAATACTTCTGCCGAACCAGTTTCCGGATTGATTTTTAAAATTTTCTGACCCAATGCAGCTAATGCAAGGATAGAGTAATCAGTGTTTTTCATTATGTATTTTTTATGTTGATTTTGTTATGCTTATGATGGATTAGAGTCTTTTTTTTCCGGTTCCAGAATAAGTCTTAGCGTTGGGTCATTGGTCATAAAGCTTACGATCCAATTCGTAGCGAGTTTAAATTTATTACGGGATCCCGATATAGGAACAAGATGGATCAACAGCCAGGTAAGCCATGCCATAAATCCTTTCATAAATCCACCTTTTGGAAAATCTACTACAGATTTAAATTTTGCAATGGCTGCCATGCTTCCTTTATTGTTGTATTGGAAAGGTTTGAGTGTTCTCTCTTCGATCAGTTTGGGAAGGTTCTCAGCTAATAAAACTCCTTGTTGGATGGCAATTTGTGCCAGCTGAGGATGTCCGTTCGGGTAGTTTGCATCTGATGTTTGAAAACATTGATCCCCAAGTGCAAAAATATTTTTGGTACCAACTACTTTATTATATTCATCCACCATAATTCTACGTCCTCTGGTTATGGAAGATTCCGGAAGTCCGGGAGCTTGTCTTGCTATTACTCCTGAGGCCCATACCAGAGTAGCGGTAGGAATGGTCTGGTCATTTCCCAGTGTCACAATATCTTCATTGTAATCTTTTACCAATGTATTTAATATAACTTCTACTCCTCTCTCTGTCAAAACCTTTAATGCTTCCTGCTGTGCTTTCTGGCTCATGGGGCCAAGCAAAGCATTGGAACCGTCTATGAGGTATATTTTACCACCTCCTTTTGTAAGATTGGGATAATCTTTTGAAATGATACTATGGGACATATCTGAAAGCATTCCGGCTACTTCTACACCAGTAGCGCCTCCACCGGCAATGACGATATTTCTTAATTTTTTTTCTTCTGCAGGATTTTTAGTGATGGTGGCTTTTTCAAGACTGGTTAATATATGATTACGCAATGCAGCTGCATCATTTATATTTTTCATAGGGTAGGCCTTCTCTTCAATATTTTTGTTTCCAAAAAAATTAGTTTCCGTGCCCATTGCTAACACCAGATAATCATACGGTAAATTGCCTTTGTCTGTTTCCACAATATGAGCTTGCTCGTGAATCATCACCAGAGATCCTAAATGAAATTCCACATTGGGTTTTCCCTGAAACATTTTACGGAAAGGGTAACAAATATTAGAGGGCTCAATGAATGCTGTGGCCACCTGATAGATGAGTGGAGGAAAAAAATTATAATTGTTGTGATCTACAAGGGTAATATCAAAATCTTGATTTTTCCCTAATTTATTAGCAAGGTTGGTACCGGCGAACCCGCCTCCTATAATAACTATTTTCTTCATATTGTATGTGTTTATTTATAATTAGAGTTTAATAATAATTTGATTTGTGTATTTTTTGAATCTGAATCATTGTTTTTGAGTAAAACAAATTTATTGATGAGGGTTTTATAGTATATTGTCTTAGATTCTCTTTTAGTGGTTCAATACTCTCTCTATGATGAATTATTATTGAGCTTAACCCTATATCCTGATGGAGTATTAAATAAAAATACCCGTGATATATTGGATCTCATATCAAATAAATAGATCATATTCACGGGTATTTAAAGTGCTATAAAATTTGAAAAGTTAGACTTCATTTAAAGTGATTTGTTATGAATCATTACTTTCAATAAGACAAAGTTATTGAGGAATGGCTTAGAATATATTATCTATAATTCTCTTTTAATAGTTTAAAACTCTCTTTTTGATGAATTATTTATTTTTTATAAATAGCTTGTAATCATTCAGATATGAGATATCTGAAAAAAGAGTTGTGAATGCTGGAGAATAAAAATAGTATGATAATAGTACTGGAAAAGCCGCAGTTATTATCTGCCGAACTCATCACTATTATGAAATTTTTAACCGATAATTGACCAATATGGCAATAATGAAATAAAAGACTGCTGTCAGCCACATTTGACCCCATAAATCTTTTATGTCTCCCAGACTTGCCTGGAATTGGCTAAGCGCTAAAAATCCTCTGACACCAACTGTTGAAGGAAATACATAAGATAGTATTTTTACCCATTGAGGAAAAGCAACTACCGGCCATGATATTCCGGTAAGGAAAACTGCCGGAGTAGACAAAAATGTAATAGACATTGCTGCATCTTCTCTTCTTTTGAAAATTCCCATCAATGAAAATCCTAGAAATATTACTGCTAAAAAGAAGGGGACTAAAAATACAATGACATCTGCAAATGCCGCTCTGAAAGGTAATTTAAAAAGAGTAAATGTCCCCCCAATCATCACTGAAAATACCAGAATACATAATAATAAGTAAGCCAATGCCCGTCCTAAGAGTATTGGGATAATTTTAAGATGAGTGGAATCTGAAATACTATAAGCTTCAAGATATTTGTTTTGTTCCCGGAAGGTTCCTCCTAATACCCCAATGGCAGTAAGCAATAATGTCTGCATAACAACCAGAAATACAACAGGTAATAGGAATGTGCCATACCCTCCATAAGGGTTAAAGACAGGTTTGGTGATGGCCGTAATCGATCGGCGGGAAATAGTACTGTTTTCATAGTTTAGCCCGGTATGTAAAGATTTATTTATTTCTATTTGGGCGTTGAAAGTCCCCATAACGGAAGATGTTGCTCCGGAAATAGCTTTGTTATGCAGCATATTGGAAGCATCACTGTATAATGATAAAGATGATTGGCGCCCGAGAGATAGTTTTTGTTCAAAATCTTCGGGGATAACCAATATTCCAAAGACTTTTCCCTGGATAAATTCTTTTTTTGCCTCGTTCATATCGTTAGAAACCACAGGTACACTTACCTGCTGGGTGGCATCAAGCATTCTTATATAGTTTCTGCTCATGCTGCTCTTATCAAGATCTACAACGGCCATGGGCGTTTTTACAATAATTTCATTACTGTAAACTGAACTATTTAAAAAAGCAACAAGAAGCGTAAATATAAGAAACGTGGTCCGTAAAGCACTATCACCAAAAAAATGAAGTAATTCTATCTGGAAGGCGTTCAATATCGTCTTTATGATTCTGTAAAATAAACTATTTTTCATAATATCCTCCTTTTTGTAGTTGATAACTGAATTTTTTTAATGAGAGTAAGCCTATTAAAGAAAAAACTCCGAAACCTATCAAATAGGGAAGTGATTCAATAAGGGGCATTCCTTTAATAGCAATATTGGTAAGTGCCCTGGCATATGAAGCAAATGGAAAGATAGAATCCAGAATTTTAATTGCTGTAGGCATTCCTTCCTGAGGAAATGTATATCCACTAAATGAATATGCTAAAGAAGAATACCCACCTCCCATAGCACATAAAGATCTGAAATCCTTACTGATGGTTACAAAGAAAACTGCCATCAGCTGATAGACAACGATTAAAATAAGCGTCAGTATATATACGTTTACAATAGAGGTGTTGATTGGGATCCCCAGATAACCGAAGAGATAGGCAACCATTAAAATAGTCAGTAAGGAAAAAATAATAGTATAAGGCAATATTTTTCCGAAAAATGCGAAGAAAACATTATTCCCACTCAATTTATATAAGCTTTTCCCTTTGTTGTACTTCAGGATACTTCCCAGCAGGTATAAAGTGGTGATCATTACCGTTAGCTGTAATGCCATAGGAAAAAGAGAAAGACAAAGGTAATAGGCATAGTTAACAAAAGGGTTAAATAATGTATGGCTTCTCATAATGACAGGCTGAACAGCATTCTTTGCCTGTAGGGAAGATGCCCCACTTTTCATAATTACATTCACTTTTGCAGAAGTGGAGAAACTTCCTACCACCGTGTTAAACCCCTTATTGATAAGTCCTGCCGGTGTCATATAATCATTATTGACATATAATACCACATTGACAGTCTTCCCACGGCTGATATCTTTTTTAAAGTTGTTGGGGATAATAACCAATCCAAATACATGACTGGTCTGTATCAGTTTAAGTCCTTCGCCTTCGGTATTTACTTCTTTTGTGAAATCCAGTGTAGAATTAGCATCTACCTGCCTGATGAGCTCCCGTGATATCGATGTTTTATCCTCGTCCAAAATGGCTATGGGAAGTTCCCGAAGGACACCGTCACCAAAAATGGCAGCATAAAGGATAAATATGGCTAAAGGAACTCCTAATGTCCAAAGTATTATACTGGGTTTCTTTATGATTGTTTTCCATTCATAGAAAAACACTTTCCAAAAGCCATTTTTCATTGTATCCATTGTGGTTAGTTATAATGTTACAGACGGTATCAGTACACTCATTCCCGGACGGAATCCTTCAATTTTCTTTGTAGGGTAAGCTTTAACTTTGAATGTTCTCATATCAAAGCCTCCTTTTGTTTTGGTGGCTGTCCAGGTAGCAAAATCTCCAAGAGGAGCAATGAATTTTACCTGAAGTTCAATTTTTTTGTTATCTAATGCAGGAACAACTCCTTCAAATTTGCTGTTCATCTTGAATTTTCCCATCTGGTCTTCTTTGATATTGATCACTACCCAGATATCATTCAGATCCACAAGATTTACAATGGGATAGCCGGCATTGACGAGTTCTCCAAGGTTCGGAAAATATTGATTCACTTCTCCATCTGCCGGAGCAATGACATTGATCTCACTTCTATATACATTCACTTCCTTTACGGCACCGTCAGCCTGTCTCATAGAGGCTGCAGATGCATTTTTATCCTCGGTTCTGGCTCCGTTTTTTGCCATCAGATAATTATTGTATGCCGCTTTTTCCTGTTCTCTGGAAGCATTTTTCTGTCCTCTTGCTTCATCTCGTTTCTGTGCAGGAATTACTTTCTCTTGGTAAAGATTTTCCATTCTTTTGTAAGTGGTCTCTGCAAGATCAGCAGAGGCTTTGGCTTGCTGCCAGGAATTATAAGCTCCCTGAACCTGTTCATAGCGGGTTCCGTTTATCGCTTTATCGTATTGTGCAGTTGCAGCGTCTTTTGCAGATTGGGCCTGAATCAGTTTTGCATCAAGTTCAGGACTGGATAAAACAGCCAGAAGCTGTCCTTTTTTTACAGACTGTCCTTCATCAGCCAGCTTCTTCTCCAGTCTTCCGGTTACTTTTGGAGCAACATGAATTTCAGTAGCTTCAACTTGTCCCTGTAAGTAATCTTTTGTTGGACTGGTGAGAAAATAAACTGATACAGCAGCTATCGCTCCAAATATTAATATAATGATGAGGATATTGATGAATGTAACTGATTTTTTCTGGTTTGTCGCCATTGTAGTAATTTTAAGTTATATAATTTGAGATTTTATTTGGCATTTTGGATATAATCATTGCTCATTCCGCATACCTCAAAAAGTTTAGCAAGGTTGGTGTCATAATCCGTATAAGCCTTCAATTGTTCAATTTTTTTCCCGGATAGGTTCAGTTCAGCATCAATAACATCTGTAGATGTTGAGATTCCTTCTGCAAATGAGGCTTTTCGTATTCTTACAAGTTCTTCTGCTAATTTTATAGATTCATTTAAAGAAACAATTTGTTCATCCGATTTTTTAAGCTCATTGTATAGCTTTTCAACATAAGTTTTAATATCGAGCTGAAGCTTTTCTCGGGACATTTCAATCGTTTCTTTTTCACCTTTGGCTGCAAGAATCTTATTTTTTCGTCCAAATCCGTCAAAAATATCATAGGTAACCATAACACCTACAGTTAAAGGGTTTTTTACCAAAGGAAAGTTATGAGAGGCAATAATCTGCTGACCGGTTAATAAAACAGTAGGTAGATAATTTGCTTTTTCTATATTAATCCCTTGCTGGGCAATCTCTTCAAGGAGTTTTAATTTTTGTATTTGAGGATAATGAGCTGCTGCCTTCTCCTTATATTCTTCTAAAGAATTCATATTTCCTTCTAAAAAGAATGGTGTAGTAAGTGTAAACTCCTCTTCCTGCTCTAATGTTGCGGAAAGGGCCGTTCTTGCCAGCTGTAAATCTTTTTTGGAAGCAAGTAATTGTCTTTCAGCTTCAGCTACGGCTACTTTAGCCTGCAAAACTTCTACACCTGCAATAATACCGTTACGCTCCATTTTTAATGAATTTGATAAGTGAACGTTCATTACTTCTACAACATTCTCTTTTACAGTAACGGCCTCTTCGGCCAGCTTGGCTTTGAAATAACTGTTTGCCAGCTCTGAAACTAGGCCCTGTTCAGAATTGCTTTTTTCCACTTTGGCCACCTCAGCACCTATTTTGGCCATATTGACGGCTGATCTTATTTTTCCACCTGTATATACAGGCCAGCTCAAAGATATTCCTCCAAATGCCATATCTTTTTTCTGAAGCGTAAAATCCCAGTTCCCCAATACCGTGGGCGAGTGAAGCTCAAATAATGAAGCTAGCTGATCCCTTTTATCATTAAGATTAAGTCTGGATTCCTTATCTATATACGTTGCGATTCCAAATGCTTTAATATGAGGATACAGCATACTTTGGGCAGCTTTTATCTTATATTGGGCGACATCTATCTTTTTATTATTTATTTTTACTTCAATATTTTTATTCATCATCATATCTCTGGCTTCAGAAAAACTGAGTGCCGATTGGGCATGTAAACAATTTATGCCTGCCCATATGATGATAAGCTTAACCAATAATTTCATTGCAGTTATTTTATAATTTATCAATTTAAAAGTGATTATGAATCATTGTAAAAATTAGAGAAACTGTATTGCAATTTTTTAAGAATACAATGACCGCTTCCATGAATGGTATTTCCCAATATTGGGATAATAAAAACGTACATTTTCTCTCTTTTTCAGGTTGAAAATCCTAGTGTATAGCAAGGATGGTGTGTAATTACCATGTACAGATTTTGCTCATTTATTCCCTGTTCTCCGGAAATAAACTCCTTATAAAACCTGCTGTTTTTACCGTTATTTATTTAACAATCAATCATAGCTGCTAAATTATCATTGATCTCAGTATATTGGCTTATTTGAAAGTAGTTAAATGTAGTCCGAAAGTATCATTGTTTGGAAAGTCTGTTTCAAACTCAGAGAAGAGTTGATGATAAATGAATAGTAAAGGAGAGGAGATATCCTCAGATTTTGAAATAAAAAAAGCAGAGATTAATTCTCTGCTTTTTCTTTTTTGATCGCCTGGTTCATAATAAGAATGATTCCCAGAAGGAAAAAGGCTATAATCAGATAGCGCCATGCCAGTCCTTGTTGTTCTGTTACAGTTCCGCTTACAGAAATAATAAAACTCGAAATAGAGGTGATCACATAGACCAGCCCACCCATCAATCCACCTGCTGTTCCGGCATTTTTAGGGAAATACAGCATACTTGTTGTGAAAAACGAAGTAAACAGTACTCCAGAACAGATATGAATAAAAAAGGCAAAAGGAACCATGATGAAAAGACTTTCTGCATAATTGCTGGTGATGATCAATGCAACAATCAAGGTGAGCTGCAATAGAATAGGCTGCAGGATACGGGGCTTAAAATCCAGTGTAAGTCTGCGTTTTCCTATAAAACCTCCGATCATCCATGAGAAACCTAAAATCAAAGTACAATATCCAATGACTACAGGTGTAAAATGAAACGTATTTTCAATAATAAATGGCCCTGTAATATTAAAAAGCATAACAATAGAATAGCTTAATCCCAAGATGAAAATTCCCAACATAAAGATCCTGTTTTTAAGCATCATTTTATAAAGGCTTATATTTTCTGCAAGATCAAGCTTCTTTTTCTGGGGAAGGCTTTCACCACTGAAAAACCACTCGAACAGAAAGATAAGTCCTGCATACAGAGCCAGGAAATGAAAGTTAGCATGCCAGTTAAAAAGTTTTTCAAGATAACCTCCAAGAAAAGGAGCTAGAATAGGTCCGCAGGACCATACAATGGTAAAATAACTCAGGTAATGTTTTACTCTTTCCGAATCATAAATATCCACAAAAATAGCACGGGTAGCCACAACAAGTACCGAAACGGCAACACCCTGAAGAATACGCAGCAGACATATTAATAAGATACTATCAGTCATTGTAATCAGGAGGCTGCTGATGACCAGAAGGAATAAAGCAAGCAGTTTTGGACGGTAGCGCCCAATACTATCAAGGATTCCGCCCACAAACAGCTGGGAAATTCCATAGCTCAGCAGGTAGGAGGTAAGCGTAATCTGGATATCTTTTTCAGAAACCGATAATTCTCTGGCCATTGATGGAAATGACGGTAGGTAGATATCTGTGACAAACCCTGAAAGAGGGATAGACACAAAGGCCATAATGGTGATTAACTTTATGCGTTTTTCAGATGCTTCTCTCAACATATTCATTCATTTTTACAATGCAAAAATAATTCAAGAAAAGTAAAATCCAGTTTTAAAAGACAAAGTAAAAATTACGAAATTCAAATAATTAAAATGCATTTTTAAATTTTAAAGGAGAAGTCTGTGCATGCTTCTTAAAAAAATTATTAAAATGGGAAGGTTGCTCAAAGCCCAAAGTATAGCCAATTTGTGCAATATCCCAGTTGGTGTATTTCAGCAGGTTTTTAGATTCTTCAAACATTTTGTCCTTAATGATCTGTGTGGTTGTAAGATGGGTAACTGATTTTACAGAAGAGTTTAAATGATTCACATGTACATTAAGATGATCAGCAAAATCTGAAGGTGTTCTTAAGGCCAGCGGATAAGCTGGTGAATCTAATGGGAACTGTTTGGTCAGCAATTCATCAAACAGCTTATAAAGACGAACGTTAGCGGGAAGTTCATTGGGGCTGATATCCTCTACACGATTTTCCAGAGCGAGATGCAGTACGGAGGCAAGATTGCTTTTGATACTGGAGCATCGAAATGGATAAACTGAATTATTGATCTTGTATATCTGCTCAAAATATAAGGTTGCCAGCTGGGTTTGCTCTTCGGTTAAAAAAACAACTGGTTTGCTCCACTCTTTGAAGAGTGACGTTTTTTTGAATAAATTAAACTCAGAATTTCCATTAAAAAACTCCTGGTTGAAGAGGCAAAAATAACCTTCCTGGAAATCACCGTCACATTCCCAGGTATAAGGAATGCTGGGGGAAGGGAAAAATAAAGCAGGACGGTCAATATACAACTGATGAGTCCCATAATGAATAGTCCCTTTTCCTATGATAAAGCTAATCTTATAATAATCACGCCGGTTGTAAGGACTTTTGAAACTGCAATACTTTCGCATAGAGATATTGAAATGAGATTTTCCCATTTCAAAATCTTCCGAATCAAACAGTTTAATCTCATCTTTCCGGATACGTCTGTAATAATCTTCTATGGTTTCCAGCTGATCACTCATTGCCTTAAAATTATAAAAATCAAAGATATAAAATTGTAAAGAGATATAAGGTTTTTCAGTTTTTGGTTCCGATTTTTAATTTTTATGAATTTCCATTTTTAAAATAGAAGATGGAAGCTGAAAAGGTCCGGCGTGTGTCTGGGAAACCGGGGTAAAGCCAGACTCCTTCAAAAATTCCAGAAGCGAATCATGGCTGAGCATATTGATCCATATTATATCTGTAAAACCTAGTGCAGATCTGCATTTTTTCCAAAGAGACTGCCTTGTTTCAGGAGAATCAAATTCAGGGAGAATAACAAAGCTGATTTCCGCAGACCTTTTTCCTTCAGGTATTCCCGGGTATACAGAACCGCTTTTAATGATGCTGTATCCCACTGGTTGCTGATCTGCATACGTCATGATAAGCTGGTTGGAAAGATCATTCAGTTCATTAATCATCCTTCTTGGATCTATATCGTTGTAGATGTATTTTTTGATGTTTTCTTCAGAAACAAAGTCCTTGTGCAGGCTATAAACCGAAGAATCGATAATGGTTATAAGATCAGAAATTCCCTCTTTAGAACCTACTGTAAATTTTGAAATGATATCCATGCTTTTTTTTATTCAAAATTATAAGATTTATCCGAGCAGAAGGGATACAGTTTGCGAAAATATAATCAGTACAGATGTTTATTTTGTAAATTTGTTCAGTACAGTTTATCCGAGTTTATGAAACCATACAAATACGAAATTTTTACAGCTGTTATTGAGGAACAAATCCGTAACGGACTTTTGCAGGGTAAAGATCGCCTGCCATCGATCCGGGAAATTAAGAAAACATATCAGCTGAGTACAAGTTCTGTTCAGAGTGGTTTTGAATACCTTATGATGAAAGGTCTGGTTGAAAGCAATCCGCGTTCAGGATATTTTGTTTCGGACATCGTGGAAGAAAATATTCCCAGAAGAAGAACAAAGCTTGCCCCGGTAGTCAGGGATGAGGTATTTATGAAAAACATGATGCTGACATCCAAAAGAACATCGGAGTTCAGCTCTTTTAATGCCGCTATGCCGGGAGATCTTCTGATTCCACAAAAATTAATACTCAGGACGATGCAGGAAGTGATCCGTGAAAAAGGGTCTGCACTTCTCCGGTATTATCCTTCAAACGGGTTAGAACCATTGAGAAAACATATTGCAGTCCAAATGGGAAAATATGGCGGCACATGTAATCCCGATGAATTGATTATCACAGACGGAGCTTTGCAGGCATTGGTTATTGCATTGAGGTCCGTAACAGATACGGGAGATGTGGTAGCGGTTGATAGTCCCTGCGTGTTTTCAATATTAGAAGTGATTGCTAATCTGGGGCTTAAGGTTATAGAGATTCCTGTTCATTATCGGAATGGTTTTGACACAGAGTATTTCAGAAAAGTATGTGCAGAAAATAATATCCGTGCCCTGGTGGTAACTCCCAATTTTCATAATCCTACTGGTATTTTGATGAGTGATGATACCAAGAAAGAGTTGCTGAGAATAGCTGTAGTACATCAGGTACCGGTCATTGAAAATGATATGTATAGTGATCTTTATTTTACGGAAAAAAGACCCCGTTGCATTAAAAATTTTGATGAAACAGGATTGGTAATGACGTATTCTTCATTTTCAAAGACATTGGCACCCGGCATTCGCTTAGGCTGGTTGTCTACAGGTCGTTTTTATTCAAAGGCAGAGAGAAACAGGTTTGTATTGGGGAAATCGGTGTCGCCCATTTATCAGGAACTGGTACTCAAACTTCTTCAGGGAAACAGCTATGAAAGGCATTTGCGCTCATTTCGAAAAAAACTGAACGAACAAGCAATGATCATACTGGATGCATTAAGAAGGCATTTTCCACAAGATTCATATTTTCACAGACCGCAGGGTGGTTACAGCATTTGGGGACAGTTACCGGAGACAGTTGATATGGATACATTCTACCTTTACTGTGAAAATAACAAAATTGTATTTACTCCCGGTATTACATTTTCCCTTACAGAGCACTACAGTCACCATTTTAGGATAGTATTTACAGAGAGAATTACCTCGGAGAGTCTCGTTTTACTGAAGAGTGTAGGAGAAAAACTCAGAAGTTACAGCTGATTTTTGATAAAAACGGAAGTGTTTTAGTATGATGTGTCGATTCTGAATTAAAAGATGTAGCTAACCTACATTTTTTTAGAATAAGATGTTGATTTTTCAGTATTTCTCTTTGTAAGTATGCTTTTTTCAATATAATTCTTTAATTTCGCGAAATCCGGTAATAATCTCTAAACATATTCTTTTGAGAATCACAAGGCATTTTAAGAATTTTCTGACGGCAATGTTTATTGCGGTCTATGCTTTTGCTGTTTCTCCGGCAGAATATCTCCACCATCATTTTCTTCACAATCTGGATGCCGGGATCAGTGTTCAGGACTCTACACATGAAAACGGAAAAGTTTTCAAAAACTCTTTTTCAAAATGTGATACCAAGTGTCCGGTTTGTCATCACAAGCTGTTGGGTGAAGAGCATCATGGGAATGGTTATACCACGGTTTTTGCCTTAAAAAAAATTACCGGGAAGATTGCCTCTTCTCCGGGGTTTCTGTTTTCTTTCAGCCTTTTTTCCTTATCAGACCGGGGTCCTCCTGTAATGTTGTGATACTTAGATCTATATTGCCTGCTTTCTATGTGGGCTTCACTCTTTTAATCATAACATAATACATTTTTCATGTCAATATTACAAGCAATCCAGCTTAGTAAGCAGTATAATCATGTTACTGCACTAAGCGGACTCAATATATCCGTACAAAAAGGAGAAATATTCTGCCTGCTCGGACAAAACGGTGCCGGGAAAACAACAACAATTAATATCTTTTTGGGATTCCTGAAAGCCAGTTCCGGTGAGGCTCTTATTAATGGTATTCCAGTGGAAATCAATGGGGAAGCTACTAAGAAATATATAGCGTATATCCCGGAAGTGGTACAGTTATATCCTCATCTTACAGGGATTGAAAATCTGGATTTTTTCAGTCAGATGGCAGGATTTCGTTATTCGAGAGCTGAATTAGCCTTATTTCTTGAGAACACAAGTCTTCAGCAGTCTGCACACCATAAAAAACTGTCTTCGTATTCCAAAGGAATGCGTCAAAAAGTGGCTATTGCTATTGCCGTGGCCAAAAACGCAGATCTGATTTTAATGGATGAGCCCACCTCAGGTCTGGATCCTAAAGCTACTGCAGAGTTTACAAGGATTTGTAAAGATCTCGCTGCAGAAGGTAAAAGCATTCTGATGGCCACTCATGATATTTTCAATGCTGTGAATGTAGGCACCCGGATAGGAATCATGAAAGAAGGCCGTCTTGTTCATACGTTGGAGGCAAGTTCAGTCACTGCTGATGAACTTCAGAAAATCTATCTGGAAACCATTTAAGAGCAGGCCAATGAAATATTTTTATATCACAGCTGCACTGGCGACTGCCAGTGTGAAGATCTGTGCACAGCAGAGATTATCCGGAGAAGTAATAGGCGAGAATAGACACAAGCTTACAAATGCCCGGATCAGTATTGAAAATAAAGAAAATACCTACAATACAACTAGTCAGGATGGAAATTTTACAATAACGGATATCAAAAGTGGGAACTATGAGGTAAAGGTGAATGCAGACTCCTATGATGAGTATACTGAGCATATTGCAATAGACAGTACATCGCAAAGCAGAAAATTCATTTTTCATCTTTTTAAGGTTGGAAACATACAGGAAGTAGAAATTACAGGAAGAGCTTCCAAAAAATATTACAGTGATTATTCTTTTTCGGCTACTAAAATAGGAGTACAAAATAAGGATATTCCTTTTTCCATCTCTACAGTGAGCAAGGAGCTGATCAACGATCGCCAGGCCTATCAGCTTGGAGATGCCGTAAAGCTGGCCAGTAGTGTCACCCCGGTAAGCTATTATAATCAATTCAGCATCCGGGGGATTGCGCAGAATGAAGAGGGTACAATTATTAATGGAATGCGTACCCGGCAGTATTATTTTATGCAGCCCATTACCACCAACCTTGAGAAAATAGAAGTGATTAAAGGTCCGGCCAGTGCCGTTCTCTCCAGTGTAGATCCGGGAGGAAGTATTGTGCTGGTGACAAAAAAGCCCTTGAAAACTCCTGGCAGAGAAATCAGTATGAGTGTAGGAAGCTTTAGCACCATAAGAAGCTCACTGGACTTTACAGGTCCTTTGAATCAGGATAAAACGTTATTGTACCGTTTCAATGCAGCATATTCGGAAGCTAAAAGTTTCAGGGATATACAATCACAAAAGGCCATATTAATATCCCCGTCCTTTTCTTTTATCCCCAATGACAGGACGGCCGTCAATGTAGAAATGATTTATAATGACCTGAACGGAAAAATAGACCGTGGACAACCCATTTTTGGTGCAGTGGCAGGAGTTACTGATCTGAATAGTACACCTATAAGTTTTAATCTGGGGGCTGTAAATGATTATTTTAAATCAAAAGAGCTTATTATCATGTCGAATTTTACCCATCGTATTACTGATAAGCTCAGTATTAATGCGTCATATATGAAGCAGACCTGGAAAGAGGATCTTCAGGAGCACAGAACCACCAATACTTTTGGAGTAGATAGTAATAATAAAGCTATTCCGACGCTGGCAGGGATGCAGATGGTACAGCGAAACCAATTCTGGAATACAGATAACTTTAATGCATACATGGTTTTTAATGTTAAAAGCGGACCTTTAGAACACAAAATCTTGGCAGGGTATGATGTTATCAGTACTCATAAATATAAAGGCGGTGCCCAGAATACGGCAAGAGGATACCTTCTGACTAACGGAAAAACAGCATCGTCTTATGATCCCCAAAATGCAGGAGCCTATCAGATGGTGACCATTAACGGGATTACCATGCCCAAGCCGAATGTAGAACATTTTAATCTGGCAGATCCTACCTATGCGATTAAGAATCCTGAGGAATATGTATTTTCAAAAGCAGCTCTTCCGGCAGCGTTGATCCGTTCCAATGGAATATATATCCAGGACCAGATCAAATGGCATCGTTTTAATCTTTTTCTGAGTCTCAGACAGGAATGGTTTCAGGATATCACCCATTATAAAGAAAATAATGAAGTGACAGTTAAAGATACCAAACTGATTCCCAGAATTGGGGTGACCTATAATGTAAATGATCACATCAATGTCTATGCTTCCTATATAGAAGGGTTTCAGCCTCAGTCTAATACGGCTTCACTGGCAGCCGTGGCTATCCCTGAAGGGAGAGCATTTGAACCTTTAAAAAGTAAGTCACAGGAAATAGGGATGAAAGCAGACTTTTTCAATAAAAAACTGCACGTTGACTTTGCGGTTTATGAGATCACACAGCGAAATATCCTTCTGAATGCTAATGACCCTTCAGAACCGGACAGACTGGTCACCAGAGGAGAAGAACGAAGCCGTGGCTTTGAAATGGATATTATAGGAAATATACTCCCCGAATGGCAGGTATTTGCTTCTTATGGGTATAATGATGCCAGGATTATTAATGATGTAAATCCTGAGTTGGTGGGGGCAAGAAAGCAGAATACACCTTTTCACAGTGCCAATATCTGGCAGAAGTATAGTTTCGAGAAGACTTCTTTTCTGAGGGATATCGCCATAGGTTTTGGGGTTCAGTACAGTGGAAATAAAGTTCCAATGTATAACCGTTCCTTTTTGGTGCCGGAATATACCATTTTCGATGCAGCAATATACTATACGCCAAAACAGGGACCTTTGAAAATTTCCCTCAATATCAATAATCTTTTTAACACCACTTACTGGCTGGGGGCACAAAACTATCTGCGTTTATTTCCTGGGGCTCCAAGAAATGCAGTGCTTACAGCAGTATACAAATTTTAAATCATATTACTATGAGAATACATATTGTCCGGCTGATTTCAAAACAGGTTTGGAAACAGTCATTACAAAATAAAGCCGTTGTTTTTCTTCTGATGATTTTAAGTCTTCTTTTTGTATTTGCAGCGTATACAGGATGGCAGGATTATAAGGTACAGGAAAATAACAGAATCAGACATCAGATGGAGGTACGTCAGCAGTGGGAAGAAAAACCGGATAAACATCCTCACCGGATGGCGCATTACGGATATTTGATTTTCCGACCGAGATACCCGCTTAGCTTTTTCGATTATGGATTAGAGCGGTATATGGGAAACTCTGTATTTCTGGAAGCTCATAAGCAAAATACGGTTAATTTTTCAGAGGCAGGGTTTTCAACGGGGATGCTGCGTTTTGGAGAGGTAAGTACTGCTGTAATTTTGCAGACTTTGATTCCGTTATTTATATTTTTTCTTGGATTCAGCTGCATTTCAGCAGAGCGGGAGAATAACACACTGAAAGTATTACTGAGCCAGAGTGTCAAATGGAAAGAGCTGTTGGCCGGGAAAATAGTAGGTTTACTTTGTTTGGTCAGCATTGTGTTTTTTCCTGTGATGCTGTTGTCGGCGTTTATTTGGTTTAGCCTTGCAGGTTTCTACACTACAGTTAATGAGTTTTCGCATTTATTGTTGGTGACTGTAGTATACCTGGCGTATTTTTTCATGATTTGCAGTATCTGTGTTATGGTATCGGCAGTAAGCAGTACCTCGAGATCTTCTTTAATAAAGCTAATAGGAATATGGCTTTTGTTTATTGTTATTATACCAAGGACTGCGCAGGCTTTTGGATCCTTTCTTTATCCGGCTCCATCAAAAATAGATTTTGATACTATGGTGGAAAATGAACTGGTAAAAACCGGAGACAGCCATAACCCTAATGATATATATTATAAAGGAATAAAAGATTCTTTACTCAATGCATACAAAGTAAAAACGGTAGAGGAACTGCCTTTTAATTATAGCGGATATATTATGGCTGAAGGAGAAAAGATCAGCTCGGGAATCTACAATAAATACTGGAAAAGGCAGCTTACAATTTATGAGCAGCAGAACAGTATTAATAATTCCCTTGTTTTTGTTAACCCTTTTCAGGCTGTCAGGAACCTTTCCATGGCACTTACGGGGTCTGATTTTAATTCTTATATAAGCTATCAGGAACAGGTGGAAGACTACCGGTATCAATTGGCACAGCTGATGAACAAACTGCAGATGGAGAATATCAGCAATAAAAAACAGCTGCCGGGAGAGAAACCGTATACCATCGGTAGAGATCACTGGAAAGAACTTCCGGATTTTCAGTATCGTTTTATCAGTAGCAGGGAGCTTTTTCAGAATGAGGCGGCTTCAGGGCTTTCACTTCTTGTATGGGGAGTGGGTCTTCTTTTTATCCTTCATTTTATATCCAAAAAAATAAAAATAAATTAGTCATGTACCTATTATTATATAAGAATTTTATACGTTCCCAGGCAGCTTACCTAGGAATATTGTTTCTGCTCTTATCAGGATTGATCAGTATTTTTGTAGGAAAACAATTTATAGATCAGCAGAATGCCAATATCCATAAAACAGAGATATATCAGCATGAGCATATCCAGAGGTATACAGGATATATAGACAAAGACCTTGGGCTGCTTCTGTATTATCTGAAATTTGGATTGGTTAATAAAGCAGATCCTATTAATGCATTGTCAATAGGGCAGAGAGATCTTAATCCTTCCATACAGAGTGTGACGATCAGAAACCTGGAAGGTCAAAAATATGATACTGATCTTCAGAATCCTGTAAGCCTTCTTTTAGGAAGCCTGGATCTTGGATTTGTCATTATTTTTCTTTTTCCTTTGGTCATTATATCATATACCTATAACCTTTTATCAGAAGAGAAAGAAGAAAGCACATGGGTTCTTCTTTGTGTACAGTCTCAAAAACCTTTCCGTATTTTATTTCAAAAATTTATGATACGTTTTACGGCCATTGCCGGAACTTTATTCCTTTTGGTTCTTTTGGCAATTCCTATTCTGAATCTCAGCTTTGATCTCACTTTATTAGCTTTCATCATGATTTCCCTGTTGTATTTTATTTTCTGGTTTGCTTTGAGCTTTTGGGTGGTTTCATGGAATAAAAATTCAAGACTAAGTGCAGCAGGGCTTTTATGTTTCTGGATTGTGCTTACTGTTATTCTTCCTGCTGTTCTCAATAATTTTATTTTAAGCAAATATCCATTACCGGAGGCATTGGATACTGCTATTGAGCAGAGAGAAGCCTATCATGAAAAATGGGATACAGACCAGAAACCGACTTTGGAAAAGTTCTACCAACATTATCCACAGTTCAGGTCTTATGGTTTTCCAAAAGAGAATTTCAGCTGGCTTTGGTATTATGCGATGCAACAGATGGGGGATGATGAATCTAAAAACCAGTCGGATCAACTGAAGACGAAGCTTTGGAAAAGAGAGGAGATGAGCAGGAGATTTTCCTACTTTATCCCTGGTTTACATGTACAGTTTCAATTGAATGATCTTACCGGTTCAGGACTTGCAGATCAGTTACAATTTATGCAGGCTGTTGAACTGTTTCATGAAAAGAAAAGACTTTTCTTTTATCCTGAAATTTTTGCCAAAAAGCCTACAGAAACCATCAACTGGAAAGACTTTAAACTGGAATATTATCATAACAGATCTTCTGTCAATGGGTTGATGATGTTTGGACCGTTGCTGTTGTTGAGTGTGTTTTTTTATTTTGCAGGGCTTGTTAATTTTAGGAAACAAACTGTTTTGTAGTCGGTTATAGCATGTAAAAAACACATGTGTTTGATTATTTCCTCAGTGTAAGAAAAAAGAATTTTACTGAAATTCAGGATTTTTACAAATTTTCTGGGTGCTGTATTGGCTGGAATCACCATAAAACCTATATTTGCAGCCTAAATTTTTAAATAAATGAAAGAACTAATTGAAAAAATCAACGCAGAATTTGAAGCGTTCACAACTGAGGCAAACCAACAAGCAGAAAAAGGAAACAAAGCAGCTGGTACAAGAGCTCGTAAAGCAGCTTTAGAACTAAGCAAACTGTTCAAAGACTTCAGAAAAGTTTCTGTAGAAGAAGCTAAAAAATAATTCACCTCTAACCGGCTTTTAAAGCCGGTTTTTTTTTATGCCTTCAATTTCTGTACAACATTTCTTTCGCTTACTCATGATGGCTCATACGGCAGCCTGCTTTTGCTAACCCTTTGTGATGAATATCAACTTTTCATGCAAAAAGGTTGAAAACATTCGTCTGTAAAGACTTTTTTGCCTCTAATCCTTTATCATTTCCGCAATTTCCTTTATCTTTAAACCAATCAATATATGTTATGAAGATAAATAGATTTTTTGCAGTACCGGCAGTGGTGTTGGCTGCCCAATTTTCATGGGCTCAGGTAAAAGTAGATCCGAAAGAAAAACTTGATCCGATCGTAAAAAGTTTTGTAGATGAAGTAAATAACAATTCTCAGCTTGAAAATATGGCTGGCGAATTATTAGACGGTATAGGCCCGCGTCTTGTGGGAACTCCGGAAATGCTTGCCGCCAATGAATGGAGTGCCGGGAAACTTCGCTCATGGGGAGTGGAGGCAAACCTTCAGCAATTTGGAACATGGAAAGGCTGGCAAAGAGGGATTACCCATGTTGATATGGTATATCCGCGTGTAAAATCACTGTCTGCAACGCAATTGGCCTGGAGTCCGGCGACTAAAAAAGCTGTGGAAGCAGAAGTAATTATTCTTCCTAAAGTATCTTCTAAAGCAGAATTTGATCAATGGCTGCCTTCCGCAAAAGGGAAAATTGTGCTGATGGCTCAATATCAAAAAATAGGACGTTCTGATGAGCAGATCAAAGAATTTGCAACTCCTGAACTTTATGAAAAACTTAAAGCGGAAAAAGAGCAGGCTGCCAAGGACTTTACTGCGTATGTAAAAAATATAGGCTACGACAACAGCACGCTTCCGGAAGCTTTGGAAAAAGCAGGGGCAGCAGGAATTGCTATTTCCAACTGGACGGGGATTATGGGCGCCAACAGAATCTTCGGAGCAAAAACATCCAAAATTCCAATGATCGACATTGATGTGGAAGATTATGGGATGCTTTACAGAATGGAGGAAAAAGGAAGTAAGCCAAAAATTAAAATTGATGCCCAGTCAAAAATCCTTCCTGATGCCAAAAGCTTCAATACCATTGGAATGATCAAAGGAAAGGAAAAACCAGAAGAATATGTTATCCTTTCTGCTCACCTTGATTCCTGGGATGGAGCTCAGGGAGCTACGGATAATGGAACAGGTACCCTTACGATGCTTGAAACCATGAGAATCCTGAAGAAATATTATCCAAACAATAAGAGAACAATCGTTATCGGACTTTGGGGAAGTGAAGAACAGGGGTTAAATGGTTCAAGAGGTTTTGTAGCAGACAATCCTCAGATCATTAAAGGAGTACAGGCTGCCTTCAACCAGGATAACGGAACAGGAAGAGTGGTAAACATCAGCGGTCAGGGATTTGTGAAAGCATATGATTATATCGGAAGATGGCTTGATGGAGTTCCAAAAACCGTAAAAGGACACATTAAAACTGACTTCCCTGGAATGCCAGGAGGTGGAGGTTCTGATCATGCTTCCTTTGTAGCGGCAGGAGTGCCAGGATTCTCTTTAGGTTCTCTGAACTGGGGGTATTTTGGGTATACATGGCATACTACAAAAGATACGTATGATAAGATTGTTTTTGATGAAGTGAAAAATAATGTGGTTTTAACTGCTGCATTGGCGTATATGGCTTCTGAAGATCCTGAATTTACCAATAGAGAAAAAAGAGTAATGCCTCAGGATGAAAAGGGCGGAACAGTAAAATGGCCGGAACTTAAGGAACCAAGAAGAGATTCTAAAGAATATAAATAATAAGATATTAGTATTCAAAATAACAAAGGCTGCCTATTTAGGCAGCCTTTTTATGTAGGTATATTCGTATAGTTTTTACAATTAGATATACAATTCTAAATCTGAAAACTTTGAAATAGAAGGTTCATATGAAGGATCTTCTAATTTTCCAAAACCATATTTACAAAAAATAAACTCCAGCTCATTTGATTTTGATGAGTTGTAATCTGTTTGGGTATCGCCAATATAAATGGTGTTTTCGGGGTTTAATTGATTCCTTTCCATGATCAGCTTTATGTTTTCAGCCTTGGGTTTTTGGGTCCGTCCGTGAGATTCAAAATCTGCAAACAGGTCATTGAACTGACAGTATTCTAAAAATGCTTCAATATATCCATCCTGACAGTTGCTTACGATAAAAAGGCGGTGCGTGTTGGTAAGGCTTTTCAGGGTATTCTCAACACCATCATACAGAATCCCACCCTGGATACGCAGTATTTCATTTTCCTGAGAAACAATTTCAGAAAGTATTTCCTGAGCCTGCCGATCTGAAATTCCGGGAACAATATCTTTAACAATATCAAGCGCCAGTAATCCCATATACTGATCCATATCTTCAGGTTTCAGGTCTTTTTTTATCAGCTGATACCTGTTCAGAACATGATTCCATATCGTAATGATAGAAGCTCTGGAATCCCATAAAGTTCCATCTAAATCGAAAATTAAATTCTTATAATTCAAGGTGTATTTTTTTATTGATTAAAATATATGCTTACAGAATCATACTCAGCTGAATCCTCTTTCTGGTCTCATCTACCTCCGTTACTTTTACGCGAACATGCTGATGAAGTTTTACCACTTCATTGACATCAGAAACAAATCCGTCTTTCAGCTGGGAAATATGAACCAAACCGCTTTCTTTAATTCCCAGATCTACAAAACATCCGAAAGCCGTAATATTGTTGACGATTCCTGGAAGGATCATTCCTGTTTTTAAGTCTTTAATACTTTTTACATGAGGATCAAACTCAAATACTTTAGCGGCTTTTCTAGGGTCTAATCCCGGTTTTTCAAGCTCCTTCAGAATATCTTTGATTCCTAAAATTCCAATTTCTCCTGTAATATAATCTTCGGGTTTTACCAGCGTTATTTTTTCTTTATTAGCAATCAGTTCATGGGTTTTAATCCCAAGATCTTTGGCCATTTTTTCTACAATACTGTAAGCTTCAGGGTGTACAGCAGAATTGTCTAATGGGTTTTCGGCATTGGCAATTCTGACAAATGCTGCGGCTTGTTGGAAAGCTTTTTCGCCCAGTCTCGGTACTTTTTTCAATTGCTTCCTGTTTTCAAAAGCTCCGTTTTCTGCACGGTAGCTGACGATGTTTTCCGCCATTTTCTCCCTAATTCCGGAAACGTAGCTCAATAACGATTTACTGGCTGTATTTAAATTGATTCCTACAGAATTTACACATTTCATGACGGTAGAATCCAGTTCATTTTTCAACTGAGTTTGGTCTACATCATGCTGATACTGGCCAACACCAATAGATTTCGCATCAATTTTCACCAGTTCTGCCAGTGGATCAGAAAGCCTTCTTCCAATAGAAACAGCACCTCGTACAGTTACGTCATAGGTAGGAAATTCATCCCTCGCGATTTTGCTGGCAGAATATACAGAGGCTCCTGCTTCAGAAACCACAAAAACCTGTAAAGGCTTATCAAAAGCGATTTTTTTAATGAAAAATTCTGTTTCACGGCTTGCGGTTCCATTTCCTATAGAAATAGCTTCAATATTATAGGCGTTAACCATAGAGCGGATTTTCTTCATGGCCATTCCTGTTTCGTTCTGTGGTGCATGAGGATAGATGGTTTCATTGTGGAGTAAGTCTCCCTTTTCATCCAGGCACACAATTTTGCATCCGCTTCGGTAGCCGGGGTCAATAGCTAAAATTCTTTTTTCACCCAAAGGCGGTGCTAAAAGTAACTGGCTTAAATTCTCGGAAAATATTTCTATGGCTTTCTTATCAGCTTTTTCTTTGGCTTCCTGCAGGCTTTCATTGGAAATGGCAGGTTCCAGAAGTCTTTTATAACCGTCCTTTATGGCCAGTGCAATTTGATCAGAGCTTTCATTATCAGACTTGATAATGGCTTTCTCTATAAAGTCGATGGCTTCCTCCTTATCAACGCCTACATTGGTTTTTACAAAGCCTTCTGCTTCAGCTCTTAGCATTGCAAGAAGCCTATGAGAAGGTGTTCTGCTGAGGTTTTCTTCCCATTCAAAATATTGGGAGAACTTCTGGGCAGCTTCTTCCTCTTTTTTAGCTTTTACTGCCTTAGAGGTGATTACAGCTTTACGCTGAAACAGACGACGGAGATTTTTACGGACATACATGTTTTCATTGATCCATTCTGCCATGATATCTCTTGCTCCCTGCAGTGCTTCTTCTTCTGATGAAACTTCATTATTAAGGTATTTTGAGGCCAGAAACTGAATGTCGTTATTCTTCTGGCTCATAATGATTCTGGCTAAAGGTTCCAATCCCTTTTCTTTGGCTGCATCAGCCTTTGTCTTTTTACGTTTTTTGAAAGGAAGGTATAAATCTTCCAGCTCCTGAATATCAAAGCTTTCTTCAATTCTTTGTTGGAGTTCAGGTGTTAAAGCGCCCTGTTCATCTATAGATTTTACAATAGATTCCTTTCTTTTGACAATCTCTTCAAACTGCTTGCTGATCTTTGAGATCTGTTCAATCTGAACTTCATCCAAATTCCCTGTTTTATCCTTTCGGTAACGGGAAATAAAAGGAATAGTGCAGTCTTCTGCTAATAATTGTAGGGTATTGTTGATGCTCTTTTCAGAGATATTAAGCTGCTTCTGTATAAATTCTACGGTCGTCATTGTTCTGTTTTCGGATCGCTAAAATAGGGTTTTTAAAAAGAAAAAAGACGAGTTGCCCCGCCTTAAAAATATTTTTACCTGTCAAAATTATAGGTCAAATCAATTAACAATGGCAATTGCCATTCCGTCATATTCTTTTGCACCCACTGTTTGCATAATTGTCGCGGTAACTTTTGGATTGCTGGCCAGCATTGTATTAAAACGCTGTACACCTTTCACCTTTTCATCAGTGGTATTTTCATCCAATACTTTGCCTTCCCTAATTATATTATCACAAACGATTACTGTTCCCGGATGTGAAAGCTCAAGTGCTAATTCAAAATATTCGGTGTAGGGTGGTTTATCGGCATCGATAAAAATAAAGTCAAAAGGGTCTTCATTCTTGGCAATAAACTCTTTTAAGAGATCCATTGCTTTGCCAACCCTCAGGTCAATCTGATCATCAAGTCCGGCTTTTGCAATATTCCGTCTGGCAATATCAGCATGATGAGGGTCATATTCTATGGTGATAACTTTACCATCTGCAGGAATTGCTCTTGCCATCCAAATAGTGCTGTAGGCCCCTAAAGTACCTAATTCTAATACGCGCTTGGCTTTACACATAAGCATCATGACCTGCAAAAACTTGCCTTGCGTTGGTGTTATACTGATTTGAGGCATGGAAGCATCATCTAAAGACTGAATGGTTTCTTGAAGAAAACGGTCTTCAGGTGCTACCAGGTGGCTAATGTACTGATCTACTTTTTCGAATAATTGCTGATTCATGTTTTGAATTTTGAAATTGGTAATTAAAGTTTTATTGTTTATTTAAGCTACAAATCTTGAGGTAGTTGTAACCATAAAGTGAGTCAATGATTGAACTCTAAGATAAGCAATTTTCGAGAAATGGGAAAAACAGACTAATCTATCTTAGGTTTTTACAATATCTTATTGGTAGTTTTATGAGTAAAAGTTGAATTAAATCGCCTGTTGCACAATAAAAACCAAAATTTTTCATTTCTTGATGTATGTTAAGGTCACAGAAATAAAGTTTCTTTACTTTTGGAATCTTAAAATACAAACTTTTTTAAACAATTCAATATGAAAAAAATTAGCGTAATTGCATTAGTAGGAGTAGGATTGCTTGTAGCATCATGTAATAAAGAAAAATCAGCAGATACTGCAGCTACAGCTCAGGAGCAGACCGTTGCAGAAAGCAAAGGAGAAGTATTGGCGGTAGATGCTGCAACTTCTGTAGTAAACTGGAAAGCATATCACAAAGGAGGTATGGCACCTCGTTGGGGAACACTTAGCGTAAAATCAGGAGATATCAGTGTTGATGGAGGTCAGGTTTCTGCAGGAAACTTTGTGATCGATATGAACTCTATCAAAGTGGATCCTGCTTCAGTAACAGAGAAGGATAAAAAACCGGCAGATCTTGAAGCGCACTTGAAAAACCCTGATTTCTTTGATGCGGCGAAAAACCCAACTTCAGAATTCAAAATTACAAGTGTTGCAGATTTAAAAGAGGCACCAAAAGATGCTGTGGCTGGAGCAAATAAAACAGTAAGCGGAAACCTTACTTTGTCAGGAAAAACAATGAATGTGACTTTCCCTGCTAAAGTAGATGTAGTAGATAATTCAGCTTCTATCCAGGCTAAATTTACAGTAAATAGAGCTGATTGGGGAATCAAATTCGGTACTTCAGAAGCAGATCCGGCAGAATGGATGATCAGCAAAGACATCGAAATTGCTATTGATGTAAAAGCTAAAAAATAATTGTTGAACAAACAATGAATTATAGAAGAGCTGCTTTACCCAAAGCAGCTCTTTTTTGTGTAATATGGATAGGAGAGGGCATTGAATAAATTAATACATTTGCCCCAATGATTTATATACTATCTGTCATCAATATATTGAGCTTTTTTATTTTTGGACTCGATAAAAAACGTGCTATTCAACAGAAAAGAAGAATACCGGAAAATACACTGTTAGGAATTTCGCTTTTAGGCGGTATCATAGGATCAGCCTCGGGAATGATCATATTTAATCATAAAACCTCTAAAAAATCATTCCTCATGAAATTTATTCTGGTGGTTCTCATTGATCTTGTATTACTTTACAGATTTATAAGACATTGATAAGTTTGTTGTTATGATAATGGTTGATTTGCAGCCTTCTGATAACAGACCGTTCCCAGGTTGTCATTGGTTACAAAGTTACCCATGATATTCGGAGTGATTTCAGATAAACATTTATTGTGGATGATGGTTGTTTTTAACCCGGTATCTGCTTTGATATCATATGCTTTAAAGTTCCTGAGAGAATTTCCTCTTACTTCATCATAAAAAGATCCTTCTCCAATAATGTTGATACCAATAGAGGTGGTATCGTTTTCAGCATGCTCATAGATGAAAAGATCGTTATCTACAATTTTGTTTCCACGGGTCAATGCAGAAAGCTGGGCATTATTGGCCAAAAATATTCCGTATCCCGGCTGTGAAAGAGCGATGTAATTGCTGTTGATATTCCAGTTGTTGCAGCCTTCCGCTATCGTTATCCCCGTATGTCTGCAAAAATCAATTATACTGTGGTTAACATTAATCTGGGATGCCTTTTCGGCATAGATTCCTTCGTAGACATTGCAGATGTTTGTATGGGTAATTCTCCACCCTTCTTTTGGGAAACTTCCTTCAAACCAGATGCCTCTGCTGCCTGGGATATCATAATGATGATTAATCATAATTGATGTATTGCCGGAGATTTCATTGTGGGCAGAGAGCCCTTTAACATGAATTCCCACTTTACAGTTTTCGGTTTTTAGGGTTTGAATTTGAGAGGAGCACATATGGTTGACTTCTAATGCGGTGTGATATCCTCTGATCGTAAGGTCTCTTAAAATAATGTCATTGATATGATTTTCCACGATGCCATTCACTTTAATTCCGGTGAAGGTATTGGGAGATGTAGTATGCCATATGATGTTATAAATTCCAAACCCTTCAAGAACTACTCCTGATGTATTGAGAATAATACCGTCATTGTTGTTGGTGATCAGAAACGGAGGAAAACTGATATTGCTTTTCACAGAAGAACCTTTTATTTTAATAGCCTTATTGATCTGTAGCGGACTGCGGAGCATATATCTTTTATTGTCCAGACGTAAGACCTGTCCTGTTTCCATTTCGTCGATTAACTGCTGGATCTCAGGGGAATCATCTGTATTGCCGTCTCCATATACTTCCGCAATTTTTATAGAAATATCCTGGGTGACAATTCTTTTATAATATACGATAGACTCATCATTGTTGATTTTGGTACGGTAAAGATAACGGCCATTGGCCGGCACCGGTTTAGCCTGTTTTCTGAAATTAACAAGTTCTCCGCTGTATTGATCAATCAGTGTTACAATTTCTTTGTCTAAATTAGGGTCCTGAGAATCAATGAATTCATTAATGGTCAGGACATGTAAATTATTTGTCATTTTTTGTTTTTTTTAAAGAGATGAGTTTTTGAATGCAGTTTTATGGAAACAAAGGTAAAATTGACCAGCGTCAGAACTTGACGCAACATATTTTTTAAGTGATTATAAATGGGAATTATCTAAATTTCTCATTATGAAATTGTTAAATATTGCATAAACTTTTTAATTAATTCATTTTAAATCACTATTTTTGCACCCGTAAAAATCCTATATGCAAAACATTAGAAATATTGCGATTATCGCACACGTTGACCACGGGAAGACGACTTTGGTTGACAAAATCATTCACGCTACCAATATTTTCAGAGAAAATCAGGAGAGTGGAGAATTAATTATGGATAACAATGATCTTGAAAGAGAAAGAGGGATCACGATCTTATCCAAGAATATTTCTGTTACTTATAAAGACACAAAAATTAACGTAATTGATACTCCTGGTCACGCGGATTTCGGTGGAGAAGTAGAGAGAGTATTAAAAATGGCTGATGGAGTTATTTTGTTGGTGGATGCGTTCGAAGGACCGATGCCACAAACAAGATTCGTACTTCAAAAAGCATTGGAGCTAGGTTTAAGACCATTAGTTGTTATCAATAAAGTAGATAAGCCAAACTGTCGTCCGGACGAAGTTCACGATCAGGTATTTGACTTATTCTTCAACCTTGAAGCAACTGAAGAACAATTGGATTTCCCAACATTCTACGGTTCTTCTAAGCAAGGTTGGTTCAACACTTCATTAGAGCAGACTGAAGATATTTTACCATTATTAGATGGGATTTTACAATATGTTCCTGAGCCGAAAGTAACTGAAGGAACCCTTCAGATGCAGATTACTTCTCTTGATTTCTCTTCTTTCTTAGGAAGAATTGCTATCGGGAAAGTAACAAGAGGTGAGCTTAAAGAATCTCAGTGGATTGGGCTTGCTCAGGCAGACGGTAAAATTGTAAAAGGAAAAGTAAAAGAACTTTACGTTTTCGAAGGTTTAGGAAAGAAAAAAGTAACTGAAGTACAGGCAGGAGATATTTGTGCTGTAGTAGGTTTTGATGCTTTCCAGATCGGTGATTCATTCGTAGATCTTGAAAATCCTGAGCCATTGGAAAGAACGGCTATTGATGAGCCTACCTTGAACATGACGTTCTCTATCAACAATTCACCTTTCTTCGGAAAAGATGGTAAATATGTTACTTCTAATCACCTGAAAGAAAGATTAACAAAAGAATTAGAGAAAAACTTAGCATTAAGAGTTCAGCAGACTGATGATGCCAATACATTCCTTGTATTCGGTAGAGGTATTCTTCACTTGTCAGTTTTGATCGAAACAATGAGAAGAGAAGGTTACGAAATGACCATTGGTCAGCCACAGGTTATCCTTAGAGAAATTGACGGTGAGAAATGTGAGCCTTATGAATCTTTAGTTGTTGACGTTCCTGAAGAATATGCTTCAAGAGTTATCGACTTGGCAACTCAGAGAAAAGGAGATCTTCACATCATGGAAACTAAAGGAGAAATGCAGCACATGGAATTCGAAATTCCTTCAAGAGGTTTGATCGGATTGCGTTCTCAGATGTTGACAGCTACTGCTGGTGAAGCTATTATGGCACACCGTTTCACAGAATATAAGCCTTTCAAAGGTGCTATTCCTGGAAGAAACAATGGAGTATTGATCAGCAAAACTCAAGGTCCTGCTACAGAATATTCTATTGCTAAATTACAAGACAGAGGTAAGTTCTTTGTGGATCCGGGTGAGGAAATCTACGCAGGTATGATCATTGGAGAACAAAACAAACCTGGAGATCTTGTTGTAAACATTGTTGAAGCAAAACAGCTGAACAACATGAGAGCTTCAGGAAAAGATAAAGATACTGGAGTTGCTCCAAAAATCTTATTCTCTCTTGAAGAATGTATGGAATATATCCAGGGTGATGAAGCAATCGAGGTAACTCCAAACTTCATCCGTATGAGAAAGAAAATCCTTTCTGAAGAAGAAAGAAAAAGAATGGAAAGATCAGCGAAAGCTTAATCAAATTCTTATATATAAATTAAAGCCCCGATTTGTCGGGGCTTTTTTGTTTTTACAAGGGTAGAGTATGATGATATGTTTTATTTATTTTAAGCTGCTGTATTTCTTTTTCAATTATTTTACAGGTTTCAAATGATTTTTTTATTCATTTTGTATGTTTTAAATGAAATAAATAAGTTATTGATTTTAGTATAGAATTAATTGTATGTTTGTTCATAAAGCAACGAAACGTTGCGATATCATAAAAAACCTGTTATAATATAAAATGATACAATAAATGGACATAGCAAATGATACCTATAAAAATGATATTAAAACTGTTATTGTTGCATCATCCGTAGGAACATTGATTGAGTGGTACGATATGCTGCTTGCTGTAATTCTTGCAAAAGTTCTCTCCGTAAACTTATTCCCGTCGGAAGGTTCTCACTTTCTGGAGACCCTTGCCATAGTAGGATCGTCATTTATGTTTCGTCCGATAGGATCCCTTATTTTTGGAAATATAGGCGATAAAGTAGGCCGAAAATATTCCTTCCTTATTTCATTGGTTTTAATGGGAGCTTCTACGTTTCTGATTGGCTGCATTCCTAATTTTTCCAGTATTGGTTGGGCAGCTCCGGTTTTGTTACTGCTGTGCAGATTGCTGCAGGGGTTAGCGATCAGTGGCGAGTACGCCGGTGCCGTCATTTATGTGGCAGAACATGCTCCGATGGAAAAAAGAGGCTTTTACACAGGATTTATTCAGGCGACAGTTCCCGTGGGGCTGTTGGTTTGCTTAGGTGTCGTTTTTATAACAGAAAGTACAATGTCTGAAGCAGATTTTAACAGCTATGGGTGGAGAATCCCCTTTCTTTTAAGTTCTGTACTGGTCATTTTAAGCTATTTCATACGAAAAAGACTTCATGAGAGTCCTGTTTTTGCAGAGCTTAAAAAATCCGGAAAAACGAGCAAGTCACCGATTAAAGAGGCATTTACAACAAAAGGTAACGTGAAAACAATGTTGAAAGCTATTTTTGGAGGTAATGCCGCACAGAGTTCGGTGATGCAGACCAATCAGTTTGTTGTATTTTTCTTTTTGCAGAATACCGTAAAGCTTGAAAATACTACTGTTTTACTGATTACCGGAATAGCCATGTTTTTAAGTGTATATTTTTACCAGTACTTCGGCGCATTGAGTGATAAAATTGGACGTAAAAAGGTACTCATTGGAGGCTTGGTTTCCAGTCTTATTCTGATTCCGCTGTCTTTTTATCTTTTTATGAAAATCGGAAATCCTCAGGGTATTGATGAAGTACATTCAATCAGTACAGGTGCTATATTGAAGATTGTGGGGCTGAGTTTTTTGCTTTCAGTGGCTGCAGCGGCTACTTATGGCCCTTTGGGTGCCTTTATGCTGGAAATTTTTCCTACCAAAATACGATATACCAGTATGGGATTTGCCCAGAATATGGGAAACGGTTTTATTGGGGGTGCCACCGCTTTTGTAACAGAATTTCTTAAGACCAGTTTTGTTGTGAGCGCGTTTCTTTCTCCCTTTATAGGTTTGATTTACCCATTAGTTCTCGTGGTGCTGGCTATCATCGTTAATATAGCACTGATTCCGGAAACCTATAAAACTGACCTTACGAAAGAGGATGAATAAAGAGATATATGCAGTGCTGACGGTCATTCAAAGCGGAATTGTAAATTGCTGAACAGGGCAGAAATTATTTATATCATTAAAAAAGAATATTTCAAATTCGGATAATCGTCTTTATATTATTAGTTTTGCATTTTTAATATCTTAGAATCCTTCTTCCGACCAATATATGAGAATACATAAATTAAAGCTTATCGTTTTATTAGGAATTTTTGCGTCTTACACTACCTCGTGTTCTGTTCAGAACAATGTTGTAAAGACTCCTCCAACTCAAAACAGCACAACAAAACCTAACAATAATACAACGAAGCCAAAAGAACCTGTAGCGGTTACCAAGCCTCAAACAGGAATTCCAACAGAAGAAACTTTCAGAACCACTCTTCCGGAAATTAAAAGAGAATTCCGGGGAGCATGGATTGCCAGTGTTGCAAATATCAACTGGCCTTCAAGAAATAATCTGACCGTAGAGCAGCAGAAAGCAGAAGCGATCAGCATGCTCGATATGCTGAAAGATAATAATTTCAATGCAGCCATCTTCCAGATCAGACCTTCGGCAGATGCTCTTTATACCAGTAATATTGAACCATGGTCTTACTTTTTAACCGGAGAAACCGGAACCGCTCCTTATCCCAATTATGATCCGCTTCAGTTTTGGATTGAGGAAGCACATAAAAGAGGGTTAGAGCTTCATGTCTGGCTGAACCCTTACCGGGCTCACCATACGAACGGAGGTTCAGTAAACAGTTTATCAATGGCCAATAAACTTTCCGATATTGTAGTAAGATTAAAGAACGGAATGTATTGGTTTGATCCTGCTAATCCTAAAACACAGGGTCACGTTTCCAATGTTGTAAAAGATATTGTGAAAAGATATGATATAGATGCAGTTCACTTTGATGACTATTTCTATCCTTATGCCACCTACAACAGAGGGGCAGATTTTCCTGACAATGCCAGTTGGAATACTTATGTAAGCAATGGTGGAACATTATCAAGAGCAGACTGGCGAAGAGATAACGTTAATAAATTTGTAGAACGTATCTATAAAGAAATCCACGCTGAAAAAAGTTATGTAAGATTTGGAATCAGCCCGTTCGGAATCTGGAAACCGGGATATCCAACAGGAATTGTTGGATCTTCACAGTATGATGAACTGTATGCAGACGCCAAATTATGGTTAAACAAAGGGTGGGTAGACTATTTCTCACCACAGCTATACTGGCCTATAGATTCAAAAGGACAGAGCTTTGAAGCGCTGTTAAACTGGTGGCAGGGAGAAAATACCTTGAACCGTCACTTATGGCCGGGGTTAAATACAGTGGAGATCAAGGTTTCTGACCGTCCTACGGAGATTAAAAATCAAATTGAAATTTCCAGAAATATCCTGAAAAAAGATGCCGGAGAAATCCACTGGAGTATTGCCGGGCTTACAAAGAATTCGAATATGCTTCCGGTCCTTAAAAACGGACCTTACAGTGAAAAAGCATTGGTCCCTAAAACACCATGGATAAAAGCTGTCCCGTTACAGGCTCCTACATTGTTTATTACAGACATCGGAAGTTCTGCACGGGTAAACTGGAGTACAAAAAATATAGGTGAAGTTTTTCAATGGGTACTTTTTACACAGTATAACGGACAGTGGGAAACTGAAATCATAACACTGGATACCCTTTCAAAAGATATCCCTAAGTTCAAGGATGGAAAAAAATTAAATGCTGTCGCCATCAAAGCTATTGACAGACTTGGAAATGAAAGTGATTATATCGCAAAAAAAATTAAATAAATTTTTGAAATAAAAAGCGAAAAGAAGCTGAGAAATCAAGTGATGATGACATCAGTTGATATAGGGATATCTGCAAAAATCTTTGATTTTATGGTACCCTGATCATAAAATGTATACAAGTCTTAGTGCCTTTGTGCTAGCTAACAATAAGAAACCCGGTTCATTGTAGAACCGGGTTTTATTTTAGAATTACTATAAATTATTAATTTAAATCAATGAAAATCAGTTAAATATAAATTGATTTTGAATTTGTGTGTTGAAATTTAAAGCATTGTCGGAATCATTTTTGCATTATGAATCTCATAATCACCAAAATATAACATTATGAATACGAACAGACTTTCCGCAAACATGGAAAAAGCACTTAGTGACCAAATGAATAAGGAAATTCATGCATCACACGTTTTTTTATCTTATGGAATTTGGGCTGATGACAAAGGATATCAGGGGATTGCCAATTTTCTTTACAGACATGCTCAGGAAGAACGAAATCATTCAATCAAATTCATGGAATATATTCTCAACAGAGGGGGCAAGCCGAAAGTAAATGCCATTCCCGCTCCTCCGGCAGATCCGAAAACACTTACCGCATGTTTTGATGGAGTCTTTAAACATGAAGTGGATAATACAACGGCCATCTACAAAATTGTAGACCTTTCAATGGATGAAAAGGACTGGGCAACATGGAACTTTATGCAGTGGTTTGTACAGGAACAGATTGAAGAAGAAACACTGGCTCATAACTTAATTGATAAATTGAAAATTGCAGGTGGGGACAGAGCAACCGACGAATCTTTATTTACTTTAGATAAAACATTACAGGAAGCTCCGAATGACGTGCCACTGGCACAGAATGCCACGGGAGACAATCCCTAAAGCCTGATTATTAAAATAAAATGAGTTGAAAATCTGCCAGAATACCGGCAGATTTTTTTATTATGAATCTCCCTTTAAAATCACTATCTTTGCACACTCATAATTCAAGGTCCATCATTCAATAGTAAAAGTTGGAGGAATCTTGAATTACAATTGAACCTTAAACTTTGAATTTTACAATATGAAATGTGGAATCGTAGGCCTGCCGAATGTAGGTAAATCAACTCTTTTTAACTGTCTGAGCAATGCAAAAGCTCAATCAGCAAACTATCCTTTCTGTACTATTGAGCCGAACCTTGGAACGGTTTCAGTACCGGATCAGAGATTGTTTGAACTGGAGAAAATCGTAAAGCCTGAGAGAGTTTTACCAGCTGTAGTTGAAATCGTTGATATTGCAGGTCTTGTAAAAGGAGCCAGCAAAGGAGAAGGATTGGGAAACCAGTTCCTGGCCAATATCCGTGAGTGTGAAGCCATCATCCACGTTCTAAGATGTTTTGATAACGGAAACATTATTCATGTTGAAGGTTCTGTAGATCCGTTAAGAGATAAAGAAATTATTGATATCGAATTGCAGCTGAAAGACCTTGAAACAGTAGGGAAAGCAGTGGAGAAAGCTAAAAAATTCATCAAATCTGGAAAGAAAGAAGATTTATTGACGTACGAAACGCTTCAAAATCTTCAGAAATTCCTTGAAGACGGTAAAAATGCAAGAGAATTTGCAATGGATGATTTCGCAAAATCAGTGATCTCAGAAGTGCAGCTTCTAACCAACAAACCCGTATTGTACGTTTGTAATGTTGATGAAAACTCAATTAAAAACGGAAACGACTGGATTGGTAAGATTGAAGAAATGGCTAAAAATGAAGGTGCTGAAGTTGTGGTTTTAGCCGCTCAGATTGAAGCTGATATCAACGAATTGGAAACTTTCGAAGAAAGAGAGATCTTCCTTGAAGAATTAGGCCTTACAGAACCGGGAGTAAACCGTTTGATCAGAAAGGCTTATGACTTATTAAAACTTCAAACGTATTTCACAGCTGGGGTAAAAGAAGTAAGAGCATGGACTATCGGACAAGGATGGACAGCTCCTCAGGCAGCAGGAGTAATCCATACAGACTTTGAAAAAGGATTTATCCGTGCTGAAGTAATCAAGTATGAAGATTATTTGACTTATGGTTCTGAAGTAAAAATCAAAGAAGCCGGAAAACTTTCTGTAGAAGGTAAAGAATATATCGTTCAGGATGGTGACATCATGCACTTTAGATTCAACGTATAAGAGAAAAATATTAAAGTTAGTTTGTAATAAAAAAACGCTTCCATGAATTTGGGAGCGTTTTTTGCGATACCGGAAATATAAACATGGATTATTGTTTGGATTTCTTTTTTACTGATAAAAAAACGCTTCCATATGGGAAGCGTTTCATTATCATTATATTATTCAAGTTCTATAGGTCCCGGCTGGCACTGTGGCTCTGCACAGCTTAGAGAGTATCTCTTACATTGTAGGTTTGCAAGTAAGCACATTTCTTTTCCTCCGGTGATAATTCTTAGTTCTTTTTTGTTTAATTTTTTCCCGTTGTTTAATGTTTGATTTTTCATTGTCTTGATTTTATAGGTTAGTTGTTATAGGTATTTTTTTTAATAGTATTTATATTATGGTAAAAGAGGATCTGGTACATATCTGCACTGTCGCTCTGCACAGCTTGCTCCAACAATTCTGCATAAACCTGTCGTAAGATCAACACACTGTAGTAAACCTCCGGTAATCGTTCTTAGCTCTTTTTTATTTAATTTTTTGCCATTGTCTAGGTTCTTGTTTTTCATAGCATTTAATTTTAATTGGATTGAGTGAATTTATTCTTAGAAGTTGTATAAACTTCACAAAATAAAACGGTTATATATTCTTAATGACAAAGTCTTTTAAAACTTTTTTAGTTATTTTAAGTTGCCCACTTTGTATAACGTACGCAGACTTAATTTTTCTATAGTAAAAAGTTTTGGCAGCTTTTTATTCTATAAGTTGTGGTCTGCATACTTTTTGAGCACAGCCTACAGAAATCGTGGTACAGTTTCGAGGATCACCAGGTGGATAGGTTTCACATGGCCACTCAGGACATAAGACAGGCTGCATACAGTCAAGCATACCCCCTGTAATCATTTTTAACTCTTTTTTGTTTAGTTTTTTCCCGGCTTGTAAAATTTGTTTTTTCATGGGTCTGATTTTTAATGACTTAGTTTTCACGAATGTAATAAAAATAAATGAGCGTAAATCACTTTTTGTAGAGAAATCACTAATTATTTTCACGATATGCTGAAATATTAATAATTAGGTCCACATTCAATCTGCCTATTATCAGATATGCTTTTTGATTTTGGAACTCCGGGGCGGCTGGATCTTGAGGAGTTTATGCAAAAAAATGATAAGTTCAATGTCAATTTGGAACGTTTTGCATTTCTTACAGGACGCAGTTTATCAGCTTTTAAGAGAGACTTTAAAAAAATCTTCAACGAGACCCCTAACCGATGGTTAATTAAAAGAAGGCTGCAGGAAGCATTATTTCTCTGATTGAAGAAAAAAAGCAGAGACCAACAGATATTTATATTGATTTAGGCTTTGAAGATCTTTCCCATTTTTCTTTTGCATTCAAGAAAGAGTTTGGGATCTCAGCGAGTAGTTTGTCATAGTACTGAAATTATTTCCGGTCTTCTTAGTGTTTTTAACTCAAACGTTTCCATAACTTTGTATATTTGAATTTTACAAATCATCTGCTATGGAAAAGATAGCTCATACTTCACTGGAAGATTTTTATAAGGAGATGGCGGCCAAGCTGGGGAAAGACCTTGAAAGTATTTTCCCCAAAGGACTTCATAAAGACATCGGACATTTTAATGTTTTTGATATTGCCCAAACTATTGAAAGGATAAAGACCACGTCAGAAATGCCTTACAATAGAAGAAAGTATTATAAAATAAGCTTTATCAGAGGCAGAAACAGAGCTGAATATGCCGATAAAGTCATTTCCATACAGCAGAATGCTTTATTGTTTGCAACCCCTAAAGTTCCTTATCACTGGGTTCCGGAATCTCCCGAACAGTCAGGAAGTTTTTGTGTGTTTACCGAAGACTTTTTCATAAAAGATAAATCCTATAACAGTCTGGAAGACCTTCCTATCTTTCAGCCCGGAGGAGTACCTGTCTTTGAGATTGATGATGAGATGGCTGAAGAAATTGAAATTCTTTTTAAAAAAATAAAAAAGGAGATTGCTTCAGATTATATCTACAAATATGACCTGATTAGAAATTATGTACTGGAACTGATTCATTATGGGCAAAAGCTACAGCCCGCATCCAATATTTCAACTTCAAACGATGCTTCCATGAGGGTGGTTTCTTTATTTATAGAATTACTGGAAAGACAGTTCCCCATTGAATCTACAGAACAGAGATTGCAGTTGAAGACGGCAAAAGACTATGCAAGCAGACTGGCCGTTCATGTCAATTATTTAAATAAAAAGCTGAAAGAAAGCACAGGGAAAACGACTACCGAATGTATTGCGGACCGCATTATCCAGGAAGCTAAAATCCTTTTAAAACAGACTCAATGGAATGTTTCTGAGATTTCTTATGCTTTGGGCTTTGAAGAAATTGCTCACTTTTCAAACTTTTTTAAAAGGAAAACAACATTTGCCCCACTGGAATTTCGTTCATGATTTGAATTTTGCAAATTTCAGATTGATTCAAGCAAATAGTTCAAGACGAAAATACCCCAACTTTGTAACATCAAAATAATCAAAATAAAATGGACACAAAAACAAATATTGCATTGGTAACCGGAGGAAGCCGAGGCTTGGGTAAGAATTCTGCACTTAAAATTGCTCAAAAAGGATTGGACGTTATTATTACCTATAGAAGCAATAAAGAAGAAGCGGAAGCTGTAGTAGAGGAAATTAAAGCCTTGGGAAGAAAGGCGGCAGCTTTTCAGCTGGATACAAAAGATATCAAGAGCTTTGACGGATTTGTAAAGGCGGTTACGGATCATTTACAGCAAAATACTGGAAGTTCGAATATCGATTACCTGATCAATAATGCAGGGACAGCTTTATATTCACCTATTACCGAAGTTACCGAAGAGCAGTTGGATGATATTGTAGATATTCATTTCAAGGGTGTGTTTTTCTTAACCCAAAAACTGTTACCGTTTATCAATGATGGCGGGGGAATTGTAAATATTTCTTCAGGGTTGGCCAGATTTGCTACACCGGGATCATCTGTTTACGGTTCTATAAAAGCGGGCGTGGAAATGCTTACAAAGTATATGGCTAAGGAATTGGGAACCAGAAAAATAAAGGCGAATGTAGTAGCACCGGGAGCTATAGAAACTGATTTTGGAGGAGGAAGAGTAAGGGATAATAAAGATATAAACGCCGTAGTTGCAGGTGCTACAGCCTTAGGAAGAGTAGGGCTTCCTGACGATATTGGTGGAGTAGTGGCCTTTTTATGTACCGAAGATGCAGGATGGATTAATGGGCAAAGAATTGAAGCCTCAGGAGGAATGTTTTTATAAACAGTCTGAAACGATATAGAAAAAAAGAACCAACCTGATAAGGCTGGTTCTTTTTTTATGTATCTGTTGAATCTAGTTTATGGGTAAGATAGGATCAATGATTTCGATGGGATCAACGGGGGTAGGTGGCTGACACTGGGGTTCTTTGCAACCCGGTCCGTAGTATTGGCAACGTGTACCGGAAATGATACATCTTACAAGCCCTCCGGTGATCATTTTCAATTCTTTCTTATTTAATTTTTTTCCTTTGTCTAATTTTTGATTTTTCATGGTTTTGATTTTAAATGAGTGATTCGGATATTATTGTGGTCTGCATATTTTTTGCCCGCAAAAAGGGGAAATCATTGAACAGCCATTCTCATCAACATGAGATTCACACGGTTCAAGATTCGGACTGCAGATAACCTGAGCTGGCATACAGTCCAGCATACCTCCGGCAATCGTTTTCAATTCTTTTTTGTTCAGTTTTTTTCCTTTTGTTAAGATTTTCGCTTTCATAGGATGTTTATTTGTTTGATTTTCACTAAGATATATAAAATAATTGAAATATATCACATTATGTGGATAAAAGTAGATGATTATTCACTTCTAATCGTTGTTTTCAGCGTTATGAAAGAGATTGAAAAAATAAAAGAACCGACTGTAGTCAGCCGGTTCGAAGTATGGTAAATATAATGTATCAGGAAAGAATAATTACACTTTTGAAAGATTTTCAATAGCCTTTTCCAGTGTTTCCTGTTTCTTGGCAAAACATAATCTGATAACATTTTCATTGACCTTGTTTTTGTAAAAGGAAGAAAAAGGAACGCTTGCAACCTTATGTTCAACGGTTAGCTGAGTTGCGAAGTCAAAATCATTTTTATCAGAGATCTTATTGTATTTGACGGCCTGAAAGTAAGTTCCTTCACAATCCAGTAATTCAAAAGAAGTCCCGGAAAGACCTTTTCTCAGAAAATCTCTCTTTTCCTGAAAGAACTGATTAAGATGAGTATAATGTTCATCATTTTTCATGTATTCTGCCAGGGCAAGCTGAATAGGAGTGTTGACACAGAAAACATTAAACTGATGAACTTTTCGGAACTCATCGGTTAAGTTTTTGGGAGCTGCACAATAGCCTACTTTCCAGCCTGTAACATGGAAAAGTTTTCCAAATGAGGCTACCAGAAGGCTTCTTTCCTTAAGTTCAGGATACTGGCAGATGCTTAAATGCTGTTTTCCGTCAAAAACAATATTTTCATACACTTCATCGCTTAAAATAAGAATTGAAGTACCTTTTACGAGTTTGATAAGTTCCTGAATATCATTTTCTTTCAGGATTTTCCCGGAAGGATTATTAGGATTGTTAAGAATGATCATTTTGGTTTTTTCGCTGATCAGATTCTGTACAGCATTCCAGTTGATCTCATAGTCTGGAGCTTTCATCTCAAAGCGCTTTACGATACCTCCGAACAGCTCCACTGTAGGCTCATAACAATCATATGCAGGTTCAAAAATAATGACCTCATCTTCCTTTTTAATAAAAGCGGCAATAGCTGTGAAAATAGCCTGAGTACCTCCTGCAGTAATGGTTATTTCTGTATCGGGATGATAAGTTGCCTGATGGCTGTTTTCAATTTTTCTGGCAATTTCCTCCTTTAATCCAATCATTCCTCCCAATGGAGCATACTGGTTGAACCCCTTTTTTATGAAATGGTCTACATGGTTTAAGAGTTCCATATCAGGCATGAAATCAGGAAATCCCTGAGAGAGATTGATGGCTTCATTTTCATTGGCCAGCTGAGTCATCTGGCTGAAAATGGTAGTTCCCACATTGGAAAGTTTTGATAGAGGAAGTTGTATCATAAAAGCGATTTTTGCTGTATCGAATTTAATGAAATATTTAAAACAGTTTGAGGTTATCGGAAATTAAATCAAGAATTCTCTCCAAATCTAAAGAAAAACTCATATTTGATTTGATTTGCAGAAAAAACCTGATTCCATAAAAATTCAATGTACTGTCGAGGAAGATTGGTGGAGAAAAATTAAATAAACATTTGTTTAAAAAGATGCTTTTTCTCTTTTTGTTTTGATGGAAGATGCCTACATTTGTTAGACCAATAACCTATTTAAATCTATGAAAATGAAGATTAAGAAGATTGAGTTTCCACAAAAATCAGTGTTAGCTAAAGACAAAAAGGATTTTGATTATGTTGACAGCTTTGCCGGGGAGCTGATGAGCAGCCACTCAAATATTGACATCTCAGAAGTTGGAAAAGCTTTTTTTATCAGTGGCCCGAAGTGGGGAAAGAAAATGTTTGCCTTCAGGAATAAAGTAGTGGGTTTATTTGGACTAAAAACCGGAGTAGAATCTGATAAAACTCAGGCTGACGATCACTTTCAATGTGAAGTAGGAGAGCGTATGGGAATCTTTACCGTATTTGAAAAAACAGAGAATGAAATTATACTGGGCGAGGATGATAAACATCTTGGCTTTAGGGTTTCCCTGCTGTTTGATAAAACCCGGGATGATAATACTGAGAAATCACTGACCATTTCTACTACTGTAAAATTTCATAACTGGCTGGGCGTTTTGTATTTTTTACCGGTCCGTCCTTTTCACAGGCTGATTGTTCCTGTCATGCTGAAAAATGTAATCGGTAAGCTGGAAACCAGATAGGAATTTATTTTGTATCATATATTAGGTATCATTTCCTGCATCTGATAATAATGTACTGCCTTTTCTTTTAAAGGGTTACTGCTCCATTCTTCCCAGGTATTGGTATAAGGATCATACCCACATTTCAGAGGCGCTGAGTATATATTGGCAGGTTCATCCAGATAGGCCCGGCAATCGGTACATACATGACGGAATTCGCAGTCTTTACACTTTGAGATGCTGTCTTTACCGAGAGTCCAGTATTTTTTAAAATCCGGTTGGGCTACAGCATCTGCTAAAGCAGTATCCTTTATATGACCAAAACTTTTTTTCATGCTGGGACAGTTTTTAATATGACCCTTTGTATCGATACCAATTTTCCGGTTTAGACAAGTGTTGAAAGCCAAAGATTCGGTAAAGGTTGCAATATTGATGGAGAATAAACTGCTATCGATAATGCCACAATGAATTTCACTGTCAATGATTTTGTCGGTCTGTAGTATATAACCAATTCCATAATTACCTTCCTTATATATTCTTGTTACATCGGTTCCGGTTATAGTGAGGCTGCTTATTTTTTTATGCTTCTTGACAAATGATTCAATGCTTTGATAAAAAAGATCCTCATTTTTATAGGGAAGCATGATCTCCACGGATTTTATTTGTGAAGGGGCTATAACACTCATTATTCTTTCTAATTCATTCCAGGATGCTTCCTTAAAAAATCTGAACTGGATGAAGTTACAGCAGAGTGCTTCCAGTTGTTCAAGGAATGTTGTGTCGAAATAAGAAAGTTCCTGCTCTGCGTCCAGAATACAGTGAGAGATATGAGCCGGAAACAGCCACTCTTCAGACATTCTGGGGAATAATTCTATTTCTTCAGAAGAACAGTAGAATGCAAATTCGTGTTCTTCTATGAACTCCAGATACTCATGAAATATTTCTTTTTCATCATCATCGAGCTGTATTAGGATTTCAGGGACATTAATATACCTCTCCTCTGTAAATAATGATATCAGGGAATGAGGCACAGGGTAAATTTTCCTTCTCTGAAGATCGCAGATTACCGAGCGGGATGCTCCTTTTACGATGATACAGTGACTGTATAAAAGCAGCAGTTGGTCCATAATTATAGTATATGCATTTTAGAATAAGGTTTGTAAAAAGGATCAGATTCTGTCAGCTCTGCATTGTACTTACCCAGCTTTAAGGATTTCTGGAATTCAGTGTTTTTTTTATTTTCAAATACATCTATATTCCAGGTGTCTGAATTTAAAGACAGTTGGCTTTTGTTTTCTGCCATCCAATTTTGTATTTTTTCTTTTATTTTTTCTTGTTCTTCTTTCATATTTCTTCTTTTAATAGATCAAAAGCAATCTGTCGTTCAATATCATAATTACAGCATTTAGATAACCATTGAAACTGTCCTATAGGATTTACTTCCAGAAAGACATATTCTTTTTCAGGAGTAAAAATCATATCAATAGAACCGGAATTCATATCAATACTTTGCATGAATGAGGTTAATTTTACCTCTATTTCTTTGGGTAATTGATAGGGAACACACCGGTTAGGCCTTTCGTTGTCATAGTTTCTGAAATCAGTTTTTGTTTTTTCGTTGGCTTGTGAGAAAATCGCCATAGTATAAAACTTAGGCTTCAGATAAAAGATGCGGAGTTCATACTTTTTTTCGGTATACTCCTGGTACATGGAAAAATGGCTAAACTCTTTTCCATTGTTTTTTATGCTTTGACTTTGAATGTCACTTCTGGAAAGTTTGAGAACAGGTTGATGAATATATACCTCCGAACCTTCTTCATAGGTGAACTGAAATGAATTAAATTCAATATCTTTTGTAATAATTGAATCATATCTGGCAGAGAAGCTTAATAACTCATTGATATTGTTGGTCACTAATGTTTCCGGTATTTTTAATCCTACATTATGGGCCATACTGAGGTTATGTACCTTATTGGTGATATTCTCCTGAAATCTATTTATTCTTCCTCCTTTTTCGAAAGCTGAATAGACATTGTCAATCATTCTTTCATTTTCTCTTTGAAAATTATCCTGAATCCGGAAGATCATTTCTTTCAGCTTAGTGTCCTGCATGGATAATGTAAATCCCTTATTGCTTTTAAAGTTTCCTCGTCTATACCAGAATTTTTTAATATCCTTGCTGTTGATATTCCCCTGGTCGGTAGATAGCCCCACTGAAAAGCCTTCTGTATTAGATATTTTAAAACTAATACCTTGAATGTCTGTCTCATTATTGATACGGCAGATCTTTTTTTTATTTTCCATAAAAAAAATCCAGTCCAGTACATCATTAGTGGATCGGTCATTTTTATTACTTTGGATCAGGTACATCATCTATTTATTTACTTCTATGACAATCAGCTATAATTAAAATGCGGGATACGTATCGCATCCCGCAATAACTTGAATATTAATACTATTCTATCTGTTCATTGCTAATACCATACTTCATTAATAAGGTATTCTGTACATTTAAGAACAGTATCATACCGATCGGCGCATCGTACCCAGGTCTTACCTCCATCCGGGCTATAGGATCCATTGCTGGTAGATTGGATAACACCTCCTTTGAATGTGTTCATTTGGCTTGCACTCATTTCTTTGAATTTCAAAGACTTTAAACTTTCTAATTTTTTCATGATATTTTTTGATTTTGATGATACTTCTGTCTTTCCGCCATGAAGTAGTTGTTCAGCGTATTTTTTATACAGATATAACATGTTTACTACCATCGGTAGCATAGAATATTTGAGTGAGGAGTACCCCTCTGTCGTTATAAACATTGATATCGTGCGTAGAAATATCAGGAACGCCGCCGTTCATAAACGCACCGGCATTGGTACCTACATTTTGACCTCCTCTAATTTTACCCATCAGGTCATTATCTAATGCTCTGAATTTTTCTGATTTTAATTTTTCTAGTTTCATTTTATTTTAAATTTTAATGATCTCTGTCTTTTCGCCTTGAGATTATTGTTCAGCGTATAGTATATTTTTAGGTTCAGTTGTTATCCTGTATTGATATCCTTTTAAAACGAGAATGATCATTACATAAAATAGGAGACTTCCAAGCCTGTTTTTGCATCTACAAAACTTACATGTTGTAAGCCTCCACCGTTGTCATCCCAGGTTAGCGTATCAGAGCTGGCTGTTCGTATGCCTCCTCCCGGTGTTCCAATAAGAGAGCCGGATCCGGTTCTTTCAACAAGACCACCTTTAATTTCATTCATTGCCTGACTGCCTAATTTTTTAAATTTTTCTGATTGTAAACTTTCTAGTTTCATGATATTGAAATTTGGTTTTTACCCCTGTCTTCCCGCCATGGAGTAATTTTCAGCGTATTTTTAATTTCTTTGAGTTTCATTTTTGTTTTTACCCGTCGTACCTCATTGATGATGAGGTGTTATTGTATGCAACAAGATTAGATGTATTTTTAATGAAAATCAATCTTCACTTCGTAAGTGTAATTGGTTTTTCAATAAGTGTATATAAAGATGGATTAAATGAAAAATAGAGTGGGATGCCCTTAATAGGATAATACAGATACTCTGTTTTGAGTGTCTGTTGGATTAAATAAGGATGTTGTAAAATACTGAATTGATTTCAGATCGGGTATCACGTGCCTAAAGCATGCCGTAATGCCACTTGATAAGTGATGTGTTTTCCTGAGAAGTGTTGAAGAATCCTTTGAATGGCATCCTGGGAAGTAATGTAACAAAGCAGATCTGTTTTTATTCCATATGCTCTATTTTCGATAAAAAGTCAATTTTTTTACGGACAGAAACATCCAGTACAGAGCTGTCAGTCATGATTACCTGACCTCCTTTTCCTTTGATATATTCTTTAAGATGGGAAAGATTAATGAGGTGTTTATGATGGATCCTGAAAAAATTATACTCTCCCAGGAATTCTTCAAATTCGTGAAGGGTTTTGGATACAATAATTTTTGTTTTGTCTGTGAGGTAAAATGTGGTATAGCTTGAATCTGCTTCGCAACGTATGATGTCATTGATATCCGTTAATTTAAAACCTTGCAGCGTGGGAAGGCTGATTTTATTTTTCTTCGAAGAAGCTGTAGGGATTATTTTATTTTTTCTGATATTCTCTAATGTCTTATTAACGGCTATGATAAAGTCTATTTTCTTGATGGGCTTCAAAAGATAATCGGCAGCACCGTTTTTAATAGCCTGTATCGCAAAATTTTCAAATGCCGTAATGAAAATAATCTGGGAATCTATTGATTTGAATTTTGACAGCAGGTCGAAGGCTGTGCCATCTTTCAGCTGGATATCCAAAAAAAGAATGTCCGGTGAATTTTTGGAAAGGTAAATATAAGCTTCCTCTATACTTGACGCCTGAAATACAGTCTCTATTTCCGGAAATTCGTTTTCCAGCAGGAGAGCAATATAATCTCTTCCGTCTTGTTCGTCATCAATGATGCAGGCTTGTATTTTATTTTTCATGAGGTGTAATATAAAGTTTAATTTGTGTTCCTTGTTCTTGCTCCTGTCCTTGTTCGGAAAGATTTTTAATGACTAAAATGATATTAGTCTCAAAAAGTTGCCTAAATGTTTCAATTCTCTTTTGCGATAATTTTACTCCAAAGGAGCCTGATTTTATGATTGTCTGATCTTTGCTGCTTATTCCATTTCCGTTATCCTCAATGGTTATACACAGTGATGTGCCGTTATAATCAAACCGGATATCTATTTTTCCTTTTCGGTCTGTTAGTTTTGAAATGCCATGTTTTATAGCATTTTCCACAAAAGGCTGTATCAGCAGGGAAGGAATAGTCCAGTTTTCATCTACGGTTTCAGATATATGTATTGAATAATCAAATTGTTCTTTTAAACGAAGTTTCTCCATGTTCAGATACAGAGACAGGTATTCTGCTTCTTCGTGTATAGGCATGAATGTCTTTTCAGAATAATGAAGTGTTTTTCTGATCATTTGTGAGAAAACATCCAAATAATTCTCTGTTTCTGCGTAATCTTTTTTATACAGCAAAAACTGTATAGAGTTGAGGCAGTTGTAGATGAAATGGGGGTTGATCTGTGCCTTTATCGCCTGCAGTTCGAGTTCTGCAATCTTCTTTTCGTAATAAAGATTTTCCAGTTTTTTATTTCTTTTTTTCTGAAAATATAATGTGATAAGTATAAACAATGCAGTAGCTCCCAAAACAATCATCAGAAGCTTAAACCACAAGGTCTGCCAGAACTTGGGTTTGATTTCAAAATTAACATCCGAAGAAGCAAAGGACTGTTTTCCGTTATAACCCAATCCAAAAACTCTAAAAGTATAGGTTCCGGGTGGGAGAGAATTTAATATAATCCTGGGAGAATTGCTGGTTTCCCAGTTATTATTCAGTCCTTCAATTTTATATTTATAGCTTATTTTTCCTTGGGAGGCATAATCCGGGAAACTCAAATTAAATATGATGTTATTGTTGGGGTGTTCTCCTGTAAGTTTCTGTGTCACATCAAAAAATTCCTGGTTCCCAATGGTAATAGAATTGATGATCACCTTTTTATGGATGAATTTTTGTTGCGATAATAAATTCCTGACCGAAAGTATTCCTAACCCTTTTGAGGTTCCGGCAAAGAGGGTATCCCCCTTTATAATACATCCCGCCACCACATTGGAAGGTAAACCGTCGATCTGTGTGAAGTTATTGATCCTTAAACGGGAACCCTGGATCTCTATCCTGCTGAGTCCGGAATTGGTACTTGCCCAGAAAACATTTTCATTTTCCACTTCTATTTTTTTGATCTGGCTGGTCAAAAGCCCACTGCTTTGGGTTATCTTTTTCAGAATTTTACTGTTGCTGAAGAGGATAATGCCATTTAAATTGGTGGCTCCTATATATCTGTTGTGGCTTAGTTTTTTTATATCTGTAAAATAATAGCCTTCCAGAAAAAGCCTTTTCTTCTTTGTCCGGGTATTCATTTTATAGAGGTCTTTAAAACTTCCTACAAACAGGCTGTCCGTATCATAGAGCAGAGCCGTATAAATTCTTTCGTGCTGCAGTATCTGAGAATAAGTAAGAGTATTGTAGTTGTAGGCTGTCAGTCCGTCGCTTGAGCATATTAAAACAGAGCCTTTCGTGTAGGGTAACACATTCTTTGGATTGTAATCCTTTGTATTTAAAGTCTGCTTTTTTTGAGTCGCCGTATTATATTGGATGAGGCTTCTGCTCAACCCGAAAATAATGGTATTCCCCTCCGAAACTATAGCCTTATGCTCTATTTTCCTGTTTTCTTCAAAAACAATATCCTTTATTTTATGGGAACGGTATATGCCACTTTTGGCTTCATTATACCCTAAAATAATATCAATGCCGTTTTGTGCCAGGGCTGTGATATAAGCCGAATTGTTTTTTATGGGCAGATGCATATAGCTTGTAAGGAACTTTTCTGTAATAAAATAAATTCCATTATTTTTAGTGGAAAACCAGATGTTGTTATCATTATCCACAAGAATACTGTTGATAACATATTTATCCAGAAACTTGACAGGGGCAGAAAGCTTCCTTTGATCCACTAACTTTTCTTTAAAATGCAATACGCCGCCATTTTCCAGACACAGCCAAATTCCATAATTTTTATCGATGAGGATATGCTGGATATTCTCATGGGTGAAATAGGTCTGAATCTTTTTAAAATTAACCTTATTGTAGAGTTTGTAAATCTCAATTTTTCCTTTGCTTTTAAAAATGCAAAAATCATCTTTCCAGTATAATGCAGTATTCTTGTCTACTGAAATATTACAGCTTGTTTTCTTTTTTGTGAGGATATTATAAGCTTCAATATTTTTTTTTCCTGTTTTATCTGATAAATAAAGCAGATGACCGGATAGATCAAAAGAAAGGGCATTGTAAGCGCTGGGTGTTCCTGGACCGTTGATGAAGAGAGGAATGGTGCTCACCTTTCCGTTCCTGTAAATATAGATATTCTTAGGATCGGTGATAGCATGGGCATATAGTGCATCTTTATGGACATAGATACTGGGATTATGATCAAAATGCATTTTGTTGAGCTCTTTATTCGAATCTGAATTGATAATTCTGCCGTTTTTCAGATACGCAAAATCATTCAGAAAAGATAAAATGAAAATCTCTCCATTTGATAGCTGATGACAGGATAATACTTCAATGTTTTTTAATCCGTTTTTTTTATTGTACTGTTTAAATTCTTTTCCATCAAAGCGAAATAGCCCATTATCGCTTCCTATCCAGATGAAACCGTTGAGGTCCTGGCTTAATGTGTAGGTATATGAGCTATTCAGTCCTTCCTCTTCGCCATAATTTACCAATCCGGGGATTTGTGCAAAAAATATTGATGATAAAGAAAAAAAAATAGCAGTTACGAGGAAAATAAATATATTTTTCACGTGATCATGAATAATAACGTAAAGGTATGACTTGGATGATAATAATGCAAAATATGATTACAAATACTAAAAAACAGATTGAAAAAATTCGGATAATTTTCTACAATTTCGTACTTTTGTATGTTTGCTGAAATCATATATGTCACAAGAAATAAATCCAACCTACTCAGAAGATAATATCAGAACCCTCGATTGGCAGGAACATATCCGTCTGCGCCCCGGCATGTACATCGGGAAGCTTGGAGATGGGTCCTCTGCTGATGATGGTATTTATATTTTACTTAAAGAAATTCTGGACAACTCCATTGATGAGTTCAGGATGAGATCCGGTAAAAGAATTGAAATAAAAGTGGATGACGGTAAAGTTACGATCCGTGACTTTGGCCGTGGAATTCCATTGGGAAAAGTGGTAGATGCCGTTTCCAAAATGAATACCGGTGGTAAATACGACAGTAAGGCGTTTAAAAAGTCGGTCGGACTGAATGGAGTAGGTACCAAAGCCGTAAATGCCCTTTCAGACTATTTCAGAGTACGGTCTTTCCGTGACGGAAAAATGAAGGTTGCTGAATTTTCCCGTGGAATGATCACGGAAAATTTTGAAGAAAAAGAAACTTCGGACATAAACGGTACCGAAATCTCATTCATTCCTGATGGTGAGATATTCCTGCATTTTAAATACAGAAAAGAGTACATCGAAAGAATGCTCCGCAACTATGCTTATCTGAATCCAGGACTGAAAATTCTTTTTAACGGTGAAACCTATTTTTCTGAAAATGGTCTGAAGGACTTATTGGAAGAAGAACTTGAAAGTGATACCCTTTATCCTATCGTTCATCTGAAGGACGAGGATATTGAAGTAGCAATAACCCACTCCGATAAATCTCAGACGGAAACCTATTTTTCATTCGTAAACGGACAGAATACGACTCAGGGAGGAACGCATCTCAATGCATTTCGTGAAGCATATGTGAAGACTATTCGTGAATTTTTCAATAAAAATTTTGATGCTTCCGACATCCGGAAATCTATTATTGCTGCTATCTCCATCAATGTAGAAGAACCGGTGTTTGAATCCCAGACCAAAACAAAATTAGGATCTAATGATATGGGACCCAATGGCCCTACCGTAAGAACCTTTATTATTGATTTCCTGAAAAGCAAGCTTGACAATTTCCTGCACAAAAACCCGGAAATTGCGGAAGCGATCCAGAGAAAGATATTGATTTCCGAAAGAGAAAGAAAAGAACTTTCAGGAATTCAGAAACTGGCAAGAGAAAGAGCTAAAAAAGTGTCTCTTCACAATAAAAAGCTTCGCGACTGCAGACAGCATTATAACGATCAGAAAGCAGAAAGAAAAGGCGATAGCCAAATATTCATTACCGAGGGTGATTCTGCATCAGGATCCATCACAAAATCCAGAGATGTAGAAACGCAGGCTGTATTTTCACTAAAGGGAAAACCTTTAAACTGCTACGGATTAACCAAAAAAGTAGTGTATGAAAATGAAGAATTCAACCTGCTTCAGGCTGCTTTAAATATTGAGGAAAGTCTTGAAGACCTTAGGTATAATCAGGTAATTATAGCAACCGATGCCGATGTCGATGGGATGCACATCCGTTTATTGATGATCACATTCTTCCTGCAGTTTTTTCCTGATCTGATCAAAAATAACCACCTGTATATTCTGCAGACCCCGTTATTCAGAGTGAGAAATAAAAAGGAAACAAGATACTGCTATACTGAAGCAGAAAGAATAAAAGCTTTAAATGAACTTGGGAAAAATCCTGAAATTACCCGATTTAAAGGACTGGGAGAAATCTCTCCGGATGAATTTAAACATTTCATCGGAAAAGATATCCGCTTAGAGCCTGTAGTCATTGGGAAAGATCAGACCATAGACCAGCTTCTGGAATTTTATATGGGAAAAAATACACCGGACAGACAGACATTTATCCTGGAAAATTTGGTGGTGGAAGAAACGGATATTGATAAGAAAGAAGCTTTGGATGAAGTAAGCAACTCTTAAAACTTACAATAAACATGAAAATTAAATGAGACTAAGTAACCGTAACAAAGCATCGTTGTATAATTTTATCAATACGTTGCTCCTTATGATGGTTGTACTGGGAATAGTTAGTTTTTTAGCAAATGAATATAGGTTTAATGTATTGAAGAATGAAAGCTATTTACTGATTCTGGTTCCAGTTCTGATGTTGTTCATCTTCCATCTTAACGGACGACAGATTTTTGAATATGACAGTGATGGAGAAGCCCTGAACTTTAAAAATAGAAATATTATTCCTTTTTTGAATACTCCTCTGTATGATGAGTTTCCAAAATATAAACTGATAAAATATGATGTAATCACTATTCTCTTTATCAAAAGACTATATATTACCATTTCAAGTAAGAATAACGGTTCTACCGTACTGAAATACCAGATCTCTTATTTGACCGGAAAAGAAGTAAATGATTTAAAACTCTCTCTGAACAAAGTAGTGAAAACTAATAAAGAGAAAAAAGATTAAAAATAAAAATGACAGAAGAATATTCGCATGAGGGTGAAAGCTTAAAGAAAGTTTCCGGACTTTATAAAGACTGGTTTCTGGATTATGCTTCCTATGTAATTCTTGATAGAGCTATCCCTTCGGTGTATGACGGGCTGAAACCTGTTCAGCGTAGGATTATGCACTCTATGAGAGAACTGGAAGATGGCCGATATAATAAAGTAGCTAATATTGTAGGAAATACCATGAAATATCACCCACACGGTGATGCTTCCATTACGGATGCCATGGTACAGATCGGGCAAAAAGAAATCCTGATAGATACCCAGGGAAACTGGGGAAATATCTATACGGGAGATTCTGCCGCTGCCGCAAGGTATATTGAAGCCAGGCTGACTCCTTTTGCACTGGAAGTGGTATTTAATCCCAAAACAACTGAATGGGCAAAATCCTATGATGGCAGAAATAATGAACCTATTGATCTTCCGGTAAAATTCCCTCTGCTTTTGGCTCAGGGAGTGGAAGGAATTGGGGTAGGACTTTCCACCAAAATACTTCCTCACAATTTTAATGAGCTGATCAATGCTTCGGTGGCGTATTTAAAAGGAAAGAGATTTGAAATATTTCCGGACTTTCTAACTGCTGGTTATCTGGATGTTTCCGAATATAATGATGGCCACAGAGGAGGTAAAGTAAGAGCGAGAGCAAAAATTACCCAGACAGATAAACATCTTCTGGTTATTTCTGAGCTTCCTTATTCCAAGACTACGAGCGATCTGATAGATTCTATCTTAAAAGCCAACGAGAAAGGGAAGATCAAAATCAAGAAAATTGAGGACAACACTTCGGATAAAGTGGAAATCCTGATCCACATTCATCATGATGTTTCACCGGATAAGACTATTGATGCACTGTATGCATTTACGGACTGTCAGGTAACTATTTCTCCCAATGCATGTGTAATTGTGGGAGATAAGCCTATGTTTATGAATGTTTCGGAAATTCTGAAAATGAATACGGATCATACGGTTTCTTTACTTAAAAAAGAACTCGAAATTGAGCTTCATGAACTTCAGGAAAACTGGCATTTCTCTTCATTAGAAAGAATTTTCATTGAAAACAGGATCTACCACGATATTGAAGAGGTAAAAACCTGGGATGATGTACTAAAAACAATAGATAAAGGGTTAAAACCTCATACCAAACATCTTTTAAGGGCAGTAACGGAAGAAGATATTTTAAGATTAACCGAGATCCGGATCAAGAGAATTTCAAGATTCGATTTAGATAAATTTAAAGAAAATATTGCTGCTCTTGAAGGGAAAATAGAACAGGTAAAATATAACCTGGCTCATCTGATTCCTTATGCTATTGAGTATTATTTAAATATTCAGAAGAAGTATGGAAAGGATAAGCAGAGAAAAACAGAACTTAGAATCTTTGATACAATTGACGCGACAAAAGTAGCCGTAGCCAATGAAAAATTCTATGCCAATTTTGAAGAAGGATTCATCGGAACATCCCTGAGAAAAGATCAGTATATGTTTGATTGTTCTGATATTGATGATATCATTACTTTCAGAAAAGATGGAAGCATGAAAGTGGTAAAAGTAGAAGCTAAAACATTTATTGGCAAAGATATTCTGCATGTGGCAATCTGGAAGAAGAATGATAAAAGGACTGTATATAATATGATTTACCGTGAAGGTAGAGATGGTCCTTATTATATGAAACGTTTTTCTGTAACCGGAGTAACAAGAAATACAGATTATCCTTTAGCTTCAGATAAAAAAGGTTCAGAGATGCTGTATTTTTCAGCTAATCCCAATGGGGAAGCGGAGACTGTAACGGTACTTTTAAAACCGAATCCAAGGATCAGAAAAAATAAAATGGAAATCAACTTCTCCGAACTTGCCATTAAGGGAAGAGACTCCAAGGGAAACCTTGTGACGAAATATGCCGTGAAAAAAGTTGATATGAAGGAAGAGGGAGTTTCTACCCTTGCCCCGAGAAAGATATGGTTCGATGATACGGTAAGAAGGCTGAATGCAGATGCAAGAGGAACTTTATTAGGCAGTTTCAAAGGAGATGACAAGATTCTGACCATTAATACCAATGGAGAGGTAAAACTGGTTTCTTTCGACCTGGGTAACCGTTTCGATGACGAATACTTAGTGCTTGAAAAATGGAGACCCGGACAGGCAATTACCTGTATTTATTATGACGGAGAGAAAGATATGTACTTTATCAAGAGATTCTTATTGGAAAATACCGTTAATGTACAGACTTTCATGCCTTCAGAACATCCTAAATCGTTCATTGAGAATGTAATCGTGGCAAACGAAGCAACAGCAGAGATTATTTTTGCTAAAGATAAAGGAAAAGATCGCGAACCTGAGACCATTGCTATTGATGAATTTATTGCTATAAAAGGAATAAAAGCAATTGGAAATCAGTTCACGAAATTTAAAGTGAAAGCAATCAACATCACGATTCCAGAACCTGTAGAAGAAGAGCCGGAAGTGTATGAAGAGCCGGAACAGACAGGAGATATGGATGAAGATGGTGGGATCATCGGTGATCTGTTTCAGGATGGAGAGAATAATGAATCTGAATAAATAAAGAATTTCAGGTCAAAAAAAATAGATAAAAAGACATCAGATGAATATAGTTGTTTTAATTATAATGGCTGTTACATGTATTTTTAGTTACATGGGACTCAACAATACCAGTTTATTTGAAAAATATAAATTTAATGTTGGGGCTATTGCCAATCGTAAAGAATATATCAGGCTTATCAGTTCTGCGTTTTTGCATGCAGATTTTATGCATTTATTTTTTAATATGCTTTCCCTATACTTTTTTCAGGGGGTGGTTATTCACTTCTTTGGAGAAATAGGATTTTTGATCGTGTATTTCGGATCAATGATCCTTGGGAATCTATTCAGTCTGCAGATCTATAAAAAACAACCCTGGTATTCTGCTATTGGTGCCTCTGGTGCTGTGTCAGGAATTATTTTTGCATCTATTGCAATGGCACCGAATGAAATCAGTGTTAACTTCCTTCCGGGATGGCTGTTTGGAACACTATACTTTGGATATTCAGTATACATGATGCTGAATCCTAAGCAATGGGATAACCTGGGGCATGCTGCTCATTTGGGAGGAGCCTTTTTCGGACTTGTTTATTCTATTGTAATGCACCCACAGCTGGCTATGAGCAATATGCTTTTCTTAGGAGTGATGTCACTGCCATTAATTTATCTGGGATATCAGATCTTTGTCAGGAAAAGAATAGGATAAAACACTATTTTTACTAAAAATATCAAAACCAATGAACACATCAGAATTAAACAGTTTCATCGTGATACTTATCTATGGTTCATTGGTTTTGCTTTCCCTGCTGAAGCTGACCAACCCTTTACAGGTTAACAGAAAGGCCAATTTCTGGTTCGGAATTTTTCTGTTCCTGTGGTCTACCTTTTGGATGGATGAGGTTCTGTTTTTAATTACCGGATCAGCCATTGAGTTCCATTCGCTGTATGTAGTGCGGTTTATCCAGTTTTTAACGCCAATTGTTTTTTATTTCAGCGTACTGTTCTATACCAATCCTACTTTTACATTTAAAATTACGGATCTTAAATTCCTATTGCTTCCGGCTGCTTTCCTGATATGTCTTTTCCTTATACAGTCTGGTCTTACTAATCCATTTGAATATCTGAGTGTTATTTTGATCCTTATTCAGGCTCTCTTTTATACCGGACTTTCCTATATCATCATCAGAAAGCACCAAAGGAAAATTCAGCAGTTTTCTTCCAATACGGAAGGAATTAACCTCAACTGGCTGGAATATATTATTGTTGTGCTGTTCATCGTCAATATCATTTATGTGATCTACAACCTGTTTTATGATCCCAAATCTTTAAATTTCTTCATTAATACGGTTTTTTTGCTGGTTATTTACTGGGTAGCTTATTATTCTCTGAAGCAGAAAGAGATTTATCCTCTGGAAGAAAAACAGCGCCAGGAGCTGATCTCTATTGATGAAGATGCTGATGAAGAAGAAGTGAAAAGAAAGTTGATCTCAGACGAAGAATTAAGTAAGATGAAGATTCAGCTGGAAAACATTATGGAGACCGGCAAACCTTATCTGGATAGTGATCTGAACCTGATAAAATTGGCAGAAACACTTGAGGTTTCCAGTCATCATCTGTCTTATGTCATCAATACGGGTTTTGGAAAGAATTTTTTTCAGTATGTGAACGGATACAGAGTGGAATATGCAAAAGTACTTCTAAAAGATGCTGACAGTAAATTTTCAATTTTAGGAATTGCCTATGAGTCGGGATTCAATTCCAAGACTTCTTTTAATACTACATTCAAAAAACTGACCGGGCAAACTCCTTCTGAATTTAAAAAAATAAGTTCCGATTTATAAATTTTAACTTTCTGTAAATTGTAATAACTTGTAATTCAGTATTTTAATGTTTTTTAAGGATTGTTTGAAAATGGGTTCATTAAGATAAGTCGGAACATTAAAATTTTACTTCTATAATAGCTTTGTACCATAAAATTTTGTTTTATGGAAACCAAAGAATCATACGCAGTTATCACAGGAGCCAGCCAGGGGCTGGGAAAAGCATTCGCTGAAAATCTGGCTAAGAAAAATATCAACGTTATCCTGGTAAGTCTTCCCCATCAGAATTTAAAAGAACTCACCGAAGAACTTGAAAAAAACTATTCTATAAAAGCCCATTATTATGAAGTAGACCTTTCCGTACATGATAATGTGATGAAACTTACGGCATGGCTTAATCAATCCTTTGAGATTCATATCCTGATCAATAATGCAGGTCTTGGAGGTACCAAAAAGTTTACAGAAGCCAGCTCTGACTATATCAATACTATTCTTCAGGTGAATGTAACTGCTACTTCACTTATTACCCATCAGCTTCTTCCTAATCTTTTAAGGCAGTCGAAAGCTTATATTTTAAATGTTTCAAGCATGGCCGCTTTTTCTCCTATAGGTTTTAAAACAGTATATCCGGCCTCTAAAACCTTTATCCATTCATTTTCCAGAGGATTACATGAAGAACTGAAAGATACCAATGTTTTTGTAAGCGTCGTGAATCCCGGAGCCATGAAAACCAATACGGATGTATGTAAACGAATTGAAAAACAAGGTTTTTTGGGCAGGCTGACCCTTTTAAATCCTGATAAAGTAGCTTCCTACTGTATTCACCAGTTATTTAAAAAAGATTCCGTAATTATGGTGAACCCAATCAGCTGGCTGATCATGAAAATTTTACCGATATGGATAAAACTTCCGCTGATGACCCAGGCAATTAAAAGAGAAATCGAAGCATAAGACTGACATCATTGAAACTTCATGTATACTATGCTTATATGGAGAAAAATGAGGGGATGCCAGATGGGCTTAAAAAAGATAAGTAACATATGAAAAAAGTTTTTGTAACCGGAGCTACCGGGCTTCTGGGGACCAACGTCATTATTAAATTATTAAAAGATGGTTATTTTGTTATTGCTCTGGTGCGCCAGAAAAGCAAGTATTTGGGTGAAGAAGACAAAAATCTGAAGCTGATTGAAGGTGATCTAGCTGCCGATCTCTCATTATTTCTCAAAGAAGTAGACTGCTTCATCCATATTGCTGCGGAAACCCGTCAGGATCTTCTCAGTTATGAGGATTATAAGAACATAAATTATGATATGGTTGTGAAGGTTTTTACCCAGGCAAAAGTCTGTGGGATCAAAAGATTCCTGTTTATAAGTTCTGCCAATACATTAGGCCATGGGAATGTAGAAAATCCCGGGAATGAGCAAAAAATTCAACATTACCCATTTACAAAATCTCACTATGCACAAAGTAAAGTGGAAGCAGAAAATTATCTTTTACAACATCGTAACATCATGGATATTGTTATTCTTAATCCTACTTTTATGATAGGAGCTTACGACAGCAAACCCAGTTCCGGCAAAATAATCTTTTGGGCCTGGAAAAAGAAACTCGTTTTCTATCCAAAAGGTGGAAAAAACTTTGTTCACGCAGAAGATGCCGCCAATGGAGTAGTAGAGGCTGTTAAGAAAGGAAGAAATGGGGAGAAATATTTACTGGCTCAAGAAAACCTTAGTTATAAGGAGTTTTTTATGAAAGTAAATAAAATCACTGATCAGAATCCGGTGATGATTCCGATTCCCAATACGATCCTCAAGATCTTAGGATGGATAGGAGATGGCTTAAGAAAATTAAACATCAAAACGAATCTTTGCTCGCCCCATATGAAAGCCCTGCAGATTTGTAATTATTATTCTAACCAGAAATCGGTAAATGAGCTGGGGATCAAGTATCAATCCATTGATAAAGCAATCAAAGATGCGGTTCAGTATTTTACTAAAAACAATACGTATTGACCTTCATTCTGTAAAAAATAAAAAAACCAGCTCTTAAAAGCTGGTTTTTATCAGATTATCTTGTGATTTTCTGAGTTACATTTTTGTTGGAAATAACGCAGGCTTTGCTGCAGTTATTTGTACTTGAAATATTAACCTGTACCAGTGCCGGCAACGATCTGTATTCTTCATTATTGTAAGGAGCTTCCGTACCATTGCTTCCACCACCTTTAATATCATATTGTATTTGGGCAACTCCTGTAAACCCAACCGCAGGCTTGAAAGAAAGCGCTCCAGTAGTGGGTAAATAGGTCCATGTCCCTTGACTGTTCGTATAAACGCCGCCTGTTATATTAGGAATTACAGCGCCATTATTATCCAAAAATCGGAATGAATTAAAATCAAGGTTGTTATATGAAAGTGTAGGCGGATTTTGACCGTTTGCTGAAGAATAAGCCGCATCATTAAGCAAAGGATAATGGGTTGACTTTATCCCTGGGCATCCCGCAAACAGATCATCTGTTACTTCAGCAGCATAAGGTCTGGTAACCCCTAAGTTTCTCAATAAGTGTATGTTTTTAGCCGCTCCTGTAGAAGCCGCAAAACCAATTCTAAAAGTAGAGGGAGGTGAGGTATCCAGCGTTCTTACCGTATTGTTGGATATGGTAGTCTCAGTATATTTCAGAGAAGTTGGATAATAATAATTATCGATCACTTTTTCTTTCACAGTTCCATGTTGTATTTCCAGGGTTATATTATAACCACCGGAAGGATTGGGCACTAATGTGACATATGCTTTACGGAATCTTACGTCATTTTCATTGAGAGGAAAGGTAGTTCCACCGCTCTCAATGCTGAATTGCTGAAGAGTCGTGTTTTTAATACCGACAAACTTTCCTGTTGTAGTATCCAGATAAGCAGATCTGTTGGTGCTGGAAGGGGAGGCGTTGGTAGCTGTACTGTAAAGTAATGGATAGCCATTATATCCCGCAGGCTCTGCCGACGACAGATATTGATTTCCGCGCTTACCTCTTAAAGAAATATTGCTTTTCCCATCAGCTAATCCCACTCCAAAAATTCCATTTCTAACTCTTTCTCTCTGATTAAAGCTTGTTTTAAAATTTCCGTATTCATCCAGACCTATCCCTAAATAGGCCCCTCTAAGTCCTTCTGTAGACTCGCCCCCACGTACAAAACTATATCCTAATCCACCACCAAAGTATCCGAGATTAAGCTGGGTTTTAGGGATAGATCCGTCTACTAAGAATATGGAGATCCCATCTCCTCCGTTGGTATTTCCTCCATAAATGGCAAATTCAAATTCGAACTTGATTCCCTGATCACTTTTGAATATTTTATCAGCCAGGATTACCCCTCCTGAAATATTATTTACACTTCGGGTCAGTCGTAATCCGTCTGTAGTAAACGTAGCGTCATTCTGGACACCGCTTGTTGCCACTTTATAGGCTTCCTGAGGCTGCAACCCCTGCGTAAAGTTAACAAAATACGGATATCCGGTTCCCTGTTCATTCTGCGCCATGATATTTTGGGAGAAAATGAACAATGAAAAAGTGAGCAAAAATCTTTTGTATCTTACAATTGAGGTACTTTTTATCATAACTCAATTATTTGACAACAAAAACAATATTAATAAAAGAACAGTCTGTAGCCGCTGCTTTTACATCGTATTTCATGACACCGTCATCAGAAATAGTAATATTACTGAATACATTAGGATCAGCATCCGTTACATAATAGTAAAGATCTTTGCTGGATGGGAAAAAAGGAATAGATGCCGGAGCGCTGGTGCTCTTTGCCTTTGGAGATCCGAACTGTGTTTTATATAATGTATATAGGTCTTTAGTTCTGCCAGTTGCTGTGGCAGAAGTATCAAAAGAAACACTAGGCATGTAAAACATTTTTACCGCATTACTGCTGATACATAACCAATCAGGGTTGGAAGGTGTTCCTATATTTTGGCTCAAACATTTTTTGTCAGTATCATATATTAAAAGAGAATTGGCGGGATTGGAAATGGCATCCCTTTTTGCAGTGCTTAGCCTGGGAATCAACATTCCTTTATCTTGGCTATAGACATCTAAAACTGCGCTTTGATCAGGGTTAGGAGTATTTATCCCTACCTGTGCGAATGTAAAAGAACTTAGTAAAAAAAATGAAATTTGTAAGAAAAAACTTTTCATCGTTAGTGAATTTATTTATGTTAATGATAATTTAGTTAACAACATGAATTGTTAAAAGTATCCCTGTACTTTTAAATTAAAAAAATGGTTTTCGTTTTTAGTTTCGGATAACGTATTGTTCCGCAGATAATTTTTATAACAAATTCATTAAAATATGTTACAGTGTCGAATGTTGAGCATATAAACACAAATCTTAACCACATTAAAAACGTAAAGTTTTTATTGTTAAGGTGTTTTTTTGCTATTATTGATTTTTGCTAAGAGAATTATAAATGTGTTAGCAATAAGTCTACTATGTAGGACTTTTAATGGTATGTGAAATAATGATATTCATAATGCTTGTGTTTCTACAAAAGTACGAATAATTCATTTTATTTCAGCGTATTATTGTGATTAAAATTTTATTAAATTATTTTTTTAGTTAAAATGTTATTTTAGACTTAATTTTTTACCTATTATACAATTTGTTTAGTTTTATTTTATTTTTACTGGCATAAGAAACTAATCCACTAAATTGATTTTTTTAATTATTGGGTGGAATTTCACTCCAAAATATAAACTTAAACGCATTGAATTCTTTATAAGATGACCTGGAAAATAGAGAATAAAGAAACCTTTAGACTTTCAATATGAAAATCCGGGATCAAATAACAGAGTAGATGATGGATGATGGCATCAGATACTTTAAAGCTGGAGAGCTTTGAGTGATAGGATGTTGTTGTGTTTTTGGCTGATGCCTTTTTTGTTGAATATTTGAATTCTCAGGAGAGAATTGAAAATATTATCTGCTTAGATTTTCCAAAGCTTCTTCCAGCATGACAACAAAATTAATATGTTTCGTCTTATTGCTTTCAAAAATAAAATCTTTCATGCTTTGACTCTGATATTGGCTGAAATCTCCTACTATAGCCAGTCCGATACGGTAATTTGAGAATTTCTGCAGTATTTCACCAGCTATTTTTGTCTTCAGATCAAAAAATTCTGGAGTAATATTTTTTTCATAAAGGACGATTTTATCAAATCCCTGATAATAAATATTACCCATGAGGTCCAGACCATCCTGTGCAGACTGAATGAGCATGTCGTCAGAAATTACTTCCGCTATTTTTATATTGTTGATAGTATGTGATTTGATTAACATCGTTATTTGTTTATAAATATCAAAGATAATGCAAACCTTAAAGCTGTAAAAGACCTGTTTTTAATTTTCCTGAATCGCTTTTTTCATATCTTTTAAGAAATCATGCAACGGAAATGCATCCCCCTGATTGGTCAGAGCAATGATGCAGCTGTTATGTTGTAGATCTCTCCAGAATAAAGCCCTGAAACCGTTGAGGCCACCCGTATGGCTTACCACCTTTCCGCTCCCGGTGTTTTCTATATACCACCCGAATCCATAATTGGAGGTCTCTCCATTGGTTAGAACAGCTGGAGTGTACATGAGAGCTGTATTGGCTTTGTTGATCAGTGTGAAATTTCGCAATGCCTGATCATACTGATAAAGATCTCCAGGAGTAGAGTAGATCCCTCCGTCTCCTGTGGTTAAAATTGAATAATCATCAGGTTTTTTATGTTGATTATAACCTAAGGCTTTGTTTTCAATAACAGTAGATGAATCATAAACATAAGTATGATTCATTTGTAAAGGGGTAATAATATGCTCAGTAATATATTCTTTATAAGACTTTTGCGAAATATTTTGAATGATCTGAGACAAAATAATATATCCGCTGTTGCTGTATTCAAACTGGCTTCCCGAAGCAAATTCCAGTTTTTTCAGGCTCTTCAGCCAACCGATAACATCCTGGTTAGTCAGTGCTTTTTTACCAGAGAGTAGAGATTCATAATCTTTAATTCCTGAAGTATGATTTAAAAGTTGTCTTATACTGACGTCCTTTGCATATTCAGGAAGTTCCACGTAGTGAGAAGCTTTATCATCATAGGTCAGTAATCCCTTTTCCTGAAGTTGTATAATAGCAGCTGCAGTAAAAGATTTGCTTAATGAAGCTATATAAAAAGAAGTGTTTTTATCCGCTTTTAAGCCTTTTTCAATATTACTGAATCCCAATGCAGAATCATATACGGTCTTATTGTTCTTTACCACTAAAACAGAACCATCCAGTTCTCCGTTACGATGATACTGATCAATAACAGCCTGAGGTGTCTGCTGTTTACAGGAGATAAGTTGTAAACCTACTGAAGCACAGATTACAATATTGAATAAGGAAATTTTCATGGGTATACTTTATGGAAGTAAATGTACTTATTTCCTTCCATAGATAAACCTGTCATTGTCAGATAAATCCTTCAATAGCTCTGCCTGGGAAAAATCACTATACAATGCCAAGGTTTCCGGACCCAGCTTCTGATTGATTTCTAAAAATAATAGACCGTGATCATTCAAATACTTTTTACAGTCTTCTGCAATTTTTCTGTAAAAGATCAGGGCATCAGAAGTAGGAGAGAAAAGAGCCATTTTGGGCTCAAATTCTTTTACTGAATCTGCAATCTCAACCTCTTCCTCTATTCCTATATAAGGAGGATTTGAGATAATAATATCATACCTTTCAGTGGGTTCAAAACCAAGATAATCAGCGTGAATGAAGTTGATGTTCAGCTGGTGGAGCTCTGCATTTTTTTGAGCTGTAGATAATGCTTTTTCAGAAAAATCTACCGATGAGACTTCAGCGTCAGGAAAGTGCTTTTTTAACACCAAAGGAATGACACCACTTCCTGTTCCGATATCCAGAATTTTTAATGTCCCAGTCTCGTTTTTCTCATCATTGGAAGCATGCGGAGCTTTTTCAGCCCACTTTACATCTAAACTTTCAGATTTTATATTGCTACCCATAACATTGGAAAGGTATTTTTTGATCTCAGAAATAGCTATTTCCAGCAGTTCTTCCGTTTCAGGACGGGGAATCAGGACATTTTCATCTACAAAGAATTTCATTCCATAAAACTCTGTTTCACCTAGGATCTGCTGATAAGGTCTTCCGGTCTTCAGTTCAGATACTAAGCTGGAAAGTTGGTTTTCATCTTCAATTAAAAGCTCCTGTTCAGAAAATCTTCTTTGCTGAAAATGATCAAAGCCTACAATTTTATGAATAAATAGCGAGGATAAAAAAGCACTTTCCGACTCAGTATAAAGGTCGGAAAGTGTTTCTTTAAAATATTTTTTAAAAGCTGAAATTGTCATCTATCTTGTAAAAACCAGTTTTGTATCTGTAGATTTTTCTTCGTCAATTCTGTAACCTTCATAATTGAAGGACTTTACATCGTTGAGCGTTTGGGCATTCGTTTCTGCACAGAACCTCACCACAAGACCTCTCGCATGTTTGGTGTATACCACTATAGTTTTTAGTTTACCGTCTTTTAATTCATAAAAATCAAAATCAACTACGGTGTGATTTAATTTTTTTCGGTCAATGACCTTTCCATATTCATTGCTGGCAAGATGAAGAAGAATTTCTCCTTTTTTCATTTCAGAATTCAGCTGTTCAGTAATTTTTTCTCTCCAGAATGCATATAGGTTTTTATAATGCTCAAACTCAAAAGGACGTCCCATTTCAAGCCTGTAAAGCATTACTTTATCAGAGGGTTTCAAGAGACCATATAATCCGGAAAGCATTCTGTGATTTTTTTGCAGATAATCTATAGAAGCTTTATCAAGGGTTTTGGCATCTAAACCTCTATACACTTCCCCTGTGAAAGCAAATAGGGCTGGCGCAGACTCTTTGGCAGTAGGTTTGGATTTCCATTTTTGATTTCTTTCCCAGTTTTCATCAGCCAGCTTGGTTGATATTTCCATTAATTCGGAAAGATATTTTGGTGATTTTTCTTTTAAATAAGACTGTATAAGTGCTGCATCTTCAATGAACCTTGGAGTAGAGGATTTCAACAGGTCCGTTGAATTTTCTACGTTCATTAATTTGGCAGGCGATGTTACAATTTTCATAATGTTAAAATACAGATAAGTTTTTTTAATCCATAAATTCAGGGCCATCACAGAAATAAAGTTAATAGTGCAATGGCATTGAACAGAATCTTAAAGTTTGAATGTTTTTCTTAATACAATAGGGCAAAAATTTTCCAATAGATAAGCGGCAAAGCAGAACAGGTAATCATAACGATACGAAGGCAAAAATGCAAATATGGCCGTATTCTTATGGAATATTCTGTCAAGACGTGATATCTCAGGTGTTGAAACGGGCTATAATATTCCTTTCCCCTGACGGATGATTTCCGGTTCTCCTGAAGTAAGATCTACAATGGTAGAAGCTACATTATCACCATATCCCGAGTCAATGACAATATCTACAAGATGGTCGTATTTTTCAGCAATCAGTTCAGGATCTGTAGAGTATTCAATAATTTCATCATCATCCCTTATAGAGGTTGAAGCAATTGGATGTCCTAATTTTTCAACAATAAGCTGCGGAATCGGATGATCCGGAACACGGATACCAATTGTTTTGTGTCCTTTATAAGCTAAAGGTAAACTTTTATTGGCTTCAAGGATAAACGTAAAAGGTCCTGGCAGGTGACTTTTCAGAAACCTGAATATGGAGGTGTCAATAGGTCTTGTAAAGTCAGAAAGATGGCTGAGATCATTACATATTATTGAAAATTTTGCCTTTTCCAGCTTCATTTTTTTCAATTGGGCCAGTTTTTCCATGGCTTTTATATCAAAAATATTACAGCCTAACGCATAAATTGTATCCGAAGGATAGATAATAAGCCCTCCGTTATTGAGTGTTTTAATAACCTCGTTTACAAGATTTTCCTGAGGATTATCCGGGTAGATTTTTAGTATTTTTGCCATAAAACAAAGATACAAATAATAAAATAGTTTTCATAAAAGTCCTTTATTTAAAAGAAAAATTAGGATTTTTAAAAAAAAGTCGTACATTTGCAATCCAATATCGCGGGATGGAGCAGTAGGTAGCTCGTCGGGCTCATAACCCGAAGGTCATCGGTTCGAGTCCGGTTCCCGCTACTAAGTTTAGTGCTTTCGGTAAGCACTCTAAAAATACACCGCGGGATGGAGCAGTAGGTAGCTCGTCGGGCTCATAACCCGAAGGTCATCGGTTCGAGTCCGGTTCCCGCTACTAAGTAAGTGTTTTCGGTAGACACTCTAAAAATACACCGCGGGATGGAGCAGTAGGTAGCTCGTCGGGCTCATAACCCGAAGGTCATCGGTTCGAGTCCGGTTCCCGCTACTAAGTAAGTGCCTTCGGTAGGCACTCTAAAAATACACCGCGGGATGGAGCAGTAGGTAGCTCGTCGGGCTCATAACCCGAAGGTCATCGGTTCGAGTCCGGTTCCCGCTACTAAGTAAGTGCTTTCGGTAGGCACTCTAAAAATACACCGCGGGATGGAGCAGTAGGTAGCTCGTCGGGCTCATAACCCGAAGGTCATCGGTTCGAGTCCGGTTCCCGCTACTCAATGAGAGAAGCAATCATGATTGCTTCTCTTTTTTTATTCTTTATCTGCCCACATCAACTAAGAACTCTATAGGATATATTGAATAGGAACGGACTTTAGTCGGTTCAATAAAAAAACAAATTCTCTCAAATGCTTATCTTATTGGTGTGTATAGATTGGTACAACATTCAATATAAGGTTTTCTACTCACCCTTTAGAGCTCATATGTTTCTCTTTCCATTTTTTATATTCATTTTTCATACAGTGTCCACAAGGGCGGAAATTATTTTGCAGTGCTTCCTGTTCCGTTGCAAAGAAGACTCTGTTTTCTCTTTTCATTCTTTTCCCAGATCTACACTGGAGTAAACCATAGATTTTCAGGTTTTTATTTCCGGCAAAACGAATTTCCAGCGATCGGATTTTGCTTCTTAGTATAGGAGCTGATATTAGGGTATGTTGTATCATTTTTTGGCAAGAGGTTAGAGATTAGAAGAGAAGTAGTACAGGAAGCTCGAAGTCATGACTTCCGGCTTCCGATACTACGGTGTTCCAGCATTCAGATTAATTTAGCTTACTGCATCATGGAAAATGATACCCAGGGCGTATCGGTTTCCCTCCTTTACTTCGCTTACTCCATGTTTCATATTAATTCTGTAATAGCCTTTTGTTCCTTTTTCGGGCTTGAAATTGGTCGTGAAAATAAGCAGATCGCCTTTCCTGGGTTTTAAAACAATTGCTTTTGATTGTGCTCTGGGGACCTGCTGGGTTAGTACAAATTCCCCTCCGGTAAAATCTTTTTCAGGTTCGCTGAGCTGGGCAACAACCTGAATAGGAAAATACAGGTCTCCATACAGATCCTGGTGTAACGTGTTGAAACCTCCTTTTTCATATTTTAAAATTAAAACAGTTGCTTTCTGCTGGCCATGAATGTGACATTGTTTTAGAAATTCAGCATGTTCTGATGGAAATGACGTATCCATATGTAAAGCTTTAAACCAGGAATTGGCAATAGAAGCCAGATGGGGATACAGACCGGTGCGAATGATTTGAATCAATTCGGGCAGAGGATAATTAAAATATTTATACTCTCCTAAGCCAAAGCGGTGCCGGGCCATAACAACGGTTTTACGGTATGATTCTGAATGGTGGTAATTTGATTTCAACATCTCACAATCTTCATCCGATAAAAGATCAGAAATAATAGCATATCCGTTTTGGTGCATGGCTTCGGTAATGGCGTGCCAGTCTGTATTGTTGATTTTTTGAATAATATCTGTCATGATTTTGTTATATATAGCAAAGATCCAATGTTATCCATAGATATAAAATCCAGAACTTGCGGAAAATAGGTTGGATTACAACGAACGAACTTTATGCTGGCCTAGCTATATAGCTTTAATCTGGAGGATAAAACCCTTCTTATTTAAAGATACTTTTGCATCGTTAATACAAATAAATATAACGATGAATTACACAATTAAAAAAGCGGGTCTTGAGGATCTAAATGAAACAGCAGAACTGTTTAATCTTTACCGTATTTTTTACAGACAGGAATCAGATTTGGAAAAAGGAAAAGCCTTTTTAAAAGAAAGGTTTTTAAACAGTGAATCAGACCTGTTTCTTGCTATGGCTGATGGAAAAGCCGTAGGATTTGTTCAGCTTTATAAGCTTTTTCATTATACCAAATTACAGAAACAGTGGCTGCTGAGTGATCTGTTTGTACATCCTGATTATAGAGGGAAAGGTCTTTCTGTAGCGTTAATCGACCGCAGCAAACAATGGTGTGAAGAGACCGGTGCATGTGGGCTGATGCTTGAAACAGAGAAAACCAATGATATCGGAAATACCCTTTACCCACGTTGCGGATTTGAATATGACGGACTTCATAACTACTATCACTGGTGGAAATAGGTGAGGAATTTAGAGTTGAGAGTGATAGTTGGAGGAGTTTTTATTGTAAAGCATTGATTTTCATAAAGTTGTTTTATGAATGAGATTGGGATTTCGCCTTAAATGTCAATCAGGGATACCTGTTGTTTGGGGTTGGAGGTTTTTATTTTCATATCTATTTCTATAAAAAAGTAGTATTACTTCTACATTTATTATTATTTAATTCTACATTGATCCTTTCACTTGTAAGAGACATAAGGCTATTTTTGTAAGAGCTCTGAATAATCAGAATTAGGACAGCTGATTACAGGGTTTGTGAAAGAAAATTAATCTCCGCCTCATTTTCTACTTTTTCCCCACGGTTTTATGATTAGTACCACAAAACTGCTTGGCGGAGATTTTTTACTTCAAATAAAAAAGAGAACCACATTTGTGATTCTCTTTTGTTTTTTATTTACCTCTATATTATGGAGCTAATTGAGCATAAGGGCTTAGCTTATTATCATCAGACATGGTCTGATCTAAAAATTCTCTTTTCTGATCTGCTTTCATTCTTCCGGCAGCATCATTAGCATTAAAATAGGCTTCACTTAGTTTTGTAGCAATTTCTGCAGGTTTAAAATCAAATTTTGTATCCCCTTCCACACCTAAATATCCATTCTTTTTGGTAAGGTTTGTAATATAGTTATTGTAATTGATTAATGTATTTCTCAGGTATTGAGTGTGATACTCCATACATTTTTTAGCTTTCTTGGAAGAATTATTAAGAATACAGTTTTTCATGTTGTTTCTGTATAAAAACCATTCAGATTCCAAAATTTTATATTCTTTACCCACGGCAATTTTTCCGTTTGTGACAATATTATTATCGCTTTCTTTGGTAGCAATGTTCTGAAGGTGCTGAACGACCAACGGAACAGTAGCTTCAATTTTTGATTTTGTTTCCTTTAATATGCTGAGATCGGCAGCCGGAGAGTTCTTCTTTTGTGCTGTTGTAACGTTAAAAATAAGCAGTAATAGTACAATCAATAAATTATATCTTTTCATGAGAAATTTTTAAAGCACTAAAATAAATATAATTTCCCGGTTTAGACAAATCCATTTTAATTTTATTTAATAAATTTTAACAAATCTACAATGTAAATTGTTCATTTTTGTATAAATGGTGTTTTTAACCTCTTAATTAATGTGATTTTTGTGATGAAATTTATTAATAACAATAAAATTCATGTTTATCATTTATCTTTAAATTATTAAATCTAAATACTATAATCTTTTATTTATCCAATGAAGGATTAATTTAATATTTAGTTAGTGAAAGCCACAATGAAATTGAATTTATGTCTATAAAAATAAATATTATGGATTTTGTAAAAAAAATATGTAAAATTTATTGAAAAACTTCTATAAGATAACTATGTTAGAATGCTTTTATATAAGCACTACTTTTCTTAATACTGGATTTAAAAAATCCACCACAATTTAACAATTCGGCGCACTTTGAGCATTCATCATGATATATATTTTTCCAATCAGATATAGACTTTCGGGAAAAAGGCCATAATTCTTTTGGTAATAAACATAATGGAATATTATATATCGATATATTCATTCCAAAAGTATACAAATAATATACTGTATCTTTTAGTATATCCTGATATTCATATGGATCAATCCAAAGTTTATCAATATTATATGGTGTATAACCTTCAATTTCTAACCCCATAAGAGCTATATGTTCCACAAAAGGCATATTCTTATATATGAATTCAGCTAGTTTTAGTAAGCGAGGAATTGTGATTTTGTGTAAAACAATTCTTAGCTCAATTCGAATATCATAGCGTGCTAAATTATAAATTCCCAAAACAGTTTGATGAAAAGCATCTTTTGCCTGTACAACATAATCATGTATTTCAGGAATATCTGCATATATAGGTATGCATAAGATCAGATTTGGATTATTGATACTGACTGTTCTGTCAGTAATATTTTGCCAGGCAAATGACCTGCCATTGGTGAGACAAGGCAAATTGGTATTTGGTAAATGTTTTTTTAATTGATCTAATAAGGAATAAAAATAATCACCTAATAAAGTTGGTTCACCTCCGGTTATTCCCAGCTCGGAACAATCCTTTGGAATTAAAGGGATTAACCTAGAATTGACTTCATAAAAATATTTTGAATCATCCTTGTTTTTAGGTGGCTGTGAACACATTAGACAATTACTGTTGCATTGCTCAGTAAAAAACATAAAATTATGTGGCGAATTAATTCTGAACAATGTATTAATTACACCATCCGTATTCAAAAGAACAATATCACCTTCCTCTAAATGTTGTAATGTTTTCACATTATGAATAATAGGTTTATTTAGGTTTGGGTTAGATGTGTAGTCATTTTCAGTGATGACAGCAAGACAATTGGATGTTGTTTGCAAATTCTCACAAAGATCATCTTGCAAAATCACAATAGAGTTTTCTTCTGTAATTCCTGATTTATTTATTCTTCCGACAATAATATCATTTAGATTTATTGGTTTACCTTTTGTCTTTAATATCATAGATTATAACCTGTGATCCAACTTTTAAAAATTCTTTCATTATTCTTGTCCTTTACCATTAAGTCAAATAAGTAACGAATTATTTCCATGTTCTTCTTACAAAATATACTGGAAGGACGAAAACCATACATATCACCTTGAGTAGCATGATTGAGAACAGGATCAGCTCCGCAATAGGTTTGAAATGCACATTCACTACACCCTGCAAGAGATTCATTACTGAAAACATCTGATATCTGAAGAGAAAGATCACCATAGAATATTTCATTGTAGCTGTTGATTCCTAGCTTTCCTAATTGAAATGAGTAATCTTTATTTTCTGCTAACATTCTTGCTTCATCAGTTGCGTAAATATATCCATCATAATTAAATACTATGACGCTGTTAATTAGTCCGGCTGGTGATTGGAGATCAACATATCCAACTGGAAAAGGCGTGAAAATCTTCTTTAATATTATTGATGCGTAGTCTTCAACTATATACTGTCCATTTTTATTGAGCTCTAAAATATAGTTTAGTCCCTTTTTGTAAAAGTCTAAAAATTCTTCAATGAAATAATGGTTTTTTTTCGGGTTATATTTTGCGAAACCATAAGGACTTATGGGGCGTAAGAAAACATTTTCAAAGCCTTGTTTGATATATTCGTCAATAATTTCTTCCGGATATTGTAAAGAGAGTGCAGTTGTTGTCATTAGTGCAGAAACTTTATCGTTTCCTAATTTAGCCTTACATTTATTGATACCATCAATTGTTATTTCATAGCTATTGTTACCAGGGCGACGTCTGTTTTTATTATGTATAAATTCAGGGCCATCAAGCGATGTCGATATTAAAATATCATTCTTTTTTATGAAATCGATCATCTTATCTGTAATGGGAGCTAAATTTGTGCAGATTACAAAAGTTACTTTTTTGTTGTATTCCTTTGCTTTTTCCATTACAACATTTACAGCATATTCAATTTTATCAAAAGCTAACAAAGCTTCTCCGCCCTGGAACTCCATTGTAACATGTTGATTAGGAGACTGCATCATCAAACTTATACCTTCATCAATATTAGAAAAGGACATGTCAAATTGATCTTTGTTTTCCGTAACACGTGAGACCTGACAATAGTGGCAGGTATGTTCACATCTTAATGTCACTACAAAAATATGTAGGGAAGTAAAGTTGTCTAAAAATGATTTTTTAGTACGATATCTGGCTTCAATGACTGGTAGAAGCTCTGGTTTTTCAGATTCTGAGATGATAAAATTTGAAATTAAATCATAATACAAATCGATATTCTCAGACTTTAAGAAAACTTTGTTGACAATTTTTTTGGTAGTCCCAATAGGTACAAGTACAAAATCTCCAATATCATTAACTAAAACTTCATGGCTTTCATTGATCTTTAAAAAACGAAATGGTAGGAGAAAGTATTGGCTAATGGTCTCAGAGTAATAGCTTTTGTCATTAAATTTCCTCGTTAGTTTTTTAGTTGTTAACATATGAACTAGGTTGAATGAGGACCAACTCCAATAGGGTTACTAACATTTGTTAAAATTATTTTTTCTTCTTCGTAATTTGATAAGGCTTTTACAATAATCAATTCTTTAATATTTTGAGTTTCCTGATTAATGATCTCCCTTAGTTTATAGTCTGCTAAATCATTCTTAATTCTAAAAATTAATTCTTCTTCATCAAAACTGATGGATTTTTTATTTTTCAAAATAATCCGATAAAAGGTTCCGTTATCATTTAATTCAAAACTATAATCATTAAGATACCAATAAAAGCATTTATAGATAACTGATTCACTATATAAAGACTTGTCTATCGAAAAAGCCAATACTGAGTCTTCAAACTTTATTTCTTTCATAATCTACTATTAATAATCTCGATAGTTTTATAGCCGACTTTTCCGTCAGGTTTCAATTCATTATTTTTCTGAAATTTCATGACAGCTTCTTCGGTTTTATCACCAAAATAACCAGAAATGATTACATTAAATCCCAGTATCTTTAGCTTTTTTTGTAATTCTTCAACATCATTTCCCTCTAAACCTTTATAAAGTACTCGACTTCCTAAGTAATACTTGTCAAATGTAGAATAGGTATTATCATAGAGTGAAGATATACTTGAATCACTATAATTTGTTGTACCTGTTTTTGTTTTTTTTATTTTATTTGATGAACGACTCTCACTACTACTACTACTACTACTACTACTACTACTATTGTAGATTGTTGTTGGAGTATAAGACCTTTTAGGAGCAGGTGGTATTGGTGTATAATAGGTGCTAGGTGACGGAGTATAAGAAGGCGTGTAAGAAGAACTACTTGAACCACTATAGCTGGAAGAATAATGCGATGAATGAGAAGAATGCGATCTATGAGATGAATGTGATCTATGTGAAGTATGCATGGATGCTGTATGCACACCATTTGGAGAAAAATTTAATTTTAAAACCAATTTGGGTTTTAAAACTTTTTTATTTTCTTCATCAATCTCTTTAAGATTATTGTTCAGATCAAAGACTTTTACATCTTTAGCATCCATATGAGATACACTCGCTATAGAACTTATCATGACAGCTAATGCTTTCTCTTTTAGCGCTTGTATGCGTTTAATTAATTCCATGGTTAGTTGGTTAATATTCAAATATAAAAATATTAACTTACAAATAAAAAAAATTCTGATTTGCCTTGATTAAAAATGCTAAGTAGGGATTTTATTTTTGAATTTTAACCTATATTATTATAACAAAGCTTCAATTCTTTTGTGATAAAATCGTCACATGAAATTTTTAAACAAATTATTTAAAATGAATACATATAATACTGTATTTGATTTAAAGTTTTAAGAATTTAAAGGTGAAATCCCTTCTTTTCTGATGATTATATAGCCGATAATTTGTGGCTATTAAAAATTCAATATATTTAATGTAAATTTATTTGATTGATTATCAGATTGTTAATGTATTTACTTGTCTTATCACTAAAAAAATAGTTGTTAGATTCAATTTTATCTCTACATTTGTATAACTAATTTCTTAGTGATATAGAATGCATGGATACTATATCACCTTAATGATAAATGAAAAGGATATGAAAATTCAAACTTTAACAAAAGCAGAAGAACAGGTAATGCAGTATTTATGGAAAATAGAAAAAGGATTCCTTAAAGATATTCTTGATCTTTTTCCTGAGCCAAAACCACATACCAATACAGTTTCTACGATCTTGAAAGTATTGAAAGAAAAAGAATTTGTAGACTATGATGTGCATGGAAGGCAGCATGAATATTATCCGTTGGTTTCTAAAGAGCAATATTCAGGGAAAACAATGAAGAGCCTTGTCAAGAATTATTTTAAAGGTTCTTACAAAAGTGCCGTTTCGTTTCTGGTAGAAAAAAATGAAATGACCGTTCAGGACCTTGAAATGTTATTAGATGAATTGAAAAAGAAAAACTAACAATCATGGAAACACTACTTCTGTACTTTGGAAAAGTAATTTTATGTTCTGGTGTAATGTTTTTGTATTATCAGTTGTCTTTAAAAGACAAGACATTTCATCATTATAACAGATTTTACCTGTTGTCGGCAATACTCATCTCATTATTGCTGCCTTTGATCAGGATAGACGATTTTACAATAGAAGTAAATAATGATATGTATATGCTTCTTGATAAGATTCAGAATTTTAACACAGCAAAAAACATAGACCATGGTCACATTTATTTTAACATTATTTTTTCAGCTCTGGGACTGGTTTCTCTCTATTTTGTAGGGAAGCTGAGCTATGGGATTTTTAAGATCCAGCAGTTTAAAAAACAGTTTCAGAAAGAGAGTTTTGATGGTATTAATTTTTACCGTACAGACCTGACAGAAGCCCCGTTTTCATATTTTAAAAACCTTTTCTGGAAGAATACAATCACCTTGAATTCTGATGTTGGAGAACAAATTTTAAAACATGAAATGGTACATATTGAGCAGAAGCATTCATTTGATAAGATCTTTATTGAAGTGATAACCTCTGTTTTATGGTTCAATCCATTTTTTCACCTTATCAAAAGAGAAATTAATCTAATCCATGAATATCTGGCTGATAAAAAAGCCGTAAAACATTCGGACACGAAAGCATTTGCGCAGATGCTTTTAGCAAGCCACTTTTCCGGAACACAGTTGCCTGCCACCAGTCCGTTTCTAAGTTCAAACCTTAAAAAAAGACTTAAAATGTTACAAAAACCTAACACCAAATTCGGGTATGCGCGAAGAATTTTTGCATTACCGGTTTTATTTTCAGTGGCTTTTGCCTATATGGTGAATGCTAAAAATAAAGAAATTGAAGAAACGAATGTTTCTATTAAAAATGCTGTTTTACAGATCCAAAAGGATACGGTAAGGCCTGGAGAAACTGAACAGAAAAAAATCCAGGAAATAAAAGGGAATGATTCTGATGATGATAAAAAATTATCTCAAATTCAAAAAAAGATTGACGAAAAAGGAAAGGAGCTGGATAAACTGAAGCCTGGAAGTAAAGATTTTAATAAAAAAATTGAAGAAATAAACTTACTGGCTTCAGAAATAAGTAAGATTGCTGATCAAAAAGCTCTTAAAGATACAGAAGAATATTTCAAATCTCCTGAATGGAAAAACCAAATGGAAGCACTTGAAAATATGGAAATTGAAATACCTGAACCCTTGGTAGAACCAACTCCTCCAGGTGAGCCTAAAAGCCCTACTGTGATTTATTCTAAAAATAATAAAACGGTATTCTATAAAGACTTGGGACCAAAAGAGAAAGCTGCAGTTCGTAAAGCAATGAAGGAGGCCAAAAAGGCAATGGAAGAGGCTAAAAATGCCATGAAGGAAAGTGAGAAGGCAAGAAAAGAAAGTGATAAAGCCAGAATAGAATCTGATAAAGCGAGATTGGAACACGAAAATGCAAGAAGGGGGATCGAAATAGCCAGAAAGGAAGGAGAGAAGGCAAGAATTGAAGCTGAAAAAGCAGCTTCAGAAAATGTAAAGAACTTCAGAAAAATAAGCTTCACTTCAGTAAGTAATGCTCCTAGAGTAATGGTAATGCAGGCGGATTATATTAAAAAAGACGGCGACGGGAACATTGCTATGAATGGGATTAAAAGATTCAAAGTAAGCGGATGGGATAATGTGACATACTATATAGACGGCAGAGAAGTATCCAAAGAAGAAGCGGATGCCTTGAAACCTGAAAGTATTGCAAGTGTTACTGTTTTCAAAGAAAACAAAGCTAAAGGCACGAAGAACGAAATAAGAATTCAGACCAAGAAATAAAGTTTCATCAAGCTTTGTCAATGTTGGTATTGGCAAAGCTTTTTTACTGACTCATCATTATGAAAAATAAAATTCTATTCTTTATGTTACTGGGGATATTGACCAGTGCCCAAACCAATAGGTTTTTTTACGAATATAAATTTATCCCCGATTCCAATCATAAGGAAGAGGTGAAAAAAGAAATGATGTTGCTGGATATTGATAAAAAAGGATCAAACTATTACAGCCAGGATAAATTTGTAGCAGACTCTATAGGAAGAGCCGAACTTGAAAGACAGCTGAAGTCCGGAGGAGGTAATATAAGTGTCAACAGGAGGGAAAAACCGGGACAGGTTTCTTATAAGGTAACTAAAGAATATCCGGATTTTAAGACCTTTCTCTTCAAAAATATCTCTACAGACAGATATAAGGTCAAGGAAGATAAAAAACCGGAATGGAAAATACTGTCTGATAAACAGAAGATTGGAGAATATAATGCCCAGAAAGCTACCACAAGCTTTGGCGGAAGAGAATGGACCGCCTGGTTTAGTACAGATCTTCCTTTTCAGGATGGACCCTATAAATTTTACGGACTGCCAGGACTGATTGTTAAGGTAGAAGATGCTACGGGATCTCACAGTATGACCCTGGTTGGCAATAAAACGGTAAAATCTGTTGATGCTGAAAAAGATATGCAAGTTCCTGAGAACGTAAAGATATTAGGATTTGGAAAAGAAATTGAAGTAACGAAAGATCAGTTTAAAAAAGCATGGAAAGCCTATGTGAATGATCCTACTAAAAATATGAGGGAAATGATGATGAAAAATGGGGGAGACACTAATACTAAGTTTTCTTTTAAAGTGAAAACCTCTGATGGAAAAGAAATTTCTGATCCCAATCAGGTTTTCCGGGAAATGGAAAAAAGAACAAAGGAATCCCTTCAAAAAGATAACAATCCGATTGAACCGGATATGGTGAATTAAAATTATATCATTTATTATTAAAAACAGAATGTCATTGGCGTTCTGTTTTGTTTTTTTAGATAACAGGAAGCAGCCAAAAACCAATCGTTATTACCATAAATTTGGGGTGTTTTTTAAGCACTTTTTATTATTAATGCAAATATTCTTATCTTCTAAGCAAAAAATAAATTTTCAACTTACCATCTTATGACAGAAAAGGAAAAATGTGCAGCCGGACTTTTATATGATGCGAACTATGATAAGGAATTGATCCGTGAACGTATCGCATGTAAAGACTTGTGTCAGGAATATAATGAATTGAAAAACTCTGACGCTGAAAACAGAAGCAGGCTCATCAGAAGAATTATTGGAAGTACAAAGGAAAACATTTGTATAGAACCTGTTTTTTGGTGTGACTACGGATACAATATTGAAGTGGGAGAAGATTTTTATGCCAATCATAACCTTGTTATTTTAGATTGTGCTAAAGTAAGCTTTGGAGATCATGTTTTTATTGGCCCCAATTGCAGTTTCTATACTGCTGGCCATCCACTTGATGTAAAGCAGAGAAATGAAGGATTGGAATATGCGCATCCCATTACCGTAGGAAATAATGTCTGGTTGGGAGGAAATGTGGTTGTTCTGCCCGGAGTCAGGATAGGGGACAATTCCGTAATAGGAGCAGGAAGTGTAGTGACTAAAGATATTCCTGAAAATGTGGTCGCTGTAGGAAATCCCTGCAAAGTAGTGAAAAATATTTCTGAAGAAAAAATAAGATGATATCTACAAAATAATTAATAATGAAAAAACTAACCACCTTATTGATCCTGCTGTTAAGCATCACAGCCCATGCACAGAATCAGAGATTCATTTATGAGTATCGGTATGTTACTGATTCTACTGCCAAGGACCAACCGGAAACGGAGATGATGCTGCTGGATGTTGTTCCAAAAGGTTCAAAATTTTACAGTAAAGATACCTTTGAAACAGATTCTCTCATTGCTGCAACTATGGAAAAACAGTTTAAGGCCGGAAGTAAAGAATTAAATCTTTCAGGTATTCAATATAAAGGTAAAATACGGTATAGTGTTGAAAAGATGTATCCAGATTATTCCGTGATTTTTTTCAATAACCTGGTTGCTGACGAATATATGGTAAAGGATGGAAGAAAACAGCAATGGAGCATCCTTTCAGATAAAACAAAAATAGGAGAATTTAGTGTTCAGAAAGCAGTCTGTGACTTTATCGGTAGAAAATGGACCGCCTGGTTTACCACAGATCTTCCCATTCAGGATGGACCCTATAAATTTCACGGACTTCCGGGGTTAATTGTAAAGCTTGAAGATGATACCCATACCCATTCATTTGAATTAAAAGGAAATAAAAAGCTTCCGCCAGGATATGAGTGGCAGAGTACTAAAGATAAACATAGGTTTAACCCTATCATTACACTGAACGAGGAGAAGTATAGAAAAGCTTATAAAGAGTATCGTGCCGATCCTATGAAAAGCGAAAGACAGATGCTGGCTCAAGGAGTGGTTATCATGGAAATGGATGCTTCGGGAAAAGCAACAAAGACCTCTGATTCAGAAAAAAGGGATAAAGAAATAAAACGAAGGAATGATATACAGAAGGAAAATAATATTCTTGAGATTGATCTGTTGAAATAAACCAGCTATTATAAAAATAAAATCCCGGAACATTGTTCCGGGATTTTTATATTTTAGATTGGGTCAATTTTATGCTAATTTCTGAGAATCTGCAATAAACTGAGCTAGTCCGCTGTCTGTTAATGGGTGTTTTAACAAGCTCAAGATTGGAGGAAGTGGAGATGTGATTACATCAGCTCCAATTTTAGCACAGTCAATGATATGCATTGAGTGACGGATAGAAGCTGCAAGGATTTCAGTGTCAAACATATAATTATCAAAAATAAGTCTGATCTCCTGGATAAGGTTTAATCCATCTGTAGAGATGTCATCTAATCTTCCTAAGAACGGAGAAACATAAGTAGCTCCTGCTTTTGCTGCCAAAAGAGCCTGTCCTGCAGAAAAAATCAAAGTACAGTTAGTTTTGATTCCTTTGTCAGAAAAATATTTTAACGCTTTGATACCGTCTTTGATCATTGGGATCTTTACTACGATATTGGGGTGAATAGCAGCCAATTCGTCTCCTTCTTTGATCATTTCTTCATAAGTTGTAGAAAGTACTTCTGCAGAAATATCCCCGTCTACAAGTTCGCAGATCGTTTTGTAATGGTTTTTGATTGCTTCAGCTCCCTGGATTCCTTCTTTAGCCATTAATGAAGGATTGGTAGTTACACCATCCAAAATACCAAGATCTTTAGCTTCTTTGATTTGCTCTAAATTAGCTGTGTCAATAAAAAATTTCATTTCGTTAAATTAAATAGATTTACTTCTGCAAAGATAGGGGAATTAATTGAGTTCTTGAATATGAATTTTGAGTTACGAGGTCTGTGGTTCGGGATGTCAGATGCGAGAGTCTGGATATGAGTGCGGTTCGGAGTGGGTTTTAGAGTGGGAGTGTTTGAGGGAAGCATGTTAAAGGTTACAGAAATTATAATATTGATAAAGTATTCTACCACCCACCAAATCCAACACTATACATTGTACATCATACATTATACATTATACTTTGTACAAATAACATTGTACATTTTACAAAATCAGCCTACATTTGTTATTCCATGAAAAACAAACATTTTACAGCAACACTGGATATCATAGGGATTAATCCTTTTGTTTTTGTTCCGGATGAAATTTTGGAGCAGATTTTTGAAGATTCGGAAAAGAATAAGAGCCCGATTCCCGTGAAAGGAACGGTGAACGGTAAAGAATTTAAGCAGAACCTGATGAAATATGTAGGGGAATGGAGACTGTATGTGAATTTACTAATGCTGAAAAACTCTCCGAAAAGAATAGGCGAAACCATTGAAGTGACATTGGAATATGATGATTCCGACAGAAGTATTACGATACATCCCCGGTTGGAACAGGCGATCAGCGATAGTAAACTGGCTACAGCCAATTTTGAAAAACTGATTCCTTCAAGACAGCATGAGCTGATCCGCTATATTAATAATTTGAAAACTGAAGCCGGTATTCAACGTAATATTGAAAAAATTATCAGGCATCTGCATGGGGAAACAGATTTTTTTGGAAAAAGGGTTGAGTAGGGAGAATGGTAAGAATCAAGAGCCAAGAACCAAGAACCAAGAACCAAGAACCAAGATTTCAGATACCATATTTTAGATGACAGATCGGATATTTTGGTGAGATAATTCATAGCTCCCAATTACAAGAGACAGGTGAAAAAATTAGAGGATAAGAAATAAAAAAAACCGGAAAATTTTCCGGTTTTTTTATTATTATGAGTTTAAAGTTTTGCTAAGTTTTATAGCATCCTGATTGGTAGGATCATATTGTATAGATTTAGCAATATGTTCTTTTGCTTTGTTGGGATCACTTTGCTGTTCTGCAAAAGCGATATAAAAATAGGCATAGGCCAGATTTTTCTTATTTTGCTCTACTTCTTCAGGTTTTACAGTGGCAATATACTTTTCATAAGCAAGTTTTGCATTGGCATCGTCCTTAGCAGACTGATAAGCATAGGCCTGGCTGTAATAAGATGGTGCCCAATCCGGTAATAAAGCAGAGATTTTTTTCCAGGTATCAATTGCATTGGTCCAGTCTGAAGCATCCTGATAGGCCGCAGCCAGTTTTGATAATGATTCCGTATCCTTTGGATTGGCTTCAATTTGTTTTTTAAGACCCTCAATCGTAGGGTTACCCGTTTGACTTGTAGCAGCTGTGTTAGCTGTATTGTTTGCACTATCCGTTTGAGTAGTTTGTGCATTTACAAAACTTGCACCTCCTACAAGGATTAAACCTAAAAATAGATTTTTAATATTAACTTTAGCCGTTTTCATATTCTTATATTTAAAATTCTACCTTCTAAAATTCAATAATAATTCCATAAAAGCTCAAATTTTAGAAGCTTTAAGTTTTTTTAGAAAATATTAACGGGATTCATGTTTTTTTTAGTTTAATTTTTGATTCGTTGTGGTTTGAGTTTATCTTTGTAGTTCAGTATTTTTTTAATAATCAATATAATTTCCCCGTATGAATATCATATTAGCTTCAACATCTACCATTTTCGGTGGAGAATATCTGGAATATTTAAGAGAAGAATTAATCCAATTATATAAAGGAATTGATGAAATTGTTTTTATTCCTTTTGCAAGACCCGGTGGTATTTCTCATGATGAGTACACTGCGAAAGCCCGTTCTTTCTTTGAAACTATCAATATTAAAGTAAAAGGTCTTCATGAATTTGAAGATAAAGCCGGGGCTCTGGATCAGGCGAAAGGTTATTTTACAGGCGGAGGAAATACATTCTTATTGGTTAAAACATTACATGAAGAAGGCCTGATGACTGTTTTAAAAGACAACGTAACAGGTGGTAAAGCTTATCTGGGATGCAGTGCCGGAAGTAATATTGGTGGGCAAAACATGAAAACCACGAATGATATGCCGATTGTTTATCCTTCAAGTTTCGACTGTATGGGGCTTGTTCCGTTCAATCTTAACCCTCATTATCTTGATCCGAATCCGGATTTGAAACACAACGGAGAAACCAGAGAAACCAGAATCAAAGAATTTCTTACCCAGAATGATAATAAAGTAGTAGGGCTTAGAGAAGGAAACTGGATCAGAAGAATCGGAGATACCATTACCGTTGAAGGAAGTGAGCTGACCAGAATTTTTGAAAAAGATAAAGAACCTTATGAAATAGAATCGGGAAGCAGACTGTCATGAAACAGGAATTGATCAATGCTTTCATAGAACGTAATCTGAAAAATTTTGAGGTGAACAGCACTGGTTGGAATGAGCTGATCAGGCAGATGCTGTTTGAATTTGCCATTGGAGGCTGGAATATTGAAAAAGATATTTTTGGCAAAGAAAAATATGGAGAACTCCGTTGCTACACATATTCTGAAGATAAGGAACTGAATACGGTCGTTAAAAATATTACTCAAAAATATGCTGCGCTTTCTATGGAAACCTGTGAGATCTGCGGAAATGAAGGAAAGAAAAGAAGTGTGAATTCATGGGAGACTACGTTATGCCTGAGCCATTACCTTACCCAGAAACCGGTTATTGAAATTGACGAAGAACTGAACGTCAGATCAAACAGCAAAACACTTCTTAATATAAAGGATATTGTAAAAGCGGATATTGAATATGATCTTCAGAAATTATGTTTGTATACAGAAGAACCGGTTTACGGGACGGAAGGTATTTCTTTTTCCTGGCAGGAACCCAATTATTATCTGCTTTTAAAAACTATTCCGTTACAGGTATTTCCACCGGATATGCAAAATCCGGTTTCAGCATTATTTGAAAATTTACAGCACTGTGAAATATGTGGACATAAGGCTGTTCACCAAAGATCCTGCCTTCGTTGTCATCAGGAACCGTGGACTGAATCTCAAGTCTTTATTGAAGATTATGGAGAAAAGACAAATTATATAAAAGCCTGTCAGATGGATAGCTTCATAGACGAAGATGATTATGAGAAATATTTTAAATACGATCGGTCATTTGAAAAATCCCATGACCACCAGATCCTTTTCGGACACCATGATCTCAAAGAATATGAGAAGCTTTTATTTTAAGTATATTTGATTAGAATTTTGAATGAATAAAAATGTTTTAGTCCGGTTCAGCCAGCCAATATTATGATTGAGCCCCGTGATTGAGACATCTTAATAAAGTTTAGAGTAAAAACAACAATGCAATGAGAAAAACACTTGCAGTTCTCACCCTTTCTGTACAGGTTATTTCTGCTCAGAATATAGCCCAGAAATTAGATAAAGCAACCAAAGACCTTATGGACTCTTCAGGAACCATTGCTTCCGGTCTGTCATTTTATGTCTCAGATGATAATGGGAATTTTATATATGAATATCAAGGGAATAAAGGACTTTCAACTGCTTCCACACAGAAAATTTTTACAGCAGCAGCAGCTTTGGAAACTTTAGGTAAAAATTATACCTATACCACTACTTCCAGTTATTCCGGAAGTATATCCGGAGGGAATTTGAATGGAAACCTTTTCATCAGCTCCAATGGTGATCCTACTTTGGGAAGCTGGCGGTATGATGCCTATAAACCAGAAAGCTTTAAAAAGAAATTAATTGAAGCCATTAAAAATTCCGGAATTACAAAAATATCTGGTGATCTGGTCATAGATGATTCTTATTTTGACCATCAGACCATCCCCGGAGGATGGCCCTGGGATGACCTTGGAAATTATTATGGAGCCGGAGTTTGGGGGATCAACTGGAGGGAAAATCAGTTTGATATCAATATCAATGGGACAGATTTTAAAAGCTTTTCCTATCCCCTGGAAGGTGTAAAATGGCTGAATGACCTAAAAACTGGGGGAAGCTCGGATCAGAGTCTGATCTTTACAGCTCCTCATTCTGATGTTGCCTTAATCAACGGAATGCTTCCGGGTGGTAAAACGGTCACCGTTTCAGGTTCTACTCCTAATCCTCCTTTGCAACTGGCTATGGAAGCAAAACAATGGCTTAAAGAAGCCGGAATTGAGCTCTCCGGAAAGGCGGTCACCAATTCTCAGCTTGAAATGGACGGAAAGAAGGCATTGGAAGCTCCGAAAAATAATATTATCCTAACTTACCAGTCTCCGACGCTGGATAAAATTGTGTATTGGTTTTTAAGAAAAAGTGTCAATCTTTATGGGGAAACTTTAATTAAAACCTTAGGGAAAGAGAAAAAAGGAAACCCAAGTTTTAAAAGCGGTGTAGCCTATCTGAAGGAATTCTGGAAGTCAAAAGGAATTAATCCGAATATGATTAATTTTGCTGATGGCAGCGGACTTTCTCCCCAGAATTATGTGGCGGCAAAAGCAGAGGTACAGGCGTTGTTATATGCTAAAAAACAATCCTGGTTCGAAGCTTATCAGGATGGCTTTCCTGTTCAGGAGAACGGAATGAAAATGAAAAGCGGAACCATGAGAGATACCAAATCCTTTGCAGGATATCATACCGCTAAAGACGGAAAGAAATACGTGTTTTCAATTATTATCAACAACTATCAGGGAAGTGGAAGTACAGAGCTGCAGAAAATTCTGAATGTTTTAAAATAAAAAAGCTTTGAGAAAATCCATATTAACCAGGCTGAATAACTGGATTATTTTTGTTGTAATGACCGCCTTAGTGGTAGGCATTGTAGTGGCATCTACCTCATTGATCAATTTCCTCAGAAAAGAAGAAATTAAAAGGATCAGCCTTCTTTCTAAGGCAATACGGATCCAGCAGGAAGTGAAAACTCCAGATACCGATGTTCTGGATCTTTTACCGGAGATTTTGAATATCAACAACACCATTCCGTTTATAGTCACTGATAAAAATAAAAATGCCATCCTTGATCTGGGATATTACAGAAATATTCCTGAAAATACCATAAAAGATCCCGAGAAACTGCAGGATCTCATCAGGAATATGGAGAAAAACTATGATCCTATAGAAATCAAAGTGCCTGATGGAAATAACCAGTTTGTCTATTATGACAATTCACGACTGCTTAATAACCTTCGTTATTCACCTTATATTTTAGGATTATTTATTCTCTTATATTTTGGTTTCTCTTTCTGGTTTTTCAGGACGATAAAAAAAACAGATGAAGGATATCTTTGGGCTGGATTGGCCAAAGAAACAGCTCACCAGATCGGCACTCCCTTATCATCTATGATTGGATGGATGGAGATCATGAAGCTTGAAAATCCGGATTCAGAAGGGGTACACGAGATAGAAAAAGATATCGAAAGGCTCAGAACGATCTCTGAAAGGTTTTCAAAAATAGGTTCCATTCCGGAGCTGAATGATATGAATTTCAATGAAACGATTCAGGTAAATTATGATTATTTGAAAACCAGGATTTCCAGGAAAGTTAATTTTACCCTACAGCTGCCTAATTACACGGTTTTGGTTCCTCACAATAAAATTCTGATGAGCTGGGTGATAGAAAATCTGGTGAAAAATGCAGTAGATGCTATGAAAGGGGAAGGATCAATTACCATGTCCGTTTTTGAAAGAAATAAAAGTATCCTGGTGGAAGTGAAAGACAACGGAAGCGGAATGACAAAACAACAGGCCAGAAATGCTTTTAAACCTGGATATTCTACCAAAAAAAGAGGGTGGGGACTGGGATTGTCACTAGCGAGAAGAGTAATACATGAGTACCATAACGGAGATATTAAAATCTCCCAGACTGAGGTGGGAAAAGGAAGTACTTTCAGAATAACTATAAAAAAGATCTAAATAGAAATAATATGCTGTCATGGTAAGCGAAGCCATCTCAGCAGCCATAAAAGAATAGGTATAGAGATGATTTTTACAAAGATTAATCTATCTTCAGACAAAAAAAGCGAGGAATATTTTCCTCGCTTTTCTATTTATTTTTTACCTGTTAACCATTGGTTTTGCAGTTTCAGTTCTGCCGGACTAGGATTGGCTTTGTATTTAAGCATTTCCATCGTCAGTTTATCCAGAATCGCTTTTCCTTTCAATTCTACTTTCTCTTTCTTTTCTCCATTACCTCGTAAAACAGTCACGGTAACATTTTGTCCTTCCTTGACTGTTTTAGCATAATTAATGAAGTCCTGCATATTCTGAACGTTAATTGTTTTGCCGTCTAACGCAAGAACCTGATCAGTGATTTTAAATCCGATACTTGTAGCAAAAGGGGATAGGGCAGAGCTTTCATCAAATACAAAAGCATTGTTTTTCTCATCGTATCCGGTTTGGTTAGGATCTTTCACAAACCAGAAAATAGGAGGAGTCTCTTGTTTCTGTAATTCTACACCTATCTGGCTCAGATATTCAGCATAAGGGGTGGGCTGGTTGCCAGCGATATATTTATTATAAAAGTCTTTCACTTGAGGGTATCCGGTTACCGTTACCAGTTCATCAATTAATTTATCATCTTTGAAAGGTTTGTTCTCTCCAAATCTCTGAGATAACTTTCTGATCATATCACGATAGCCCATCTCTCCGTTGGAAAGTTTTCTCAGCTCAATATCCAGACACATGGCCAGAAGGGCTCCTTTCTCATAAACATTTCTGTACTGATCCTTATAAGGTGCTTTCAGTACATTTTTACTCATGACCGTAAACGGCATGGTATCATCATAATTCTTTGAGTTGGTGATTTTTTCGTTAATTCTCTGTAAAAACTCATCTTTTGTGATCAGCCCTTCCTGGATCTGGAATAAATTGGCAAAATATTCAGTACCTCCTTCATACATCCACAGATGCTGAGACATTTTAGGATCTGCATAATTGAAATAGTGGATCTCTTCAGAATGGGTTTTCAAAGGATTCACAGTATGGAAGAACTCGTGAGATACTACATCGGTAATAGTTTTGTCGATGGCATCTTTCGGCATCATTTCAGGAAGTACCACACTCGTTGATTCATGGTGTTCCAAAGCTCCAAAACCTTTAATTTTCGGGCCGCCACCTCCGGAAAGATAAAGCATGATAGCGTACTTTTTATTCGTGTTCATATCTCCCAGGAATTTTTTCTGGGCAATGACCATTTTTTCCAGATTTTCCTTAAAATCGGCAGCTTTATATTTTCCTGTTGGAGAATACACTCCCAATACCAGCTCCATTCCACCGGCATTGAAGGTAATATAGTCCGGTTTGGTATACATCAGTGGAGAATCAGTTACCTTAGCATAATTAGCCAGCGTAAAAGTATCTGTAGATTCAGATTTATCCTGATCTACTAAAGCGGTAGTTCCATAGAAATCAGTAGGCTTTTGGATTACCAGCTGATAGGGAACATCCTGCATATTATCGATATATCCAATAAATCCATGGGTATTGATCATAAAGATTTTTCCCTGTTCAATATCGGTCCCTGAAGGTGAGAATACAGCTTTATGCTTTGAAGTATCCATTTCATCATCAAAACTGTCGTTAACCAGATAGGTGATCTTATTTAAATTTTGAGCGTTCTTTAGTGAATAGGTATTATCATCCACTTTAGAATAGGTAAGTTCCTTTCCTTTGTTGTCATAAAATTTGATCCCTTCTATAAATCTTCCGTAATCATCTTCCGAATAAGTACCCGGAACGGTCTTTGGAAAATGAAACTTGATGTCACCGGATTTCATTTTTGGAAACTCCATGGTAACGGCTACTTTATCGTCTTTTACATTGACGAGATCAATGGTGGTTTTTATAGACTGGGCATTCGCTAAAAAAGCGGCAAAAAGAGCCAAGCTAAGTGCTGTTTTTCTCATTGGGTTAAATTTTATAGTTAAATAGTTGTTGTTTTTACCATTTTGTTACGTAATAGGGTATTAAACTTTTCTTAAAATTAATTCCAAAGGGTTAAAAAATAAAAAGGCAAATTTGCTGGTTTGCAAATTTGCCTTTTTTATTATTTACTGAACATTTTTATAATTGATATAATAGTTCTTGTTAAACTCAACAGGAGTATTTTTTGTAAGCGTTACCGTCTGCCAGTCTTCCGTTGGAGTAATCGTCTGCTCTCCGTCAATTCTGATTGGGAGTTTCAGATTTTTAACCACATCTGTATATCGGAATTTCAACGTCTGGCCATTCTGAGAATACTCAAGAGTAGGGATTTTTACCGTTCTCAGATATTGATCAAAAACAGTGGAAAAATCAATTCCGGATTTTGATGACAGATAATCTTCAATCTGTTTGGTGGTAACGGTCTGATGATAAAAATCTTTATTGAGCCCCCTTAAAATCTGTCTGAATTTTTCGTCATTATTGATCACTTGTCTCATCGTATGAAGCATATTGGCTCCTTTAGGATACATGTCACCACTGCCTTCATTTCTTACCCCGTAGTGGCCGATAATAGGTATATCATTGTTAATATTATTTCTGATCCCCTGAACATATATCTCTGCAGATTTTTTGTCCATAAATTTTTCAGTGAAAAGAGTTTCAGAATAGTTAGTGAAACTTTCGTGGATCCACATGTCAGCCTGATCTTTTGCTGTAATATTATTGGCGAACCACTCGTGACCACTTTCATGAATGATAATGAAATCCCAGTTCAGACCGACTCCTGTCCCTGAAAGATCCCTGCCCAGATAACCATTCTGGTATTGATTTCCGTAGGCTACATTACTTTGATGTTCCATACCCAGGTGAGGGGATTCTACCAATTTATAAGAGTCTTCATAAAATGGATATGGGCCAAACCAATATTCGAATGCTGAAAGCATAGGTTTTACCTGTTGAAACTGTTTTTTGGCTTTATCTAAATTATAGTCAAGTACCCAGTAATCCAGATCCAGTTTTCCTTTTTCACCATCAAAACTATCTTTGAAGTTGACATACTTTCCTATACTGGGAATGATAGAATAGGCGTTGATCGGATTTTTTACCTCCCAGGTGTAAGTGGTTGTATTGCCTTTGGTCTTTTTGTCTATCAGCCTTCCGTTCCCAACCCCTACAAGATCGTTAGGGGTGAGGATTTTCATGGTAATACCATTGTCGGGCTCATCACTCCATATATCTTTGGTAGGAAGCCAGATTGAAGCTCCAATTCCTTCGTCAGCAGCGGTCATCCATGGATGACCATTTTTGTCTTTAGCAAAAACCCAGCCGCCATCCCAGGGAGCTTTTTTAGCAATTACAGGATTCCCGGAATAGGTAACATCAATACTGTATTTTTCTCCTTTTTTAAACTTTTTATTAGCGGTAATAAAAATAAAGTCGCCCTCCTGCTTATAACTTTTAATAGAGAAGTTTCCTTCCACTTTATCAGCTTTCATAGGTTGCTGCAGATCAATTTGAAATACAGGATTGGTCACATCTTTTATGATTTCAAAACTGATCTTATTATTTCCTTTGATACTTTTCTGATCAAAATCAGGCTCTACGGAAAGGTCATATTTCTTGACATCCCAAAAATTTCGGAATTGAGTGTCCGAACCCTTTAACGTATCCTGTTTGGTATAAACCTGACCTTTTTCAAAGAATTGTCCGAAAACCAATCCTGAAGCAAATAAAAGCGTATATGATAACTTCTTCATTTTTAAACTTTATTAATAATCTTTTCAAAAATAGAAAATTTAATTAACAGCAAAATTGTGAAAAGGTAAAAATGTGCAATATTAAAAGAAGATCAATCATTCAGACACAAAAAAGCCCGGCTTATTGATTGCCGGGCATGGTTTGAAAAATATTATTTTTTATTTTTTGATGAATTTCAGGTTTGAAGTAGTTCCCTGATCCTCAATTGAAATCACATAAGCTCCGGTGATCAATTTGGATACCGAAATTTTATTGTCTGTAATCTGTCCGTTCATTACAATTTGTCCGGCCATATTGGTGATGGTATATTGAGCCTTAGCCGAAACTTTAGTCACGTTTAATACATCGCTAGCTGGATTAGGATAAATCTGTATTGAGTTGTTATCTTTTGTTATCTCTTTGGTAGCAAGGTTTTCTGCTTGAATTTGTACAGGATAATCTTCAATTTCACCATATTGTTGGCTGCTACATCCGTTGGTAGGTTGTGTATTATAGGCAAGCACAACTCTCATTATGATATTACTGCCGACATAGGCATCTGCAGGTACCGAGAAGGTTCCTGAAACAGGAGTGATTTTACTAGGAGCACTTGTGAAGATGATTTCAGAATCAGAAAAAATTCCGTCTCTGTTAAAATCAATCCATGCACTTACCCCTTCATTATACTGGGCACTAGACCATTGTTTTTGTACACTGATGGTATTACCGGAAGATCCTTTGGTAAGGGTAATCAGTTTTGTAAGATCAGTAGCATAATTGGTATAAGGTGAAGCAGTGCTGGTATTGGAAATAGGGCTCATTCCTGTAGGAGTTACCGTGACGTTGGAAATAAATTCATCAGAAGAATTTGTTCCGGTTGCAGAACACAAGGTAAACGGAAGGGTAGTAAAGTTAGTAGATGTGGAATAGCTTCCAGTGGTAGATCCACAAACATTCGCTATTTGAATTTCATACTGAGTACCTTCATTTAATCCGGAGATGGTATAAGAATTTGTTGTTACAGGAACGGTAGTCCATGTGGCAGTTCCTGTTTTTCTATACATTAGTGAATAAGTAGCGCCCTGCAATGCAGCCCAGTTTATACTGGCAGAACTTCTTGTGATTCCTGAGACCACAATTCCTGTTGGTGTGGCTGAAGAGCAGTTTTCTGCGGATGCAGAAACGCTAGCACTGCCAATAGCGTAAAAAACATTGTCAATGGCACTTACTCTGATTTTTACATTGGATCCGGCAGACAGTGAAGAGAATGAAAAAGGTTCAGCTCCATCATTGGGAGTAGATGGGGTGATAACGGTCCATGTATTTCCATTGTCTGTTGTATAGTCTATTTTGACGTTTTGTACACTATATGGAGCATTATTTGTATTGACAACATCCCAGGTAACAGCCCCCGGTAGATTATTATAAACTGTAGCAGAAGTTACTTTAAATGGTCCCTCATTTCCTACATTTAATTTTACCAGACTGCTCTGGGTTTGCTGCTGGGTAATATCAGGATTATTGTCTCTTACGGTTACTTTGAACTTTAGCTGTCTGGGAACATTGGGTAGAAGTTCCCAATCCTGTACCGTAGTAAGTGTTCCATTAAGAACTGTTGAAAGCTTAGGAAAATAACGTGTTGGGGATGCGGTAGGAGTTACTGATCTGAAGTTAGCCCCACTGGTTCGGGTGGCATCCAGGTTATTAAACTTAGTGGCTGAAATATCATATTGCTCCCATGTATAGGTCATAGGGTCATTTTGGGCATCGGCAGCACTTGCTGTCAGTACAAAAGCGGTACCTTTGGGGATTGCTTTATCAGGTGATGGTTGTATTACCGGTGGAGTATTGACTACCGGGATATTGATATCACAGTTTTTACTGTTTACATAGGCTTGTATCTGCTCAATGTTAATCGTATGAAAATAGGCATCAGAATGCATTTGCACATTAGCCTGGGTAATTCCTGCATATCCCATGATAGTAGATCCTGACCCCGGTTCTATTGGGATATCTGTTTGACCATGAACGACAGACATGGTGTGACGTCCTCCAAACTGGTGTCCTAGCTCATGAGCTACATAGTCGATATCGAAAGTGTCCCCAAATGGTTGATCATTTACTGCGGGAGAAGTAATTCCTGCTCCTTTAGAAGTTGCGTCATTGTTGTTGCTTGGGTTTCTGCAGACGTTTCCGATATCACCGGCAGATCCACCACCACCTCTATGCCCGAAAAAATGCCCCACATCATATGCATTATTACCTACACCTGCGGTGTTGGTAAACGTTCGCTGGGCTTCCAGATTCCAGTTACCCATATTTGCCACATCTGAATAAGGATCTGTAGCCGGATCTGTAAAAATAAGTTGTGGAAGGTCCTGTACAATTAAATGAATTCCCAAGTCTTTTTCATAAACGCCATTTACCCTGTTGATTGTAGCGTTGATGCGGGCTGCTGCACCAGGAACTCCTCCTGCCAGCTGAGTATATTCACCATTAACGGAAACAGCAATTCTGTAAGTTCGATATTTTTGATCGTTACTCTTATTAATCCCTGCTCCGTTTAATCCTTTTTTTGACTGTAACAGTTTTTTCATTTCCTTTTTTGAGCTTTCAGGCTCGGATGCTTTACATTCAAAAACACTGTTTCCCTGTGCTTTGTCAGATTTGAAAAAGACTCCATAGATATCTTTTTCTTTGTTTACAGGCTCTATAAATTCATATTGTCCTGTCTTAGTGTCAAAAAGCATAGATTGAAAATCATTAGGAGCTGTACTGAATCTGATCTGTTTATTGGGATTGTCTACACCAACCCCGGAATAAGCTCCAAGTTGATACCTTTCAGCCATTGACTTTTCAACCACTGGCGAACTGTACACAGAGAATCTTTCGATCTTTCCCTCGGTAGTAGGAAGAGAGATAATTACAGGATTAGCTCCCTTTCCTGCCTCAGGAGCATTTTTCAAAAGTTCACGAAGTGATGTAAGGTCAACTTTGTAAGCGTGGATGATATTCACTTCCTTCCTGATCGGAGTGACCTTCTCGGATACCGGCTCCCACCGTTGTGCTTGCAGACTTGTTAAGCCAATAGCCAACGCAAAAACGAAAATAATTTTCTTTTTCATAATATTTAATAAATTAGATGTTTTTTGTAAAATTAATTAATTTATTACGAATATTTCGGTTTTTAATGCTATTTCATATTATTCACTCCATTGAATGAAATAAAAATTGATTAAATGGTAATTTTATTGATTTTTTAATATAAATAACTTTATTTTAAGAAAATTAATAATTGGACTTGTGTGTATGATAAAAAAGGTGCTGGTTTTAATTATTAAAACCAGCACCTTTTTTATCATACAGTATAATCGTTATTTATTTCTGAACGACCGGAAGATTTCCGTTATTTTTCTGCACCTTTTTATAAGTGAAAGTACACATGACGATACTGAATTCGTATAAAATAAGCAGTGGGAAAGCAGCCATAAGCATACTTAAAACATCTGCAGGGGTAATGATTGCAGCCACTACCATAATCAAAACAATAGCATGACGTCGGTAGGTTTTCATAAATACCGGAGTCAGAATACCAATACTGGTAAGGAAGTAAATAAGGATAGGGAAAAGAAAGATAATACCCATTCCCAAAATTACCTGCAAAAATAAGGTTGTATAATCACTCAGGTCATAAAGGGGAACAATAATATCCGAAATTTTAAATATAACCCCAAAGTTGACTGCAAAAGGAAGAATTAAAAAATATCCACAAAGAATTCCTGTCATAAAGAGAATCCAGACTGCATTGATGATATAAATGGAATTTTTTCTCTCTTTTGGATGTAAAGCAGGACCTATAAAGCGCCATAATTCCCAAACAATATAAGGAAATGCGGCTACCATGCCTCCAAAAACAGAAACAGCCATCATCACATTAAACTGTTGATAAAGTCTCTGTACACGCACAGGGAAATCTTTGGGAAGATGAATACTGTCTTCACCTAAAAGCATTCTTGAAAAGTGGTTCACCACTCTGAAGGTAGGAAAGTCATTTCTTGTTGGCCCAAAAAAGATATGGTCCATAATCCAATTGATATTGAAACCAACTGCAAAAGCAGCAATTACGATAGCAATAATTGAACGGATCAGGTGTCCTCTTAATTCTCCAATATGCCCCAGAAAGGACATGTCTTTATTATTGTCCATATAGTAAAATCTATCCAAACGGTTCACCTGTCCGGATATGCCGTTTAAGTCTGCGAAATTATGAAATAATAATCAGTATTTAGAATTTATTGATCATGATTTTGTTCAATATTGTACATATATATTTACGGTATTGGCTTGATATTTTAGGTAAGGAAGTGAGATGAATGCTTGAAGAAGCAGGTTTTATCCATAAAAAAACAGACCTAACCTTATTTTTATTTCAGGTATAGTCTGTTTTTATCTGTTTTATTCTTACTGAATTGCTTATTTTTCAAGTATTTCCAATACCTTTTCGGCTACGGCACCTCCGGATTGAGGATTCTGTCCTGTTACCAGTTTTCCGTCAGATACCGCAAAGGAAACAAAATCCTGATCAGCTTTTACATAATGGGCTCCTTTGGTTTTTAAAACATCTTCTGTAAGGTAAGGCATATGATCAGCCAGTTCAGAGGCTATTTCTTCTGAATTCGAAAAGCCTGTGAGAGTTTTTCCGTTAATTAAAAGTTCTCCGTTGGAAAGTTTAATGTTAAAAAGACCTACAGCACCATGACATACTGATGAAACTATGCCTCCATTTTCATAAATTTTTTGAGCTATCTGCTGTAATGTTTCATTCTCCGGAAAATCCCAAACAACTCCATGTCCTCCGGTATAGTAAATGACACTGTACTCTTCCGGGTTGATCTCTTCCGGTTTTAAAGTAGTGGCCAGTTTCTGTCTGAAAACTTCATCTGCATAAAATTTCCATTCCGCAGGTTGCACAAACATCTGTAATGAAATAGGATCCAGTGGAGTATACCCTCCTCGTGGGCTTACAAAATCAATATCATATCCTTTTTCAAGTAATTTTTCATAAAAATGGACCGCTTCACCCAGCCACAAACCGGTTGCTCTATCCATATCAGGGTATTTTTCTACACTTGTTACGACAATTAATACTTTCTTTTTCATTGTTTTTTAGATTAAAATTATAAAACAAAGATGAAGAATTTAACATCGTTATCACTATGACATAGCTCAAAAAAAAGATGTGACCCACGTCACATCTTAAGAATATAGTCTGCTTAATGTTTCTCTTGAAACTCCCAGGTAGCTTGCAATAAGCTGCTTGGGAATATGGTCAATAAATCCCGGATACTGCTGCAAAAAATCTTCATAACGCTCTTTGGCAGACTTGCTCATTAGAGAAAGAATTCTCTGTTGTAAAGCGATATATCCAAAATTGGATTTTACCCGGAAAAAATGTTCCGTCTTTGGGATTTTTGTACAAAGAAGATCTAAGTCTTCATAGGATATACAGTAAACTTCAGCATTTTCAATACAGTCAACAGCTACTGAGGATAGATCCTGCTTAAAAAAAGCTGCAAAATCTGAAATCCACCAATTGGGTGCTGCAAACTGAAGAATATGTTCTTTGCCTGTGCTGTCTATGAAGCTGCTTTTAAGAAATCCTTTTTCAATCAGGTATATGTCTTTTACAGGTTGATTTTCCTGTATTAAAAACTGCCTTTTTCTGAATTTCTGTTTTCTGAAAAGTGAGGCTACCATTTCAAACTCATCATCCGTGAGATTGATAATCTCCTGTATGTGTTTTTTCAGAAAGTCTTCCATATAAATCGCTTAATTGATGCCTTCATCCAGCAGCTTATGAAGATCAATGATTCCGAAGTACTTTCCGTTTTCAGTGACAATAAGCTGACCTATGTTGTTTTCTTTCAATACCTTCATTGCCTGTTTGGCAAGAGCTTCTTTTTCAATGGTTTTCGGATGGGCAGACATAATGTCTTTAGCCAAAACCTTACTGATATCTTCACCTTTCAGCAACATTCTTCTCAAATCTCCATCCGTAACAACTCCTATGATTTGCTCTTCATTGGTAACTACCGTAATTCCATGGCTGGATCCACTGATAGAAATGATAACATCTCTTATGGTGGCATCTTCTGTAACCTGAGGTTTTTGTGAAGAAAGAAACTGCTCCACTCTCGATGTAAGATTTTTTCCTAAACTGCCTCCCGGATGGAATTTGGCAAAATCATTGGCTTTGAAATCATTCAGTTCCATTAAAGCAACAGCCAGGGCATCTCCCAAAGCCATTTGGATGGTTGTAGAGCTTGTAGGAGCCAGCTTATTCGGGCAGGCTTCAACATCAACATGGGTATCCAGTACAATTTCAGAAAATTCGGCAAGTTTACTTTTTTTGTTACCTGTCATCCCGATCAAAGCGGAAGAATAGTCTTTTAAATAAGGAACCAGATTGGCAATTTCAGGAGAGTTACCGGAATTGGAAATACATAAAACGACATCCTGCTTCTGAATAACACCCAAATCTCCATGAATAGCTTCTGATGCATGAAGGAATTGTGATGGTGTACCTGTAGAATTTAAGGTAGCCACAATTTTATTTCCTACATGAGCAGATTTTCCTATTCCCACTACAATAAGTTTCCCTTTTGCGGCATGAATAATTTCCACTGCCTCGGCAAATTGGTCATCAATTCTGTTTTTTAATTTTTCAAGTTCCGAAATCTCTATTTCTAAAGTACTTTTAGCTATTGATATAATGTTGGTTCTATCCATTTTACGATGATATGGTATACAAAAAAGTTCCTAAAAAATGTTATATTTTAAAAAGAATATTTAATATAAATTTTATTTTTATAAATTCGTTCGCTTTTATTTTAAGCAAAAATTTTATAACTTTGGGTTATATGCAAATTTAGCAATAGAAAATTAGATGAGCGCAAAAAAAGCCAATTTATCAGGCGAATTGAAAAAGTATTTTGGGTTTTCTACATTTAAGGGTCAGCAGGAGCAAATCATAGAAAACCTATTGGAAGGGAAGGATATATTTGTTTTAATGCCTACAGGTGGTGGAAAATCATTATGTTATCAGCTTCCGGCACTTATTTCCGAAGGCACGGCAATAGTCGTTTCGCCCCTGATCGCGTTAATGAAGAATCAGGTAGATGCAGTGAACGGCCTTTCCTCGGAAGATGGAGTAGCCCATGTATTGAATTCATCATTAAACAAAACACAGACAAAACAGGTTTTTGACGATATTAAAAGCGGAAAAACCAAACTTTTGTATGTTGCTCCGGAATCATTGATCAAAGAAGATTACCTGGAGTTTTTGAAAGAAGTGAAAATTTCTTTCTTTGCTATTGACGAAGCGCACTGTATTTCAGAATGGGGGCATGACTTCAGGCCTGAATACAGAAATCTTAAACAGATTATTGATAAGATCGCAGATGTATCTGTCATTGCACTGACAGCTACTGCCACTCCTAAAGTTCAGGATGATATCCAAAAAACATTAGGAATGACCAATGCTTTGGTCTTTAAGGAAAGTTTTAACCGTCCTAATTTATATTATGAGGTATGTCCAAAAGTCAATGTAGATAGGGAAATCGTAAAATTTATCAACCAACACAAAGGGAAATCCGGAATTGTATACTGTCTGAGCAGAAGAAAAGTAGAAGAATTTGCCCAGCTCTTACAAGTTAACGGTATCAATGCACTTCCTTATCATGCCGGTCTTGACCAGAAAATAAGGGTTGCCAATCAGGATAAATTCCTGATGGAAGATGTGGATGTCATTGTGGCTACCATTGCCTTTGGGATGGGAATAGATAAACCGGATGTACGTTTCGTGATTCACTATGATTTTCCAAAGTCACTGGAAAGCTATTATCAGGAAACAGGAAGAGCAGGAAGAGATGGGGGTGAAGGACATTGTCTGGCATTCTATGATCCAAAAGATATTGAAAAACTGGAGAAATTTCTGGCACAAAAACCGGTTTCCGAAAGGGAGATTGGTTTACAGCTTTTGAATGAAGTGGTAGGCTATGCCGAAACTTCAATGAGCAGAAGACAATATATCCTTTATTATTTTGGAGAAAGTTTTGATCCTGTGAACGGAGATGGAGCGAAGATGTGTGACAACTCTTCGAATCCTCCAAAATTAAAAGATGCCACTGATGATTTGGAAAGAGTACTGGCCCTGATCAGTGATACCGGTGAGAAGTTTAAAGCTAAAGATCTGATTTCTGTAATAGTAGGAAAAGAAACGGCGGTTACAAAATCTTACAAACTGGAGCAAAGCTCACATTTCGGTTTCGGAAAAGAAGAAAAAGATAATTATTGGAAGACAATTCTGAGACAGGCTACTGTTCAGAATTTTTTACAGAAAGATATTGAAACCTACGGGGTTTTAAAGATGGGGGCTAAAGGCAGAGATGTTCTGGCTGGCAAAACCAAAGATGTATTTTTGATTGCAGAAGACAGAGAATTTGACCTTAGCCAAACAAAAGCTGAGAGTGATCAGATCCAGCAGCAAGCCGGTGGTGGACTGGATCAAAACCTGTTTGGCCAATTAAAAGAGCTGAGAAAAAAAGTAGCTAAAAAATACGGGATTCCTCCTTATACAGTATTTATGGATCCCAGTTTAGAGGATATGACTGTTCAGTATCCTATCTCGTTAGAAGAAATAGCCAAGATCTATGGGGTAGGAGAAGGAAAAGCCAAAAAATATGGTAAAGAGTTTGCCGACTTTATCAAAACTTATGTAGAAGACCATAATATTGAACGTACCCAGGATATGGTCCTGAAACAGGTCGCCAATAAATCGAGCCATAAAGTATTTATTATCCAGAGTACCGATAAGAAAATTGACCTTGAAGATATTGCAAGAGCAAAAAATCTTTCCATGAACGAATTACTGAAAGAAATGGAAAGTATCGTATATCAGGGAACAAAATTGAATATTGACTACTATATTGAAGATAATTTTGATGAAGATATCGTTGATGGCTTTATGGAATTCATGACTGATTCTGAAAGTGACAGCATGAAGGTGCTGTTGGATGAATTTGGAGATGAACTTTCTGATGAAGAAGTGAGAATGCTGAGAATTAAATTTATCAGTGATGTTGCCAACTAAGGATTGATGTATAAAAAAATAAAAAAGCTCTTCAACTAAAGAGCTTTTTTATTGTAATTTAGAGAAAGCTAACAAACTATACTGAATGCAATTTTTAAAGAAAAACTATACTATAATTTTATTTTTTCTCATAATATGTGTATTCACTTATGATTATTTTACACGGCAGGATTTCAAGGGAAATTATAGGAAAACCGGAGAGTATGCCATTGGTAAAATATATGGAATTAAAGAATATGGAAGGGGGACAGGCTATTATTATCTGTATACATTTAAAGTAGGTGATAAAGAGTATAAAGGTAGGTGTGATGGAGAGTTACCTTTTTCTAAGGGGCCAAAAAATGTAGATAAACGGTTTTTAGTATTATACTTAAGAAATAATATACATAATAATGTTCTTTATATAACCATTCCTGTACATGATAGCATGAAAAATAATTCTGATTTAGAGAATTGGTTATTAGGCCATCCAGAAATTAATTCTAAATTAGATTCAATTCCTGGTACTGGATTTTTCTTTGAAAATTATTTTTAAAACAACATAAACGCATAGATTGTATGCATAATAAAATAAGTAGTGCATTCGTAGCATAAAAAAATATCAAAACTCTTTCAAACATCTGCATAATTAGTGGGATAATTTTACACATTCAATTTTATCGGAGATAAAATCCTTGCGTCTTAAAGCAGTAGCCATTCAAAATACCTTTGCGTCTTTGCATTTTTCCAACATCTAAATCTTTTTTAGCTGAGATTGTTTTACCTTATTCGCATGACTGATGTAGCGGTGGTTTTTTAGGGATAGAAAATCTTCAGTACTCCAATATTTGACACATAATGAAACTTTTTAGTAACTTTAACTGATGAAAAAAATATCAGTCATATTTATTCTGCCGGATCTAGAAACCGGGGGCGCAGAAAGAATTGTTACCACCATAGCGAATCATCTTTCCAGAGATCGGTTTGAGCCGAAGATTTTGCTGTTGCGTAAGAAAGGCGGGTATCTTAATTTTCTAAAAAAAGATGTTGAAATCATCGATATTAATACGGAGAGGATCAGACATTCACTGAAACCTATTTTGGGAGAAATTTACAGGAGAAAACCCGATATTGTTTTTTCCGGTTTTGGGGAAGTCAATGCTTACTTAGCATTATTTATCAAGCTTTTTCCAAGGACGAAATTCATTGCCAGGGAAACGAATGTTGTCACTCAGCATGTTACGAGAAAAGAAATAAAATTTTTCTATAATTTTTACAATAATTATCAGAGAATCATTGCCCAAAGCGATGATATGATGAAAGATCTGGTGGATAATTTTAATATCAAAAAGAAGAAAATTGTCAAAATAAATAATCCAGTTGATTTCGATTTTATTGATGATAAATTATCTGTTTCCCTTAAACCTGAATGCTTTAAATACAATTATAAAAATGTAGTGGCTATAGGTAATTTATCAGCAAGAAAAGGCTTTGATAACCTTTTGAAAGTTTTTTCAAGGCTTAAAAATGAACATATTCTGCTTCATATTTTAGGAGATGGAAAAGATAAAGAAGTCTTGCTTCAGATGAAAGAGTTTTTGGGACTAAAAAATGTAATTTTTCATGGCAGGCAGGAAAATCCCTACCAGTTTTTAAAATATGCAGATTTATTTATTCTTTCGTCACGATATGAAGGCTTTCCGAATGTTTTATTGGAAGCAGGAGCTTGCGGAACCTATTCTTTAGCAAATAACTGCCCCGGAGGAATCAACGAAATCATTCAGCATAATGTGAATGGAGAAATATCTAATATAGAAAACTATGAAAACTTTGCACAGCAGATTATAAGAGTTATGCAGAGTAATTATAATCGGGATGCTATACGAAACTCAATTAAATCCAGGTTTTCAAAAAATATTATTTTAGATAAATATGAAAAGGTTTTACTGGATTTGGTAAAACGTTAATGACAGCATTTGCTTTATGGGTTGTTAATTTCTTACTTTTGGAATTATAAATTTTATCTGAAAACCCATTTTTCATTCATGAATAAAATCCAAAAATTAGGATGTGCCTGCGAGAAGCCAACTTCCAATTATACAGAATATAGAAGCTCAGCATTAGGAATTGATCATACAGACGGAAGAAATGCTGAGGTATCTGTTCAGCAATGTAAACTTTGCCAGAGGATATGGATCCATTATTGTATTGAATTTGAAAATGCTCCCCAATCTGAAAGATGGTACAAGGGGATTGTTTCTAAAAAAGACCGTCCTCAAATAAGTCCGGAAAATGCTGTTGAATTTTTAGAAAGCCTTGACTGGTATGTGTATGGGGGGTCTTTTTTTGAAAGTACCGGTACATTTGGACAGGGAAAACTGAATGTGAGTTTGTAATATATATGCTGATTTAAGTAAAAAGGAGTCTAATTAAATCTCAAATTTATGAAGCCATTTATAATCGTTATTTTGATACTGAATTCTGTTGTCATGACAGCCCAGCAGAAGACAATTTCCAGAAAAGAATTGTTAAAAACGGCTATTGATCAGCAAATTAAATCCACAGAGATTCAAGAAATAACAATGGCTGCAGGACAAGGAGCTCCTGAGCATCTGCATCCCTGTCCCGTTTTAGGAATAATCAATTCAGGAGAGGCTGTTTTTCAGATAGAAGGACAACAGAAAGTGATACTTCATGAAGGAGATGCTTTTTATGAACCTAAAAATGTGAAGATCCTCCATTTTGATAATGCTTCAGCAGAAAAACCACTTGTCTTTACCGCCATTTATTTGAAGGAAGGGAGTGAGGAAAATATAAAATTCATAAAATAACACTTTTCATAAAACTAAAGCCTATAATTATCATTTTTAAAATTGATAAAACTCACTTTGGTGCTTAGTAATTTATATGTAAATTTGTGAGAATTAAGATAGATAATAATAAACAAATTCATAATATAACATGAGTCAATTCGATGTTACCGTAATAGGTTCTGGTCCTGGAGGTTATGTAGCTGCGATCCGTGCAGCACAGTTAGGTTTCAAAACAGCAATTATTGAAAAATATTCAACTTTAGGCGGAACTTGTCTTAATGTTGGATGTATTCCGTCAAAAGCACTTCTTGACAGCTCTGAACATTTTGAAAATGCAAAACACAATTTTGCAAGCCACGGAATTATCATCAATGAGCCGAAGGCAGATATTGCAAGAATCATTGAGCGTAAAAATGAAGTGGTAGATCAAACGACTAAAGGGATCAACTTTTTGATGGACAAAAACAAAATCACTGTTTTTGAAGGATTGGGAAGTTTTGAATCTGCTACTCAAATTAAAGTAACTAAAAATGATGGTTCTTCTGAAACGATAGAATCTAAATATACAATTATTGCAACGGGTTCTAAGCCGTCTTCACTTCCTTTTATCTCTCTTGATAAAGAAAGAGTGATTACTTCTACAGAAGCGTTAAACCTTAAAGAAATTCCAAAGCACCTTGTCGTAATTGGAGGAGGCGTTATTGGTCTTGAATTAGGTTCTGTATACTTAAGATTAGGTGCTCAGGTAACGGTTGTTGAATTCATGGATAAAATTATCCCTGGAATGGACGGTGCTTTAAGTAAAGAATTGACGAAAGTTCTTAAAAAACAGGGTATGAAGTTTATGCTTTCTACAGCAGTTTCTGCAGTTGAAAGAAACGGAGACACTGTAAAAGTGACAGCTAAAGATAAAAAAGGAGAAGAGGTAGTTGTAGAAGGAGATTACTGTTTAGTTTCTGTAGGAAGAAAGCCTTATACAGATGGTCTTGGTCTTGAAAAAGCAGGAGTAGAACTTGATGAAAGAGGAAGAGTAAAAACAAACGATCACTTACAGACAAACGTTGCCAACATCTATGCAATCGGTGACGTGATCAAAGGGGCAATGCTTGCTCACAAAGCGGAAGAAGAAGGAGTTCTTGTTGCTGAGATATTAGCAGGTCAAAAACCTCACATCAACTATAATCTTATTCCTGGTGTGGTATATACTTGGCCGGAAGTTGCCGGAGTTGGTAAAACTGAGGAGCAATTGAAAGAAGAAGGAGTAGCTTATAAAGTAGGTTCTTTCCCAATGAGAGCATTAGGAAGAAGCCGTGCAAGTGGTGATACTGATGGTCTTGTGAAGATTATTGCAGACGAAAAAACTGATGAGGTTTTAGGAATGCACATCATTGGAGCAAGAGCTGCTGACCTTATTGCAGAAGCTGTAATTGCTATGGAATTCCGTGCAAGTGCTGAAGATATTGCAAGAAGTTCTCATGCTCACCCAACATATGCTGAAGCTATTAAAGAAGCAGCATTGGATGCTACAGGGAAAAGATCAATTCATATGTAATATTTGATTAAAAATTTAATCATTTAAATATTTAAAAAAAAGAGAAGCAGCGCTTCTCTTTTTTTTGGCACAAAAATGGAGATTGATTTTGAAAAGTAAAATATGAAGAAAATTTTTATAAGTTTAATGCTTCTGGCTGGTATAAGCGTATGGGCACAGGAAGCGGGGAAAGCGGGGGAGTTGTTAAAGAATGAAGCTTCAACAACGGAAATGCAGTCTCCCAATAGCCTAAGCAGAGGAAATAAAACCTTTGATCACAATACAGCCAATCAAAACAACAAGATAAAAAATCCAGGGTATCAATGGAATAAAAATTACGGATATGCAGAGGTCTTTTTGCGCATTCCTGAGCAGGGGTTTTTCACTGTTGAAATTGGTGATCAAATGATGGCCAATGGTTCTGGGAAATATAGATTTTTTGACTTACAGTCCGGAAGAATACCGATTGCAATCTATGAAAATGGATTTTTAATGTACAGAACTACTTTGATGCTTCGGAATAACAGCAGAATGGTACTGGATTTCTTTACCAATGAAGGGTTATATCTGCTGGATTCTTATCCTGTTCAGGGACAATACGGTTTTAATGACTGGAATGATGTCTGGAATAATCCTTACGGAAATCAATCCGGAAACTGGAATAATGCTGGTAATGTAATGGACAATACAACCTTCCGCCAGTTTTTTGAAATGTTGCAGAGAAATGAGAAATTTGATGATGGTAAAATAGCTATGATTAATCAGCAAATGCGTAATTCTATGTTTACTGCCGCACAGATCAGAGATTTGGTGAAGTCGATCAGTTTTGATAAAAATAAATTGTCTTTGGCTAAATCTATGTATCGGAATTGTGCCGATAAAAACAAATACTTTCTGGTATCCGATGCGTTTGATTTTGAAAGTAGTAAACGGGAACTCATGGAGTATGTTACGAATTTATAACAGTAAAAAAAGAGGTGATTTTCACCTCTTTTTATTGTTGATTGTTTAATCGGAAATATGCTAGTTTCTATTTTAATAATAAACGTATCTGGGTGTAGCCTCACCCTATTTTTGATTACATTATTTTTATTGGGTCATAAAATTGAGTGTGTTTGGGCGCAATATTAAACTGTATCCCAAATGTAACCCCTTTAAAGTATTTTTCTTTATGGATAGGAAATGCATATCCGGTATTGAGAAAGATAAGATTGAACAGTGTGATACCGATTCTGGGTTCTATGGAATAGGGGTTAGAAGATAGTCCGAATAATTTTCCCTGATCGGAAAGATAAATATGGGCTTCCGGAATAAATTTATCTGCATGATTGATACGGCTATACAGAAGGGAGGGGCCCAAAATAATAGATCTCCCATGAGTATTACCTATTCTGAATTCCAAGCCGGTCTGTAAAACATTTCTTCCGGTATAACGATAGGCAACCGTAATAGCTGTTTTTTCGAGTAATTGAGCATTGATCGTGATCACCGAAATAAGAAATGCCACAGCGAAATACTTTTTCATGTCTTCTGGTATTTTTTATTCAAATGTACAGGTTTTAAAAGCTGTCTGACAGATAAAATAATTCTTAAAAGTATTAAGTAGGGTAAAATCTTCAAATTTCCGTACCTTTGTCAGCTAATTTTATCATCAATGCAACTCGGAAAAACTCAAACTTTAAAAATTTCAGAAAAAAATAACTCAGGATGGATCTTAGCAGATGAATCCGGTGAAAAGGCTTTTTTGCCAAAAATTTTCACGAATGAAGACAAAGAAATAGGTGATGAGGTAGAGGTTTTTGTTTATCAGGATGATGATAAATTGAAAGCAACTACTGAGATTCCATTGGCTGAAGTGGGAGAGTTTGCTGTAATGAGTTGTGTGCAGAGTCTTCCTAGCGGAGCATTTATGGACTGGGGAATCATCAAAGATTTGTTTATTCCTTACAAACAGCAGAAAACCAAAATTATAGAAGGTAAAAGATACCTGGTTTATATCTACGTAGATGAAGATATGGACTTGATTACAGGAACTACAAAATTCAAGAGAAACCCTCAGTATCAGGATTTGCCATTCAAGAAAGGGGATAGTGTAGACCTGCTTATGATGAATGAAAGTGAGATTGGCTGGAATGTGGTGATCAACAAAAAATATATCGGGTTGATCTATGTTTCTGATGTTTTTAAAAAGCTCTATCCTTTGTCTGAAGAAACAGGTTATATTAAAGCGATTCGTGAAGATGGAAAAATTGATGTTTCTCTGCAGCCCGAAGGTTTTGAAAATGTTGATGAATTCAAACAAAAGATTCTGAACAGATTGGAAGAGAACTACGGACTTTTACATGTTTCAGACAAGTCTTCTCCTGAAGAGATCAAAGATGAGCTTCAGATGAGTAAAAAGAACTTTAAGAAAGCAATTGGAGGACTTTATAAGGATAAGATTATTGATATCTTGGATGATAAGATCAAATTACTATAAAAAATAAAAGAGCAGAATTTTCTGCTCTTTTTTGTTATTCCCTGTTTTTAACCAGCAGCCATCCACTGTAGGTTCTTCCATCAGACACTTTTATGGTGTACCAGTAGGTTCCTGTGGATATAGGTTGGGAGTTATATTTTCCATCCCATTGAAAAGGTTTTTTACTGATGGTTTCCTTAAAGATCATCAATCCTTTTCTGTCATATAAATTGACTTCTGTTCCCGGATAATTCTCTAATCCAGCTATTTTCCATGTATCATTTGTTCCGTCACCATTGGGAGTGATGGCATTAGGAATGTTGAATATAGAGAAGTTTTTCTGGCCAATAATACATCCTGCTTTTGTTCTTACATAGACGGTGTATTCCCCGATATTTAAATTGGTGAAAATATGGGAGTCCCGCCAGGTACTATTGTTTAAGGAGTATTCATAATTTCCGGCTTGGGAAAGAATGACTGTTGCTGTATTATTAACAATGTTTACTGATACAATCTGAGCTAATACAGAATAGCTGATCTGTATAGAATCTGTATTTTCACAGCCGAAACTGTTTGTTACTTTTACAGAATAGGTTCCCGGAGTTGATACGGTAATGGTCTGGGTTGTTGCACCGGTGTTCCATAGATACTGCAATCCGGGGCCTGCATCTAAAGTCACAGATTTTCCTTCACAAAAATCCAACTGATCAGGAAGGTTGATGAAAGGTTTTGGATTGACCGTAATATTCAGCCTGACTATTGTAAAGCATCCGTCAGTTGTGGCAACTTTTACATGAACTAAGGTTGATCCATTGTTTACAACATAAGCTGAAGGATTAGTAATGACATTTCCACTCATATCTGTATAAGTAAATATATAAGAGCCCGGATTCGTAATGATATTACTTTCAAAAGAATGTAGATCTATTGTCATTGTGTTTCCGGTTGTCGTATTACACAGTAGCGGAGCATAATCTTTGGCTGGAATATTATTGATAGAAAGGGTTACAGAAACAGCCAGTTTTTCAGATTCACAGCTGTTTAATGTCTGCGTTACATAATAGGTTTGTCCATGTACAAGAGGAGTGGTAGCGGGTAATACCGTTCCTGAGGCATTGTAAAACACCAGAGATGTTCCGGTTACGGCAAGGTTAGCTATCGTGGGATTAGCGGAAGCACAGAAATCCTGGTCAATATTGGCTGTCGGCTTAGGAGTGGTATTGACTGTCACCTGAACAGCAATTGTATTGCTTTCACAACCGTTGATAGTTTGAGAAGCATGGTAAGTCTGGCCATTGAGAAGAGGCGTTGTAGCCGCTAACAGATTTCCTGCAGCATCATACCATTTTATATTCTGACCTGTGATCTGGATATCTGAAATTTTTGGATTGTTTGTGGCACAGAAGGTTTGTATTAAGTTTGCTGCAGTGGGAAGGGCAGGTGATGTTATAGTTACATTTTGGTTTTGAGTGGCTGTATTTCCGTTTCCATCATTATACGTCCAATGAATGATATAGTTCCCTGGAGTTGAATATGACAGAGGGTCTGTGGTGGTTGCAGTAATTACCCCTGCACAGTTATCCGTAGCAGTTGGAAAGTTAGTAACCGTTGTATGGCAATCGCCTGTAATATCTGTTAGATTGACAGCATTCGGAATCGGAGCGGCATGATCACCTACCACAACGTTTACGGAGAAACTTCCGTCACAGCCTCCGGATCCGGAAACCTGACATATGTAGGTGCCGGAATTAGCTGCTGTTGCATTGTTGATGGTTGGGTTTTGTAAAGAAGAAGTAAAACCATTGGGCCCTGTCCAGCTGTATGTTGTTCCTCCGGTAGCATTCAGTTGGAGTGTTGAATTAATACAAACCGGAGAATTGGAAGTGATCACTGCAGCTGAGGTACAGTCCTGAAACTTGGCAATAAACATATCATTTGAAGGATGTGACCCCTGTTGTTGGAATGTTCCTGGTGTTGCTATACCTGTTGTATTGTTGCTAGACATACCGGTGAAATAAATGAAACCTTCATTATCCTTTGTGATTTCACCTAATTGTGTTCCTCCATTCCCTCCATAAAAAGTACCCCATTCTTTTATATTACTGGGATTATACTTAATCATAAATGTTTTAATATAAGGGCCGGTTGAAGTCATGTAAGCATTTGGTGTAGCAATGTCTGTTTGTCCTACATCTGATAATCCACTGTAGAAAATATTTCCCAGAATGTCAATATATGCTGAAAGTCCCATAGTATAGTGAAAAGGGAAATAAGTTTTCTCTATTGCATTGGTATTTAAGTTTACTTTCCATACTCCTGCGTTTTTACTCGGAATATTGTTGTCGAAAAATTCACCAGCCAATATCAATGTGTTGTTGATTATTCTTGCCTCACGTATAATATCTTGTCCACTAAGGCCGTAATAGCTTGATCTTAATAGATTTCCTGTTTTTGAAAACTTTAAGTATAAGCCATCAGTTATTCCCGAATTTGTAGACTGAAATGGATTAATCATTAATATGTTTTGAGCTTGGGTAGCCCCTATGACTTCTAAATCATCAACAGAAGAAAATATTTTAAAAATAGATGTTGAATGATCTGAAGCACCAAAGAAAGTTGACAATTCTGTGTTCCCAGTGGAAGAATCAACCGAAGCTAAAAAAGCATCAAAATACCCTGGAGGACTTGCTTTACTATTTTGTGTAGCATTAAGGACCGGAAAATTTGCGCTCATAGTTTCTCCTCCAATATAAACGCGATTTTGGTTATATGAGACACCGCCGATATTATCATAATGGCTTCCGATAAAATCTTTCTGGAAAAGTAAATTACCATTGGTGTCAAATTTTACCAGAACAACGTCCCTGTTTGATTGTAAGCGCTCTATAAAACCTCCAGCATAAATATTATTATTTTCATCAAAAGTTACATCCATAAGTGCATCATTTCCTGAAAAGCCATAATATGTTCCCCAAAGCCTTTGTCCGTCTTTAGTTAATTTCATTAAAAAACCATCACTGTAAGCATTGATATTTTGCTGATATGCACCTGAAGTAGCCATATTGGTATTGCTGGTTGTACCTCCCAAAAGATAGCCTTTATTATCGATGTCTGTTTTAATCCTTCCTCCTTCTTCGCCATAGCCCCCTGCATAACTTCCCCAAACTCTTGTGGGAACAGGGTCAATTATTACTGTTTTGTTTGAAATTTCTATTGGAGAGCTAAACCCAAAAATCTGATCGCCCAAATCTTTAAAATAAACATTTAAACTTTGTCTGTTTTCTCCTTCAATCCAGCTGTTGGGTATATTTTCATGAATCTCTCCAAAACGGACATTCATTAAAAGTTTATTGTCTTTGATGGATGCAGAGGCACCATTAATTTTCATTTTAATATCCGAGATCTTTCCACCTGGGTTAATGATAAAATTATATTCAATAGGTTTTAGGGTATCCTTTGGTTTGAAGAATACCAGATCAATATGAGGATATATTTCTTTGTATATAAGTTTTTGATAACGGTGAATATTGGTAACCCCCTCAGGCTTTTCAGAAAGGTTATAGTAATTGTCATAATCCTGAGATTTTCCTTCTGCTATAACTGATGTGTTTTTATTGGAATTGATTAGCTGAATATCAATTCTATGGAAAAGCTGCTGATAATTAAACTCATCTTCATAGTAGGGCTTTGAATCAGAAACCGCATTCTTAATAAATTTTGAGGAATTTAGATTCAATGTCTTTTTTATTTCGTAGATGTCATATGAGAAGCCATTAGTTCGTAGCTGTACATTTAATCCGGAAGAATGATATAAGTACTTTACGCTGGGATTTGCCTTTCCTTCTTGGTCAACAATTTGTCCTTTATTTTCGTAGAAATAGTAATCGTTCTTAGGTTTGTTTTGAGAATAATAAAGCACACAGTGGAGAACGATGAACATCAATAAAATTTTTCGCATCAGGGTATTAATTTTTTTTGCGGCAAAGATATAAAAATGCCCCTCTCATCAAATATTAAATAACACATGGTGTTGAATTATATGAAAAATATGATGTAAATCATAACAATTTTGTTTAATATTTTTGTTTAACAATTTTGTCAAAAACAAAATTTGTTTAATTTTGCACAAATTTGTTTAACAAAAATGTCAAATCAAGCAAAAAAAGACCAAACACAGGAATTGATCAAGGAGACGGCGAAGAATTTATTCTTTGTGAAAGGAAAATTTGATGCTACAACGCAGGAAATTGCTGATGCAGCCGGAGTGAACAGAACACTGATAAACTACTATTTCCGCTCAAGAGATAACCTGATTCAGATTATTTTCGATGAAGCACAAAAAGTGGAACAGGAGAAATCTAAGATTATCCAGACCTCAAATCTTCCTTTTAAGGAGAAAATGAGTGAGTTTATAGAAAGCAGCCTTGCTACAAGCCTTCAGTATCCTTATCTGGAAACTTATATTGTTTCACAGATCAATAAGGGAAGCTGTCATCAAAGAGAAATTGAAGAAGATATCCTGGACCAGATGTACCGCGATATTGAAAAAGAAATGGAATTGGGAAATATTGAGAAAATGTCACCCGTTCAGTTTATTCTGAATATGGTTTCGTTATTGGTTTTTCCAAGTGCTATAAGACCTCTGTTTATGGAGAATCTGATGATTAGTGATGATGAATATGATAAGATTATTTCAGAACGGAAAGAGATTATTATCAATATGTTATTTAAAAATTAAAGTATTTCAGAACGGCGTTCGTCATATAGAAATAAAATAACAACATTAAACTACATAAAAAAATAAACGAAGTATAAAATTATGAAAAGAAAACGTATAACTGCGCAAAAGCTAAAAATTGGGATAGCTGCAGCATTTATGATTTTCGGCTTTTCATCGGTGTCTGCACAACAGCAGGTTTCTTTACAGGAAGCCATTAAGCAGGCTCTTCAAAATAAGGCAGAAGCCAAAAAAGCGGCCTTACAGATCAAAAAAGCTGAATATAAAATAGATGAAGCCAGAGCAGGAGCTTTACCTCAGGTAACCGGTACGGCAGGCTTAACTTATAATCCAATTATTCAGCAGTCATTACTGGAATTTGGTGGACAAAGAATAACCGCTCAGTTGGGACAGCCTTGGAGCACCAATGCAGGGGTAAATGTTCAGCAGGCTATATTTGATCAGAGAGTCTTTACTGGCCTTAAGGCTGCAAAATCAACAAGAGAGTTTTATATCCTGAATGCTCAGTTGACCAATGAACAGATTATTGAAAATGTAGCCACTGCTTATTATCAGGTGTTTGTACAGGAAGAAAACCTTAAGACTGTGGAGGTAAGCTACACCAATACAGAAAAAACAAGAAATGTTATCAAGAGTCTAGTTGATAACGGATTGGCAAAAGCCATTGATTTAGATCGTACAAACGTACAGCTGACTAATATTGGATCAAACAGACAGCAACTGATCAATTCAGTTGAGCTTTCAAAAAATGCTCTGAAGTTTTACATGGGAGTTCCCATTGATTCCAGTATAGAGCTTGAAGAAAAGACTATTGAACCGAAACCTGAGCTAATCATCAGCAACGTGGATCTGAATAACCGCTTGGAGATGCAAGTGAAGAATAAAAACAGGGAGCTTCTTGTGTTCAACAAAAAAGCAACGGAAGCCTATCTTTATCCTACTGTAAGCCTGCAGGCCAATTATGCATGGGCGGCAACAGGAAAGAAATTTCCTCTTACCAATGGTTTGAGTAATGGGGTACTTTGGAGTGATTATTCAGCAATAGGGCTAAATATTAATGTTCCGATCTTTACAGGAGGGTCTACAAAAGCTAAGATTCAGCAAGCTGAAATTGATATTCAGGATTTGGATTTGGATATTCAAAACACCCAGTTGACTTTGAACTTGGATTATAAAAATGCGATTTCCAATATGGAAAACTCTATCATTAATATCCAAAGTATGAAAGACAATGTAGGCCTTGCGGAAAGAGTACAGAAAAATACTCAGTCTAATTATCAGAATGGTTTGGCAACACTTACAGAAGTTTTAGATTCTGAGAATGCTTTGACTCAGGCAAAACAGAATTATTCAAACGCATTATTAGACTATAAGCAAGCTGAGATCAAATTAATTAAAGCTAAAGGAGAATTAAACACACTACAAAACCCATAACTAAAATGAAAAAAACTTTAATATATATCATCGTAGCAGCTGTACTTGTAGGTTTGGCAGCCTATAAGATTGCAGGTAACAAAGAGAAACAGACAAAAGAGGTTAAAGAAGTTGCTAAGCAGGTTGATAAGATCAACGTGAATGTTGTAACGGTTTCTAGAGAAAATATCAATACCGATTACTCAGCCAACGGAACATTTATTCCTAAACAGGAAATGAATCAGTCTTCAGAAATTGCAGGGCGTATCGTTAGTGTTTTGGTAAAGGAAGGTTCCAGAGTTTCTGCAGGTCAGACGTTGGCAACTATTAAAAGAGATGCCATTGAAGTTGATGTAACACAAGCGCAGAATAATTTGCAAAATGCAATTATTGACAACCAACGTTACGAAAACGCATATAAAACCGGTGGTGTTACAAAACAGCAGCTGGATAACTCAAGACTACAGCTGAAAAACATGCAGGCTGCCGTTAAAGCTCAGGGAGTAAGAGTAAATGATACCAGCATTCGTGCAGGAATCAGCGGAACGATCAATAAAAAGATGGTTGAGCCTGGAACAGTGGTTTCTGTAGGGACTTCTATGTTTGAAATCGTTAATATCAACAGTCTTAAACTTTCTGTATTGGTAGATGAAAGCCAGGTAGGAAGAATTGCACTGGGACAGGAAGTTCCCATTAATGTTAATGTTTTACCTGAAGATTCTTTCAGCGGTAGAATTACCTTCATTGCTCCTAAAAGTGATGCATCTTTAAATTTCCCTGTTGAAATTGAAGTTCAGAACAGAGGAAACTTAAAAGCCGGGATGTATGCAACCGCTTTATTTAAAACCAATCACGGTGCTGAAACTCAGAATATGCTTACCGTTCCTGCAGAAGCTTTCGTAAACGGAGTAAGTTCAGGGCAATTATTTATCGTAAACAATGGTATTGCTAAACTGATCAAAGTACAAACAGGAAAAGTGTACGGTGATAAAGTTCAGATCTTAAGCGGACTGAACGGTGGTGAACAGGTAGTTACCAGTGGACAGATCAACCTTGATAATGGTGCGAAAATCAATATCGTAAAGTAACACAAGATGAAGTTAGCAGAAATATCCATTAAAAGGCCATCCCTTGTTATCGTATTGTTTACGATACTTACGTTGGGTGGTTTATTAAGTTACTCCATGATGGGGTACGAGTTGATTCCAAAGTTTGAAACCAATATGGTAACCATTTCTACGGTATATCCCGGAGCTTCGCCTGCTGAGGTGGAAACTTCGGTAACCCGGAAAATTGAAGATGCCGTGGGTTCCCTGGAAAACGTAAAAAAAGTAGAATCTTCATCTTATGAAAGTTTATCGGTTATTATGGTTCAGCTGAATACCGGTGCCGATGTAAACTATGCTTTGAATGATGCACAGAGAAAGGTTAATGCTATTTTAGCAGATCTTCCGGACGATGCAGATCCACCTTCTTTGCAGAAATTCTCATTGGATGATCTCCCGATCATGACATTGAGTATTTCCAGTGATAAACTGAATAATAAAGATCTTTATGACCTTTTAGATAAAAAAATAGAACCTATTTTCTCCCGTGTAAACGGTGTGGCTCAGGTTGACCTTGTAGGAGGGCAGGAAAGAGAGATTCAGGTAAACTTAGATGAAAAGAAAATGCAGGGATATGGGATTGCCATCGCAGACGTACAGCAGGCGATTCTTTCCTCAAACCTGGATTTCCCGACGGGAGCTTTGAAGACGAGAACTTCAAGATCTACGATCAGACTTTCCGGAAAATATAAAAGTGTAGATGAGATGAATAACCTTGTCGTTTCCAATAAAAATGGAGCTCAGGTTCGTTTATCTGATATTGCAACAGTTTTCGATACACAGAAAGATGTGGAGAAAGTTGCAAGATACAATCAGAATTCTACGATTTTACTTCAGGTTAAAAAGCAATCTGATGCCAATGCGGTTTCAGTTTCAGAATTAGTGAAGAAAACAATTGCTGATGTTCAGAAGAATTATAAAACTCAGGCAATTAAAATAAACATTGTAGATGATACAACAGACTTTACACTTGAAGCTGCGGACCATGTAATTTTCGATTTATTCTTAGCGATTATCCTGGTAGCAGTAGTAATGTTATTGTTCCTTCATAACATCAGAAATGCATTTATCGTAATGGTTTCTATTCCGATGTCATTGATTGCAACAGTAATTGGGATGTATCTGATGGGCTATACCTTAAACCTGATGAGTTTATTAGGACTTTCACTGGTTGTTGGTATCCTTGTGGATGATGCCATTGTAGTTTTGGAGAACGTTTACCGTCACATGGAGATGGGGAAAAGCAGAATTCGTGCAGCCTATGACGGAGCTTCGGAGATTGGATTTACCGTAACAGCTATTACCCTGGTAATCGTGGTGGTATTCTTACCGATCGCGATGAGTTCAGGATTGGTATCTGATATCCTGGCGCAGTTCTGCGTCACGGTGGTTATTGCGACATTATTCTCCTTATTAGCTTCATTTACCATCATTCCTTGGTTATCTTCAAGATATGGTAAACTGGTACATTTGACAGGTAAAAATCCTTTTGAGAAATTTATCCTTTGGTTTGAAAAGCAATTGGAAAAATTCACTCACTGGATCACAGGAATTCTGGAGTGGGCTTTAAAAACAACATTAAGAAGAATTATGACAGTAGTCGTAACCTTCATTATCCTGATTTCTTCATTCATGCTGGTAGCTTTCGGATTTATCGGTGGTGAATTCTTCCCTAAAATGGACAGAGGACAGTTCCTTGTTCAGATGGAATTACCTAAAGATGCTTCTGTAGAAAAAACCAATCAGCTGACATTGGAGGTTGAAAGATATCTTAGAAATGATAAAGATGTTGTAGACATGATCACCACAGTTGGTCAGCAGTCATCAGGATTTGGTGGTGCGCAGGCTACTTTATATCAGTCAGAGATCCAGGTGATTCTGGTAGATAAATCTGAGCGTAATGAAAGCACAGATATAAAATCTGCAAGAATCAAGAGAGCATTGGAAGAAAAATTCACAGGAGTTGAATTTAAAACGGCACCAATCGGATTAATGGGAGCAGATAATGCACCGATTGAAATGGTGGTAACGGCTCAGGATAACGAAACAGCCAATAAAGAAGCTAACAGAATTCTAGAGTTGCTTAAAAAAGTTCCTGGTTCCGTAGATGCAGAATTATCGACTGACTCTGGAAATCCGGAAGTTCAGGTGAATATCGACAGAGATAAAATGGCATCTTTAGGCTTAAACCTTTCCAGTGTAGGACAAACGATGCAGACTGCATTCAGTGGAAATACAGACGGAAAATTCAGAGCCGGAGAATATGAATATGACATCAATATCCGTTTTGGTGATGCCAACAGACAATCTATTGATGATGTAAGAAACCTGATGTTTACAAATCCTCAGGGTGAGCAGATCAGACTAAGTCAGTTTGCAGAAGTGAAAATGGGTTCAGGACCGAGTTTATTGGAACGTAGAGATAAAGCACCTTCTGTAAAGGTAAAATCTAAAGTGGTAGGTCGTCCTGTAGGAGACGTTGCCAACGAATGGGCTGCTCAGTTTATGGATAACGAAAAAACAAAACCGGCGGGAGTAAGCTACATCTGGAGTGGTGATATGGAAAACCAGACCGAAGGTTTCGGTACCTTAGGAATTGCATTGATGGCCGCTATCGTATTGGTTTACCTGGTAATGGTTTCATTGTATGATTCATTCGTATATCCGTTTGTAGTATTATTCTCTATTCCTCTGGCATTGATCGGGGTAATGGTTATCCTTGCTATCACCGCAAATTCATTAAACATCTTTACGATGCTGGGGATGATCATGTTGATTGGTTTGGTAGCGAAGAATGCGATTATGATTGTCGACTTTGCGAATATGAGAAAAGAAGCAGGAGCCAGTACTCATGATGCTTTGATTCAGGCGAACCACGCACGTCTTCGTCCGATCCTGATGACAACAATTGCGATGATTTTCGGTATGATCCCGATTGCGATTGCAAAAGGAGCAGGAGCGGAAATGAACAACGGATTGGCATGGGTTATTATTGGTGGTTTGACATCATCTCTATTCCTGACGCTGATCATTGTGCCGGTAGTTTATTCATTATTTGATTCAATTCTAAGAAGAATGGGTAAACATGAAAAAGTAGACTACGAAGCTGAAATGAAAGCTGACTATGTACATAAAGAACTAAGTGAAGACGGATTTACTCCGAAACACGTAGACTAAAAATAACAACCTTTAATTAACCCAAAAAGCGTATCATTTTTTTGATACGCTTTTTGATTTTTATAAATATTAAATTTGTTTAAACTTATGAGGAGCCTGACTGTAAAAGTTTTTCAGTTAAAATTTCCCATTGTTATTTTTCCAGTTTTCCTTTGCCGGAATTTCTTCTATGGTATCCCAGTGTTCGACAATTTTTCCGTTTTCAATGCGGAACAAATCATAAAAAGAGGTATGTTTTCCGCCAAATTTGCCTTCGCTTGCAGTGAGCACAAAATTACCTTCTCCCAATACTAAATGGATGGTGTCATATTGCATCGTAATACCCTGAGAAGCCATATATTCCAAAGCTTTCCCCAGGCCAGACAGACCATCACCTATTTGTGGGTTGTGTTGGGTATAGTTTTCACCATCAATATAATGGGTTAACTTGTCCATTTTTCCGTTGACCAGAATATCCTCTACAAAGCTTCGTGCCAATACTTTGTTAGCCTCCGTTTTGTCTGAGTCTGTAATCGTTGTTGTACCGTCTGTCATGGTATGACCACTTGGATTTGGGCCGGATGTTTCCTGAAGGTTATCCCAATGTTCCACTGCTTTTCCTTCTTCGAAACGGAAAATATCAAATCCTATTTTGGGGCCGAAAAAGTTGTAATCTACATGACAGAAGGCATAGTCACCATCCTCAAAAGCCCTTATGATATTTACCTTGGTAGAGCCTTTTGGAAGCTGTGAAAACAGGGCTTCTAAGCCTGCATGTCCTTCGCCAATATTCAGATTGTGTTGTATGTACTTCTCTTCATTGATATGATCAAGAGGTACCCGTGTTTCAATACCATTTAGGAGTTCGATTGCTTTTTGTTTGTTTTTCATTTTTATGTTTTTTTAATTAAGAATTGAAGATACAAAAAGATAGAACTAAGTAGAGATAAAATAATCAGAAGTTTAAAGACCTGATTTCCAACCTCAATATTCTGCGGATTGGAGAAGAGTGGAAATGCTATGACAATATCTACATCGTTCCTAAACAAAAAAACAGCACCCAATCAGGTGCTGCATGATATTTTTAAATTCTTCAATTTTTCAATAAAAACAGATCTTACAATTCTTCACAGTTTTTTTTCAGCTTCATGAAAATCTTATCAAAATCTTTGTAAACGGTCCCTTCATCTTCACGCTTTTGTCTGAAGCTGCTGTTGGCACAGTTGTGAAAACTAAGGCCGATCAGATCAATCAAGGCGTAATCTTCTTTTTGAGGATCATTCATTTTTAGATCAAATCTGGCCATTACGCCTTTAGGGTCTGCATTGTTTTTGCTTTTTAGTTCCGTAAAGTTTTTCCAGGCCTCAAACATTTTTTCCCGATCCGGAGAAGATATAGCATCTATAGGCTCTTTGCAAGTATTATAAAATTTACTGTTTTTGAGGGTCGAAGGATCAGAAAAAGCCATAATCTCTTCCTTGTTTAATTCATACTCATTTTCAAAAGTCTGAATAGCATTCTCATACAGGTTTTTCCAAACCGGCAAATCGATCACTTTAAGACTATAAAGTTCTTCTTTTTTTTCCTGATATTGTTTTTCGAGGTTTTCTAAGTGAGCCTCTTTATTTTTGCGAACCTCTTCAAGGCTGGAAAGCTTAAAAATAGGATTCGTATCAAAATGAACCCCATTGAATTTATATAGCAGTTTATTAACGCCGTCTATTTCTTCTTTTTCATATTTGGCAGCATCAAAATATCCTTTGTTGTCACAATTGAATGTCTGATAACTGTAAGCGGTAAGATTACTTACTTTTGAGGGCTTTTTTTGTCCCAAAACAATAACCGATAGGGCTGAACAAAGCCCGATCATCATTTTTTTCATGTACATAGTTGTTGAAGAATCTGAATTTTCTGAATTTCGCTTCAAAATTAAGGCTTTAAATTTGAAAATTAAAGAATTAGGGCAATTTTATGCAGTAATTTTTCTGATTTAATAAGATTTTAATTTTTTGTATAATAATTTACTATTCTGGCTCATGATGATAAACTTTTCTGTATCAGACATATTGAGTTTTTACGCGTAAAGGTCTATAAGTTTAATATCATATTATTCCTGATTTTATGGGTATTTTCCTCTGTTTTTAATTTTGTTTTTTATATTTTGCATACCACATCAAAAAATCCTTAGGCTTCTAAAGCTGACAGGAAAAAACAATAGAATTTTAGAACAAAATATTAATAATGTACAACAATTTTGAACAGCTGTTTTATCGTGGAGAACTGGAACAGTGTATTGCACAGGGTGAAAACTACTTATTATCCCATCCTGACCATGAAGACGTTTTATTTTTAATGGCAGTGGCACATCATGACAGGGTGTATGATGAAGGACATGAAGAAGTCTACAATGCTATCTGTGACAAAGTAATTCCGTATCTGCGCAGAATTTTAAAACTAAATCCGAACAACCTTAAAGCCCTTTATAATATCCTGGACTATCCTTTAAGCAACGAATATACATTGATGCAGATAGGCAGGATGAAAAAACATATCACAGAAGAAAACAGGGTAGAATTTATAACATATGCAGAACGTTTACTGGATCATATTGAATACGAAACCTATGGCTATGATTTTTTGGTAAAAATATATGAATCTCTGGGCGAAAATGAGGCCCTTTTGAACAGCCTTGAAGGCGGAATATATTATTTTCAAAGGGCATTTGCAGACAACCGGGAGCTGAGGGATAAAAATACCTCCTTGTTCTGGATCAAAAAAGTGTATCTGCTGGACCGCGAAAAAATGATCCCCGGAGAAAAATTAATAACTCTTATTGAAGAGGGACAATCTACGTTTGTAAGCAGAGATGACAATGATTTTATCAACCTTGCAGATATTGCCTATGAAAATAACGCTCCGGATCTTTCAGTGAAGATGATGCTGAAAGCCATCAAGGGGACTAACAGTGCTTTGTATATACAGGAAAAGCTGGTAGAGTGGCATCAGCGTTTTGCAGAATTGATTCAAAACGGATACTATCATCCTGATGTTTTCTACTATCAGCTGATCATTGAAAGAAATTATGCTGACCTGCTGAACATTTCTGAACACTTTTATCATGAGCATGCTCTTGAAGTGATTACTATACATCCGGAACTTTTTTCAGGTTACTACTTTGCAGGGACTTATCTCTATGAAGAAAAAAGTTACGCTGAGGCAATTCCCCTGCTACAAAAAGCCGTAGCCTTATCATCAAACGCAACGGCATGGAGACGGAAAACAGAATCAGAATATCACCTTTATAAAGTGATACCGGCTGAAATTCCTGTATTTTCGGATTTGCCCGGAGAAATCTATAATGAAGGGGTTTATCTGAATGAGTTTATAGAAAATATACAAGATGAAAATGATGCGTTACCGTGGACTGAAGTAAGCCGAATGGTATATGAGCAGGCTTACAAAGCATTCCGAAGATACTATAAACAGGATCAGTTTGATAGCGATTATTACAGTGACCTGCATACCAGAGCGATGTGCTGTAATAATTTAGCCATTAAATATTCTTTGCAGGGAGATCATTATACTTCTGCCGCGAAAGCCTCTGAAGGGCTTACATATTCCGAGTTCAGGGAACTTCATTTTGTACTGCTGGATGCATTATTAGAGGGTGAAGACGATGAAGAGGCTGAGGCAGCGCTGAACAGGTATTTCAGTCTCTATGATGAAGAGGACGATCGTTATTTTTATAAAAATTTATACTATAAAGCACGCCAGATTGAGGTTCATTGCCTGCTGGGATGTGATAATGTTTACAGGAATGCTGAAGAAACCCTTACTTACTACTATCAGCACAGTATGGAACATCCGGAGATCAGTGATTATGATTACAGGGATCTGGAAGCAGGTAAGAATATTTTGGAGGAAATAGTGGATCAGCGTCTGGATAACGAAGATCATATAACCCGACAATCTTATTATGAAAAAGTTGCCGAACGTTTTCCCCGGGAACCTCATCCACAATATATTCTGATGCAGCTCTATAATGAATGCGAAGATTACAGAAAAGTAGCCATCACAGCTCATAAGTATCTGGAAAGCAAAAAAGACTTTATGCTGGACAGTTTCGACAGGGCGAAAACAATTTATATGATGGTAAAGAGCAATTATTTTCATGGAGCATACCCGGAAGCTGCGTCCGCATTTGGTAATCATGATGCTTTCAATGCGGAAATCATGGACACTCAAGATTATGTACTTTGGCTCAGTTATGGAGTCAGAATTTATAGTAAACTGAATCATAAAGATCAGACTTTATCACTTGCTGAAAGGTTTTTTACGATCTATAATAATGAAGAATGGGGATATGACAAATTAATGGAAGGGGTAGAGCTGGCAAAGGCAGCTGTTCTGTACAAGTCCGGTAATCTTAAGGAAGCACACGCGATATTGGATCATGTGTGTTCTTTTCCAGACTATGATTCTATTGCTGATGAATACAGAGCGTCATGGAAAAAACCGGGACTGTTTTCTAAATTTGGGCTTTAACAGGCTATCACTAGCATACTCATTGTATTTACGGATATAATAGAGATTCAGAAACCAAACAATACGATTTGCATTATCTGGAAGAACGAAATTATAAGATTCCGGAGATGTTTAAAAAAAGCCGGCAAAAGCCGGCTTTTATATCAAATTCTATTAATTAATAAATGGGTTTGACCATTTTTTATCCTTATAAACATTTTTTCCGGTAAGAGTTTTCATAAAGGCAATAACCGCCTTTTTTTCCTCCGGTGTAGCATTTAAGCCTCTTAAGCGGAGGTTATTGTCCAGTTTGTTGTTTCTGGGATCTTGTGGAATATTGTTATAGTGATCTATTACCTGCTCTAACGTAGAAAACACAGCAGAATGCATCATAGGAGCATGAGGTTGCCCATTGGAATTAACCAGATCCCGCATTGAAGGAGAATTGGTCACAGTAAGATCTATGTCAGTACTCCCTATTTTATCAATTACGCCATTATTACCACTCAGGGCACTCATCCCAAATTCCGAAGCCAGGTGGCAGCTTGCACAGCCGAAACCTCCTCCTGCACGGGTTCCCCGTACGGCAACAGGAAATTCCAGGAATAGTTTTTTTCCAAGGTTTTCTTCGGCGGTAAAGTTAGGGAAATCAAGAAAATCAGATCCACTCATAGTTCTTCCTTCGTCATACTTTGAGTCAAAAGAGATGATACTGCTGACAAATTGGGCTAATGCTTTCTGCATTTTTTCTTCGGTAATCTCCGGGCTGCCATAGGCTCTTGTGAAAAGGTCTTTATAATACTCCAGGCCCTGAAGTTTTGTAATAAGATTATCAAATGATGGGGCTCCGTTCTTACCACTATAGCCCATTTCTACATGGTCTTTTATCGGAATGGTTGTCTGGGTATCCAGGGAGGCTGCCCGTTTATCCCAGAACAATCTGGCTTCTTCTGCAAATCTCACATTGATCAGCCTCATAGAATGTCTGCCCGTTGTTCCATTTACCCCCTGACTGGCAACATTATTATCTCCAAATGCCAATTCCTGTTTATGGCAGCTGGAACATGATACGGTATTGTTGCTGGAGAGCTTCTTATCATAAAATAAAACCCTTCCTAATGTAGCTCCTTCATTGGTGATACGATTAATGAACGGAATGTTGTTCCTGAATATATACATGGGAATATTTTGGTTGGCATAATTGGGTAAATTGTTGAAATCTATATTATCACCAAAATAAGCAGATAGCGATGAGACATTTCTGGACATGGATAAAGCTGATATTTGAGCATTGGGTTCAGCAATAGGTTCCAGTGTCATACTATCATTGGAACATGCATACATTAGACTCAGCAAGGCAATTGCCGGTAGAAATAATAATTTTTTCACTTTCATTTTTTGTTTTTTAAGTTAATGGATTGTTTTAATTCAATATTTGTGTTAGTATTTGAGTAAGTAATCTGGCGGTCTCTTCCGGATGCTGCATCGGGAAAAAATGATTGCCCTTTATCGGAAACCATTCTGTATTACCTGAAGTATGAAGTTTCCAGTTTTCATAATAGGATAAGGTAGGGTATAGTTCATCACTTTCGCCCATGATAACAGCTATAGTATTGGATACAGATATTTTTGACCAATTATCAGTCTGATATTTTTCCAATATTTCTACATCTTTTTCCATAATCTCCATTCTTTTCTTATAAATTTTTTGAAAAAGAGGAGCCTCTTTGTTCTGCTCATACTTGATAGGTAAAAGATCAGATAATAATTTGTTTTTAGCCTTTTCGGACAGGGTATGAGGTGATGACTGGTGAGTAGGCGCTTTCATTCCTGAAACCAATAATCCAACCGTATTGAACTGATATTTATTTAATTTGGAAGAAACCAATAGGGCTAAAATAGCACCCATACTGTGCCCCCAGATTAAAATAGGTCTTTGCGGAAATACCAGACTGTCTTTTATATGTGCATAAAGGTCCTCCACTGCCTCATCCAGAGAGGAGAGGAGTGGTTCTTTGTGTCTAAGACCTCTTCCCGGAAGTTCCAGGCATTTAATCTCCAACCCCTCCATGCTGATCAGGCTTGTTATATTTGAAAATGACATTGATGATCCACCTGCATAAGGAATACAGAATAAAATAGGCGTATTCATGCTTAAGAAGAGATTTTACTTTTATCAACAGACATCACTGTGATTTTGCCTTTTGCACAGACAGAGCCTTCTACTGATGCTTTGACATTCACAGAGCTGGCGGATCCCTTTTTCCAATCTATGCTGACCTCCAGTTCCAGTAAGTTTCCTGGAAGTACAGATTGTAAAAAGCTGATTTGAACGCTTCCCAATACTCCCATTGAAGTTGCTTCTGAAGTTGGAATTTCACTGCCAGCTTGCCAATCCAGACTATCCAGGACCGTCATTAATGAAGAGGTCTGAGCAAGAGCTTCGGTAATGAGGACGCCGGGCATGATGGGAAAATCAGGAAAATGTCCTGAAAAATAAGGCTCTCCCATAGATACAGCTTTGACGGCTTTTAGTCTTTCCCCTTTTACATATTCGGTGACTTTATCTATGAGTAAAAAAGGGTATCGGTATTTTACTATTTGGGAGATTTGATAGGATTCTAAAATGGCTTTCATACTATATACTGTTTTTTTCTATAATGGTGTAGATTACTGTTCCGGACGGATCTGCTGACAGGACAAGGATGTTTTTTTTGTCTGTTCTGTGAGAGTTTTGTCCGTTAAATACTGATATGGCATAAGCAATACCTAGCATTCCTCCGGCATTATCCAGATCACCGAATTTATCTTCAGGATACAATACTGTCACAGGAAAATTCTTTTCTTTAAATAAGTTTTCGAATATATTGGTATGTATTGTGGAAGTTCCGCCGGAGACAATGATCGTATCTGTATTGTACAGTCTTATAACCGGGAATAACATTTCATACAAATAGGTTTCAAAAGGAATTGCATCATGGGTATAGGTTTCAGAATGCAGCATTGTAATTCGGGCTAAAGGCTTCCTGTTGTCCTTTTCTAAAGATTCCTGACGTTCCAGAATCATGGAGATTCCCAGTTCCGGAGATTTATTTCTCTGGTTTTTTTGTATTGCTTTCTGATAGGAATTCCGTACCTCCGTAGAAGCCGTTACTCCGTAATCTATCATTCCCTGTTTCAAATGAAGATAAGCAATATCCAATGCCTGGAGACTTCCCGCCATTCCTGCGCATACACTGAAGTTAGGTCCTTTTATTCCAGTTTGTATAGCCATCTGGCTGGCTGCTGCATTAGCGATTGTGCTGGGTGCTTTCATAGGGCTTACTCTGTCCGGTCCCTGATTTTTAGCTGTTAAATCGAAAATAAAACAGTCCTCAAGGTTAGATAGTTCCGTTCCATCATAGAGCCCAATCCTCTCCGGATTGTTTTGTATATACTTACCTAAATCCCGGTTATGAATAGACTGGAATGCGGCATTACAGTAAATTAATGTGGCTTTATTCAGAAAACGCTGCCCTTTGGGTTTTAAAAATTTCTGAGGATCATGATCTTCAATGATAGAAGAAGGTAGGGGCAGATTTCCCCAATTGTTCAGGTATTCATCTATTTCTGTTCCATACGGACTGTTAAAGCCAATAGCAGAAATTACAATATCGGTTTTTGAATTAATTTGTATCATATTTGCTGAATATTACACTACAGATGTTACCGCCAAAGGCAAAAGAATTACTTAGAACGTGTTCTACATGATGTTCTATTTCCTTGGATGGCTGTATCTGGAAGTTGATATTAAAAGATTCGTCAATTCTTTCTGTGTTTCTGTTTTTCGGAATTTGCTGATGATATAATGATAAAACTGAGCTTACAGCCTCAAGAGCACTTGCTGCCCCCATACAATGTCCCAGCATTGATTTTATTCCATTCACATATAAAGTGTTTATTCCTTCTCCAAAGACATTACTCATTGCTTTTATCTCATGAGCATCATTTGCTTTTGTTCCGGTTCCGTGAGCACTTACATAGGTGATGTTTTTTCTGTCAATATTACCTGAAACAAGAGCATTAGACATGGATAATGTAGCTCCTGAACCTTCCGGATCCGGGGCTGTGGGATCATATGCATCACAAGCCAGTCCATATCCCTTTATTTCTCCATAGATCCTTGCTCCTCTGGCCAACGCATGCTCCAGTTCTTCAAGAATTAAAACAGCCGCGCCTTCTCCTACAATCATTCCTGTCCTATCCTGATCGAAAGGTTTGCAATCATTTTTTGACATTGCACCTAGCCGGTAAAATACAGTATAACATGACCTTGTAAAAGGATCTGCACCTCCTGCAATAATAAGGGGAGATCTACCTTCCTGAATCATAGAATAGGCTGTTCCTATAGCGTAATTCCCGGCTGCACAGGCGGTAGGGATAACCATATTGGGACCTCCCAGATGATAATATTTTGCAATACCAGCACTTAATTCTACAGGTCTGAATCTATTCAGGGTTTCGTTGGCCTCAGGATTGAGCTCTTCATGCTCCATACCAAGATTCCATTCATCTACGATACGTTCTACAATATCCTGATTACCATTCGTTGTTCCCAGGATAATTCCATAGTTGTTTTTTTGAGTAAACTGATGTTCCAGCCCTGCATCTTTTAATCCCATATCTACAGCAGCGGCAGCATAAGTAACAGCTTTTCCATATGGGCGGAAATGCTCAATGACGTTTATATTTTGATATTCTTTTTCAAGATGCACTTCTGCAGCTCTTGTTATCCCTTTATAATTTGAGGAATCCAGTTTGGTAAGATCACTGACTCCGGTATCTCCATTGAGTATTTTTTTCCAGAAATCATCTTTCTCACAAGCTAGCGGGCTTACGACTCCCATTCCTGTAATCACAACTCTTTTCATATTGGTTTTGTGTTTATTTATAAGGTTAATCCACCATCAATGACGAATGTCTGACCGGTCACATAATTGCTTTTTTCAGAACAGAGAAAGGTGACCATGTCGGCAACTTCCTGAGGAATTCCCATTCTTTTCATGGGGATCATCTGGTCTATTTTTTTCTTATCCTGTTCATTCATTTGGGCAACCATTTCAGTATCTATAAATCCGGGAGCCACTGCATTCACCTGCATATTAAACTTGGCAAATTCTAAGGCGAGTGTTTTGGTGAGTGAGATAATGGCTGCTTTGGATGCTCCATAATTGGCCTGTCCTACAGCACCACGCACACCGGAAACAGATGAAATATTGATTATTTTTGAATTTTTCTTTCGGATAAATGATTTTATAACCGCTTTGGAAAGAAAATAAGTTCCATTTAAGTTGGTATTGATCACGTCTCTCCACATAGCATGAGTCATACTGAAAAATGGGGCATCTGCAGTAATTCCTGCATTATTGATGAGCCCATATAGAGGTCCTAATGAGGATTTTTCTATAGTTTCTATTAATGATTTTGACTGTTCCTCATCTTGGATATCAGCATGGTATAATGCTATTTTATCGGGATATTCAACAGAAAGTTCCTGTAAGTATTTTTCTGCAGTTTCCCGGCCTTGGTTATAGGTAAATGAAACGGATGCTCCTGAAAAAAGTAATTGCCGAACAATAGCTTTTCCAATTCCCCGTCCACCACCGGTCACCAGGAAATGCCTGCCATCTAAGTTAATATGCATATCAAAAATTTAATATTAATTAATAAGGGTTTGAATAGTTTTGTAAAAGACTGATATTTAATCATAATCTTTATCCATGACATTGTCTATATCGCCTTCATTAGCGGATTTCTTTTTAAAATACTCGACAGCATTTTCAACATCTTTTTCAAAACCATTTGCTTTCCATACTTCTATATTCTCGTGAGTACAGATTCCTATTTCTATGAAATACCTCATCATGGGGGCCATAATCTTTGAATTGATTCTTTTTCTGTTTTCAGCATTCAGAACAGTTGGGATAAGCTCTTTATAGTTTTTAAAGGCTTTATCTTTAAAACCAACTCTGGCATATACCATTATACTGGATATGGACATGTCGAGCATACTTCTTAGCATGGGAGCTGTAATCTCCCGGGCTTCATTTAAAAAATCAGGAACAACATCTATAAATTCCCGGATCATGTTTTTTCCCCATTCTATATGTCTCGCTTCCTCTTTATGGTGTTCTACCGCTATTGCCCGGGAAAGTTTGGAAATTTCTTTGCTGTTACAGTCTTCCATGGCATTGTTTTCGGCCAGCCATTCTATTAAAATAGTAAGGTAGATGGCTTTAAGTGGAAATTCAGACATTGACGCATTATGGCTGTATATTTCCCGTAAGTTTAAAGGAACAGGGAAGGGGGCAATATTAAAATAATTCATTGCCTTTCGGAATACCATGGCATGTACGATTTCTTCTTTGCAGAAATGATGTATATATTTTACCACCTCCGGAAATCTTTTCAGAGAACCATGATTTACAATTTTCATATAATATTCCGAGACCAGGTTTTCAAATACAATAAACGTATACCACCAGGCTCCGGTTTCATATACAGACAGAAGCCTTCTTTCTTCCTCTGATGCAAGATCGTAATACGGAGTTCCATAGATGGAAATATTCTCTTTCTTCTTAAGCCATACATTATCTATGGGTTCATCCCAGGGATGATCCAGAAGCAGGCTCATTTGCTTTTTTTCAGATGCTTTATTAAGCTTCTCCAGCAGATCTGAAAATTTTGGGCTGAGTGTTTTTTTCTTTAACGGATTCATATTTTTGTGTTTTTACTCAATAATTTACCTTGTGTAAAGCCAAAGCACATTGCGGTCTCATAACCCGGACCTCCAGCCCAGGTACTGACTAATTTAATTTTGTCATTGGGAAAATCACTAAGCAGGCTTAAATTGGTTCTGGGGAGCATCTTATAGGCAAAAGCAGAACCTTTGGTGGCAAGAGTAAATTTGTAATTTGTTTTTGGTGTTGATGATTCTGTATAGATCAGTTTTCCTTCGAGTTTTGGAAATGTCTTAAGGGCTCTTTTTATAAACTTATCCTGAATTTTTTGTTTTCTGGCAGTATATTCTTCCTCTGAAAGATGAAACCATCTGTCTCCATGATCCAGCATGACAAGCTGGATGACATAGCCACCAGCAGGATCAAATCTATGATAGTTGCTTATGCTCAGGGTAAAAAGATCATAATATCTGTCGTTTTCAAAATCTTCCTTCGTAAAGTCGTCTCCTGAGTCTGAAACCAAAAGATATTCGGGAGAAAATATGCCGACTTCTTCCGGAGGAACCGAGATCACGATGTATACGCAAAAGTGTCCCCATCCGACCTCAAAATTATTAATAACGCTTTGGAAACGGTCTGTATATTCCTGTTTCTTCAGCATTTTCAGTACGTCTTCCGGAGGGCAGGTTGCAATTACATTCTTGGCCCTGATCATATTTTTTCGGGTCTTGACGAGCATATGTTCATCATCGTCTTCCATCTCATAGACCGGATTCTTTTTTAACAGGATCCCTCCACGGTTGATAAATTCTTTGAGTAATACATTCGAGAGGTGCTGGCCTGTTCCTTTTACATAAGCCTGGCCCCCATAAAACATAGCATACAGACAATGAAGAAAATAAAAAGCATTCACCTCATTGGAAATAGACCCGGAATAGATGGCGATAGGGCTGAGCACTTCAATGATATCATTTCCTTTAAATAGTGTTTCAAAATATTCCCGTGCCGTGATTTTGGAGAGGCCTCTGCTTTCTCTTAAGATATCTTTGTTGATGGTATACTCATTCATCAGTCTTCTGAAAAACATATAATGCTGATATCCATGGGTTTCTATATCTTTGAATAGCTGTTCTATTCCGCTGGCTTCATCCGGAAAGTACATTCTAAGCATCTCTTTAATTTCATTCGGCTCTGAGGGGATTCTGATAAAGTTGCCTCTATAAACGACGGTTCCAATTTCTTCATGAAGATGAAATTCTTCCAGTAAAGAATGGAGTTCCAGCCTTTTTAGAGTATTCCAGAGGTTTCCTACATGTTCTCTGAGTCCGCTTACTTTATGCTGGCTACAGTCAAAAATGAATTTTCTCTTGTTTCTGTAAAAATTGGTAGCATATCCGCCTACTTTATGATGTGCTTCGCTAATGACGACAGAACGTCCCTCTGTGGCAGCTGTTAAGCCATACATTAACCCACAGAGGCCCGCTCCAATCACCAAATCATCGACATTAATATTGTCAATCATGTTTTGTGTTGGTTTGTTACAATAAGTTGATTTTGATAATTTGTCTCATTCCCTACCTGTTCATTTTTTGAACAAAATATGAATGAATAGTCAAGATTTTAGCTTGCTAGTTCTTCTTCCAAAACTTTAACAATATCTTTTGGGGTCGTCATATTAGCTAAAAGCTCTTCATCAAGGCTGACCTGAAAATTTCTTTCCAGTTCTACCAAAACTTCCAGCCCCATGAGAGAGGTCATTCCCATATCGTGTAACAGGTTGGTATCCGGCAGAATCTCCTTTGGATTACACTCCGTAATATCACCTAAAATCTCGTACACTTTTTCGAATAATTTTTCTTGTTTTTCCATAATTTATATTTTAATTTATTATAATGAGCGCTTTACTATAGTATAAAAGCAACTGATTAGTATAAGGGTTATACTAATGCTGAGGGTACAATTATAAGTTTGGCCGTATTTACCTTTTTATGGTCATCCAAATATTTATAATATGATGATAAAAGAGGGGAGAGGCTGATGTATTGTTTGATGAAAACATACTATCCTCACACCTGTCATATATGTATTTTCTGATAAGAATAAAAGGATAATTACAGACTAAAACTATTTTAAAATGTTAATGTCCGTGTAGGAGTGGATAGAATCCATCTGTTTGGGAATCAGATAGGGGGAAATGTTTTTTTCGTATTTCATTATTTGTTGGTTTTGTTTGACAAATATACTATACTAAAAACAACTGACAAAGAAAATAAGTAACTTTATAGTGAAATATTAATTAAATAAATGAATGTTTTATTGCATTGACTTTTATTTAAGTTATGACCTTATTTGTGTTTATTTTTTTTAAAAATACCACCGTTTTTAAGTATATTTTTCTTTATAAATACAGAATGTATAATGTTGAAACAGGATGAATTGAGTACATTCTGCTTCATATTTTACTATAATAATATGTTTGTGGTTATTTGAAATCCGGATCGTTATAAGTACTCACCTCGATGAGGTTATGATCCGGATCACGGAAATAAACAGATTGGATTTTTCCCATAGCCCCGGTTCTGTCTACAATACCTTCAATAATGGGTATCCTTTTTTGTTTAAGTTCTTCAAGAACTTCAAAAATATCTGTTCTGGCAATGAAGCAAAGATCTGCAGATCCACAGGTAGGATGCTCCGCCTTAGGCTCAAATTCTTTTCCTTTTTGATGCAGATTAATCTTTTGATTCCCAAAGGCCAGGGCTTTTCTGTTGTCCCCAAAGGTTACCACTTCAAATCCCATAATCTGGGTGTAGAACTCAACCGTTTTATCAATGTCTGCAACGGTTAATACGAGATGATCTATGTTTTTTATTTCCATAATTTCCTTTTTTTAAACATCTATGATATTATTTACAGATAGATCTTGTTTTTTAATTTTAAAATAATAGTTTTACATCAATTAAATAATCACATGAGCTGGACATTGCCCTATTTTTTTCTTATCCTTACCCTTATATTATTTGCAGGAATTTCTTATCTGGTGATGCACCTTTTTAAAAGATGGACTCAAAAAAGTAAATATGCTTCTTATTTAAATATTTTGGTATTTGTCAGTTCATTTCTTGTGATCCTGTTCATTACCTTCATTATTTTCCTTATAAATCTTAATCTTGGCCGGTAAAGGCTTTTTTTCTCTGAAAACTAAGTAGGCGATAAATAAATTGATAAATAGAGCCAGCCATACATTGATACCATAAAAAAGCTCATAATTATGATATTCTTCATTATAAAAAAGGTTTTTGATGATTCTGAAAGTAAGAGCGGTGGTAGTAACGGCATAACTTAAAATCATATAGTTTTGGTGGCTGATTATCTTTCCTTTTTTGATGGAGATAACCGCTGCTATGGTAAAATAAGCCCAAAGAATATCCTGTAGCAAAAATCCTGTAATCCCGATTAAACCTCCGTTAGAGAACAGACCCAGGACAAAACAGGCAGGAACATTGATGATAAGGATATTGTAAACATATATCTTACCGATGATTTTGTGGAGTTTTCTGTTCTCAGCCAGGAAGCGGTTGGAAAACTGCGTTAGGCCAGCCAAAAGACAAAGTGTAATGGAAAAGATATGAATATAAAAAAAAGTGAGCCAGTATGGGTTTCCAACTACCTGCTGTTTAACCATAAGGAAACCTACATTTTTTTCAAAACTGGTGTACTGAGAAATTACTTTCAGCATGAGAATACTGAAAAGAAGTACTGAAAATAGAGCCAGAATTTTAAGAATGTTTATTCGTAACGTCTTTGTCATCAATAGTTGATCATTGTGCAGATTATTATAGAAAATGGTCAGAACAAGTATCTGTTAAAATCTCAAAGCATAGCCATTTACCTGAACCATAACAAACTTATATACTATTCACATGGATGATTTCAGGATCCATCCCATCCAGATTTCTTTTTGATGAAGTCTCCTGCGGGTGTGCCTCCAAATACAGGTCCGTATTCTTTCATCAGCTTTATTGCCTCATCCTTTACATTACTTACACTGGCAATGTCATCAAAGATGATATAGGTACCGTTTTTGAAAAGAACCCAGTCCTTAAATTTGGGGTTAATAGCAAGGGTTACATGCTCAATAATACTAAAGTTGTCCATGGTTTGCTTTAAAAATTGATTAGTTATAAATTACAAATGGTATGGGTGATTTTTGTTATAAAATACTTTTAATCCGTAAATGCTGGAGCAGCATAATCGTTTTAGCATCATTGATTTCTCCTGAGTCTACCATTTGGAGAGCTTTTTCAAATGGTAATTCCAACACTTCAATGTTTTCTCCCTCTTCTTCAAGACCTCCGCCATCAGCAATTTTCATTTCATTAGAATATTCAGCAATGAAGAAATAAAGAATTTCTGTTACAGAACCGGGAGACATATAAGCTTGAAATACCTTTTCAACTTTAGAAATTTTATATCCTGTTTCCTCTTCCGTCTCCCTTTTTATACAATCTTCGGGATTGTCATTATCCAACAGACCGGCACAGGCTTCAATAAGCATTCCTGTTGAATTTCCATTGATATAGGTAGGTAAACGAAATTGTCTTGTCAGAATAACAGTATGGGAAGATGTATTGTAAAGCAGAATGACGGCTCCATTTCCTCGGTCGTAAGCTTCTCTGCTCTGGGTTTCTGTAGTTCCATCTTTTTTTAAAATGGTATAAGTCACTTTATTTAAAGTGTACCAGTTATCTGATAGGATTTCTGTTTTTAGAATAGTAATATTAGGATTTTGCATCGGGTATATCTTCTATATTATAATAAATTTTAAGGCCTTTATCTTTGGCAATTCTCACATCTTCATCAGCTCCTTTAGAAATTCCATGTATCCGGAGTACCGCATCACATTTTTCTAAAATACGGTGAGCCGCCGGATATTGTATTTCCTGCCATGCTTCATCGCCCATCTGAGTAGAGCCCGCAAGATTGATTAGTGGTAATGCGATCCATTCTCCAATGATGGGGATATGTCCTTTTCTGAAAATAGGGAGTGCTGCAGCTTCAAGGTTATGAAGGTTCTGCTGAATCAATTCCGGATCATCATTTGTCCCGCTACGGTAGGGACCTGCAATAAGTATAAGCATATTTTTTTGCATAAAATAACGGAACTTACAAGGTAAAAAAAATAATGTAGATTAAGAGGGGTTATTTTTCTGTTTATTTATTTTCATGGTACTTAAAAACTCTGGAGTAACACCCAAATATGAGGCAATTTGTTTTTGAGTAACCCGTTGGGCTGCCAAGGGATATTTTTGGAGAAAGCTGTCATATCGTTCCTCTGCTGAAAGGGAAAGGTTTTCAATAACACGCAGCTGCTCTCTTATATAGGCATTTTGCATCATAATTCTGAAGAATCTTTCAAACTTTGGGATTTTAAGGTACAACTCATCGAGACTGTCTTTTTGTAATTGCAAAATGACACTGTCTTCCAGAGCTTCAATGTTCAGCATGGCAGGTTGTTGGTTGATGAAACAGAACATATCGGTAATCCACCAATCAGAAACAGCAAACATAATGGTAGATTCTTTTCCTGCAGCATCCAGGTAGAATGCTCTAAGAATACCTGACTGAACAAAACTGATTTCTTTGCAGACCTGTTGCTGTTTTAAAATCAGTTCTTTTTTCTGAACCTTTTTCTCTTTTAATAAGGACATAAAACAGGAAATTTCCTGATCATTGAGTGAAATATGCCTGGATATATTTTTTAGAATTAAAAGGTCTTCCATGTAGAACGAGTAAAGATTGTTATTCCGTTATTTTATTTTTAATAAGTCTGTCAGGGCTTCTTTCAGATCCGGAAACTTAAATTGAAAACCTGTATTCTGGACTTTTTGTGACGAGGCCCTTGATCCTTCCAGTATAGCTGTAGCGAGTTCTCCAAATAAAAGTTTTAAGACAAAAGCAGGAACATTAGGCATCAGTAAGGGCTTTTTGAGCACTTCAGCAATCTCTTTGGTCAGTTCACTATTGGTGATATGCTGAGGAGAAACGGCATTATAAGCGCCATGAAGAGAGGATTGTTTTAAAGCAAATTCATACATTGAACAGATATCTTCAATATGAATCCATGGCATGTACTGCCTTCCGCTTCCTAAAGGTGATCCTATACCGTATTGAATGGGTGGGACCATTTTTTTTAATGCTCCGTCTTTTTCAGAAAGTACAACAGCGGTGCGGATTTTCACCACTCTTTCTGCAAGGTTATGTTCCTTGAAATGGTCGGCAGCTCTTTCCCATAAAACAACCACTTCACTTAAAAAATCATTTCCCGGCTGATCCTCTTCGGTATAAATTTTTTCAGTGGTTTGAGTTCCATAGAAATTAATACCTGAAGCTGAAATAAAGGATTTAAGCTTGATTTCTTTCTTTTTTAAAGCATTCTGTAATAGTGCCGCAGAATCCACTCTACTGGAAATCAATTCTTTTTTTCTTTCATCTGTCCAGCGTTTTTCTGAAATATTGGCACCCGCCAAATGAATGATATGGGAAACATTTTCCAACGAAGACTCATCTATTGTCTTCTTTCTGACATCCCATTCATATTCATGATCATGTTTCTTTTTTCGGGTAAGGAACCTTAGACTATATTCATTTTCTAATTTTTTTGCCAGTTCCCGGGCAATCATACCGCTGGCCCCTGTAATCAGAACAATTTCTTTCATATTCATATCGTTTTGGTGGTGAAGGAAGGATTATATCTGGTTTTTTACGATCAGTATAAAATCATCTTCCAAAAGCTTGTATCCGTAATCATAAATAAACTTGTATTCAGACCCGTTTTTATAGACTTTTATATTGGTAAAATAATCGAAATCAAAACCTAAGCCATCGAGTTTGGATTTTGGAGCTTTTGTTTTACCATCGGTATTTATTTCTACCAGGATACGATAATTCTTACGAAGCTTGTTGTTCACATTTCGCATCAGATTAGTAGAATCTTTATTCTGTTTATTATTATAGGCGTTCCGGCAGGCATCATTACAGAACTTTTTGTCAGACCTTCCGATGATCTTTTCGCCACATTCCAGGCAGTTCATGCTATTTATTTTGTGTGTTTTGTATGTCTTTTCTTTAATAATTTTATAAACCTGCTGTGGGAAGGATAGCTTCTGTTTCGTGTTATATTATTGAAGAATAATGCCACAATCAGCAGGATAATACACCCTGATAAAACAGGAGAGATAACGTACCAGTACCCTAATTCAGGTATTTTTCCGGTAGAGCTTACAGCAATAAGGGCCGTTGCGCCGCCAGGAGGGTGCAGTGTTTTGGTATACTGCATGATGACAATGGAAAAAGCTACGGCCAGCGGGGCAGAGAGCCAGATGATATCCGGAACAATTTTATACACTGTAACTCCCACAAGAGCAGATAAAACATGTCCGCCTATCAGATTTCTGGGTTGAGCCAAAGGACTCTGAATAGCTCCATAAATAAGAACACTGGAGGCCCCAAAGGAACCGATCAGGAATATATTCTCAGTCTCCGCCAAAGAATGAGACTGGATGAATGCAATAAGCCCAATCCCAAAAAATGCACCCAAAAATGACCAGAAATGCTCTTTGTAATCAACCAGCGTTTCTTTATATATGACATACTTTGAGACTCTAAACGTTCTTTTTATGGTCTTCTTCATTTAGTCTTCTTTATTGTTTATAATTTGAATTAAATTTTCTACAAAAGCCTGGGTATAAAACCCATCTTTATCATAATCGGGATCTAAAATGGTGATCTCTATTCCAAAACATTCAGGATGATGAATCAATGGGATCAACATTTCTTGCAGATCATCATAGCTTATGCCATCTTCCATTCTGCTGTCTACTGCCGGCATGATCTCATCTTTCAAAACATCCACATCAAAATGAATAAAGAAACCATCCAACTTTTTTCCAGCTGTCATTTTCAAAAAATCCTCAGCCGTTTTTCTGAATCCGTTTTTCCGGAGATGGTCAAGATCATAATAATGAATGTTGGAATTGATGACCTGGCTGACATATTCCTCATCATCTGTCTCTGCATTGCCGCTGCAAAAGATATTTTCTTCAAGGAAATAAGGCTTAAGCCCATCAATGTTGGTTAGCTTTTCATGCCCAATTCCGGAAACTATGGCAAGATCCATTCCTGCAACACCTCCGGTTTCTGATAATTGCGGAGGGATAAAATCGGTATGACCATCAAGATAAAAAAGCCCGAAGTTTCCCAGTTTTTTCAATGCAACAGCATTTCCAATCAGAATACTGCAATCTCCACCAAGAATGATATTGAACGTGTTTTTATCATAATTCTTCAGCATAAGGTCAGCCTGCTTTTTAGCATATTCAATAATCGCATCTGCATTTTTAACCCCTGATTCTTTATCGAAATCCATGGCATATTCCGGAGCTTCCAGTCTGAAAATATGTTGAGGACCAATTCTTTTATGAAAATCAAATTTTCTGAGCCAATCCGGAAGTTTTCTGACTCCGGGCTCAGTCTCGTGCTCCTTTTTTGTAAGTCCTAAGTTGAGAGGAAACTCAAAAATATTGATATCCCTTTTCATAATGAATTTTGACAAAGGTACGGAATTATCCGTTTGTAAATGGATAGTAGTGAGAAAGGTAATCGTTTTTTTGAAGGAAACTGATTTAAGCTTTTTCTGATTTTAACCTTGAACTGCCAGTACTTTATATTAGATTTTAATGGAAATGACTAAATTCACGTATTATTGAATTATATGCAATCATAAAGTAATATGTCAAATTAAATCAAAATAAAATTACCATGAAAAAACAACTTATTAAACCAGAATTTACTGAGAAGATGTTTGAAATGTTAGGAGGGATGTGGATTACCGGCTGCATAAAGACAGCCGCAGAACTGAATATTGCAGACCATCTGGAAGCTGGTCCTCAAACAATCTCTTCGTTGGCGAAAAAAACAGATTCACAGGAAAAACCACTGTATCGGATTATGAGAGCCCTGAGTAGTGTTGGAATTTTTGAAGAGTTGGAAAATAAAACCTTTAGGCTGAATGATTTTGGTGCCACTCTGTTAACGGGAGTTCCGGGGACTGTAAAAGATTTTGTATTGGCCAATTTGAGCGAGCATTTTCCCGGTTTTATGAAACTCACTTACTGTGCCCAAACCGGAAAAGTTCCTTTTGAACATGTTCATGGAATGAATCTCTGGGAGTATTATAAAGAATATCCGGAATTAGGAGCCAATTTTGGAAGAGGAATGACAGGGCTTTCCAATATGGAGCTCTCAGGAATTATCAAGAACTATGATTTTAGCCCATACAAAACGGTTGTAGATATAGGAGGGGGAAACGGGATAATGATGTATGCAATCTTAAATGCCACTCCCGGGAGTTCCGGGATTATTTTTGATGAAGAGCATGTAATCGCAGATACAACTAGGCTCATGCCCGAAAATATGAAAGAAAGGTGTTCTGTAGCTACTGGAAATTTCTTTGATAAAGTTCCGGCAGGTGCTGACCTATATACAATGAAGTGGATTATCCATGACTGGAATGATGATGAATGCATACAGATTTTAAAAAACTGTTGTGAAGCTATGCCTAAAGGAGCAAGACTCTTAATTATAGATGCTGTCATCCCCGATGATTCTCAAAATAAACCACATCCAGCCAAACTTCTTGATATTGTGATGATGGCTTGTATTACCGGTAGGGAAAGAACATTGAGCGAATTTAAAGAACTCATTGAAAAAGCAGGATTGCAATATAATCAGCTTATTTCAATCGGGACAGAAGCCAAAAGCATTATTGAATGTGAAAAAGTATAGCTTATTCGACTACAAACGACTACAAATGAATTTAAATAGTTTATAACCGACTGGCTTGTGGTGACATTACAATCTTTGCAACAGAGATTTGAGAAAGCAGTGAACGTCTCTTATCTAATTATTAATCTTTAAAAATATAAAGTTATGTCACTAAGAAACAAAGTAACACTCATTGGTTACACAGGTAAAGAAGTTGAAATGGTAAACTTCGAGAATGGAAATGTAAAAGCTAGCGTATCTTTAGCTACCAGCGATCATTACACCAATGCTAAAGGCGAAAAGGTAGAAGAAACACAATGGCACAATCTGATTGCATTTGGGAAAGTAGCAGAAATTATGGAAAAATATGTTCCCAAAGGAAAAGAAATAGCTATTGAAGGAAAGCTTATGTACAGATCATATGACGACAAAGACGGCGTAAAGAGGTACATTACAGAAATTCGTGTAGATGAGATCCTTTTGTTAGGCGGTAAATAATTCTAAAAACACAAATGATGAAAGTAAAAGTTTTTAAAATTAGATTGCCTGAAGAATTTCTCTACAAAGATCAGAAAATGCTTGATGATTTTCTGGAAATGAATGAAATTATAAAAGTGGAAACGGCTTTTGTAAATGATGAATGTTATTGGTCTGTTATATTGTATTTTGAAGCTTTGAAATTGACGAAAAATACAGTGAAAGAACCAAAAGTAGTGAAATACTCTGCAGAAAACGATTTTTTGAATACCGATGAAGAACAAATTCTCAATGCTCTGAAACTTTGGAGATCTGAGAAAGCCAGAGAACAGAATCTGCCTACTTATTTTATAGCGAGTAACAAAGAATTAATTTCTCTAGCCAAGTATAAACCCGCTAAAAAAGAGGAACTGCTGGAGATTAAAGGATTTGGGAAACATAAAATTGAAAATTATGGCGAAGAAATTCTGGAAATCCTTGAAAGTGTCTGATTTTTTAGAATAAATGATCAAATAACAACAAAAGCCGGGGAAGGTTACTTCTTCGGCTTTTTTATGCTGTGTAAAGTCCTAGTAATTCCTTATTTTTGCATCTATCAAAATGACATACTAGAAATGAAGCCAAGTTTAGCAAAAGGAACAAGAGATTTTACAGCACAGGAAGTTTCCAGAAGAAAATATATCATCAGTATTTTACAGAATAATTTTGAATTATTCGGGTTTCAGCCATTGGAAACACCAAGTTTTGAAAATCTTTCTACTTTAACAGGAAAGTACGGAGAAGAAGGAGACCGCTTGATTTTTAAAATTTTAAATTCAAGTATCAATGAAGCAAAAGAAGATAAAAAAGATCAAATGCTTCATGATTTTCAAAAAGCATTGGAGAAACCTTTTAATTCGGAATATCTTACTGATAAAGCCCTTCGCTATGACCTTACCGTACCTTTTGCAAGATTTGTAGCCATGAATCATGGGAAGCTGACGTTTCCATTCAAGCGTTCCCAGATCCAGCCGGTTTGGAGAGCAGACAGGCCTCAGAAAGGAAGATTCAGAGAATTTTATCAGTGTGATGCAGATGTGGTAGGAAGTGAAAGTTTATTGCAGGAGGTGGAACTGGTTCAGCTGTATTTAAAATCCTTTGCTGATCTTGGAGTTCCTGTAACCATTCACATGAACAATAGAAAGATTCTTTCGGGATTAGCTGAATATGCCGGGATTACCGACAAGCTGATTGACTTCACTGTAGCATTGGATAAACTAGATAAAATAGGTAAAGACGGAGTGGTTAAAGAATTACTGGAAAGAGAAATTTCTCAGGATTCTATTGATAAACTGGACTTCTTGTTTAGTCAGTCTGATGATGCTCTGGAAAACCTTCTTCAGCTTAAGGAGAAATTTGCAGGCAATGAAATAGGGTTGAAAGGAGTGGAAGAGTTGGAATATGTTCTTACCCAATCTCTGAACCTTGGTGTTAATATGCAGAACCTTGTGTTTAATATTACATTGGCAAGAGGATTAGACTATTACACCGGAGCTATCTTCGAAGTGAAAGCGGATGAAGTGGCTATGGGATCTATCGGTGGAGGAGGTAGATATGACAACCTTACAGAAGTTTTCGGAGTTAAAAATATTCCGGGAATAGGGATTTCATTTGGGTTGGATAGAATCTATCTGGTAATGGAAGAACTGAACCTTTTCCCTGAAGAAGCTTCTTCTAAAATAGAATATTTATTTGCCAATTTTGGTGGTGAAGAAGTAACAGAAGCTCTAAAACTAATTATACAGCTAAGAGCAAAAGGAATTTCAGCTGAGCTGTATCCTGAAAGTGCAAAAATAAACAAGCAGTTTACTTATGCTGAAAAGAAAGGGATTAAAAATCTTGTTTTCCTGGGAGAAGAAGAGATTAAAAATAATACTGTTACTTTCAAAAACCTTGAAGCAGGGGAACAGAAAACGGTTTCTCTGGAAGAGTTTTTAGGATAAAAAGAGATATCTAATACTATAGAAAACAGCTCAAGGCCAAACCTTGAGCTGTTTTTTTATCATAGAAAGAATTTTAAATATTTTTAGACTAAAAAATTAAATGAGAATTTGTAATTTGGGTCGATATAACAAAAACAGAGTGGATATTGTTCTCTGTTTTAATGAAAACTTTTAAACCTAAAAACCAAATGAGTATGATTTGCGCATCATGCGGAACACCACTGACGTCTACAGATATGCTTGTAGGAAAAAATAAACTCGCAGACGGAGGCTATTTGTGTACAGGATGCTTTAATAAAGCGGTCAGTATCAACCCTAATCTTATCAATACTTTAGATCAGTTTTATTTTGCAGAAATTACAGGAATGTTTCTTAAACATAAAATTGAGGAAAGCCAACATCCCGGAAGATCTCAATATTTGGGAGAGAATACTTATGAATACGATGCCCCTACCAGGTTGGATCAGATTAAAGATCAGATAGTGGCTCTTAATGCCAGGCTAAGTGTTTTGGCCAATGAAGAAGTGAATACATTGGATACTGTATTGGATCAGGATGAAAAACTTTTAGCGATTGCAGAGTGTATATACCTTCAAAATAAGCGTGAAGGAATCGTTTTTGCAACGCCAAGAAGAGTTGTTTTTATTGATAAAAAGATTTTGGGTGGAGTGGTTAGGAATGAATTTCCTCTTCATGAGATTATTTCTATTGAACATAATGAAAGCCTTCTGTATTCTATTCTGAAAATCAATATTAAAGGGGCCTCCGCAGAATTTAAATTACACAACAAAACTGACGGAAGGGGATTTTGTAATGTAGCGAACGGAAGTATTCAGTATCCTGAAAGGTCTCAGAATCAGCAACCGGAAAGCATACAGGCATTCCATCAAAGTATCCCAAATTTGGCTGAGGAAAATGTATTCAATACAGGTAAGGAATCTTCTGAAGCTGTTTTCGAGCAATTGGAAAAATTAGGAAGGCTTAAAGAAAATGGAATTTTAACAGAAGAAGAATTTGCAGAGCAAAAGAAAAAAATGCTTGATAAATTATAAAAGAAGAAGAAATGAGCAATAATTGTGCATTGTGTGATACAGAATTAACATCCATGGATACGCTTTTGGGAGCTAATAAACTCTCGGATGGCAATGTTTTATGCAATAAATGTTTAAATAACGCAAGCAATATCAATGATGAATTGCTTTACAAGCTTAATACGTTTAGCATTGATGATATTAATGAAATGCTGAACACTGAGAAAACAGAAACGGTTCAGACATTGGCAGTGACAGGACAGAATATTCCTGCAGCTATAGATTCCGGGTCCCGCCAAATTTCAAAAGAGGTGTATAAACGAAGATATCAGAAAATAAAGCATGAGCTGGAAATACTGAATGCTAACCTTTCTGTATTTACCAAAGGAGAAATAAAAGAACTTCCTTATTTGATTGCTGAAGATGAAAAAATAATCGCGATTACAGATGCTCAGTTTGTCAATACATTGGCAGCCGGCATATTGGTAGCAACTCCTATGAGATTGATTTCTGTATCAAAAGCAATGTTCGGAGCAGCAAAAATCAATGATTATCCTAATGAAACCATTAAAGCTATAAGTTTTGTAACAGATCCAAGATCACCCGTTATTAAATTACATCTTGATGAAAGGGTGGTAGAGTTTGAATGTTTTATGGATAAGGATGATGCCGAGCAATTCTACGACAAGATAAAAGCTATTTATAATAATCCTAAGGAACAGTCTCCGAAACAAATTGATACTGTAAGTAAAGGGGTTTCAGTTTCCTCAGAAGAAGTGTTTAATAAACTTGAGAAATTAGGAAAACTGAGGGAAAACGGAATCTTAACCGATGCAGAATTTGCAGAACAGAAAAAGAAACTGCTGGAGCAATTAAAATAAAACTTTTAACATTGGATCATGGAGGATAAAGTATCAGTAGAAATAGTGGAAAACTGGCTTAAAGGATGGTGTTTATCAAGAGAAGTATCTTTTCCTGTACCCTATAAATCAGGATTCAAAGTGATTGTAGGTGATGAAAAACAAAAAGAACGTTTTGTATTTCCTAAACTTAATGATGATTTTTTCCAACTTGCCCATTCAATTGATGAGCCATGGATTTACCTGAAAGTATCCAGTTCTTCTGGTGAATTTATAGAGAAAATCCCTGAAAGATGGAAACTACAGCCACAGGGATATATGATGACTTGTTTTCACCCTATGAATTTCCCGGAAATTAGCCTTGCTAAAGGATACTACTTAGAGTTTTCTGAGTACAATACGACTTTTGTTGTCAGAATTGTAGCAGAAAATAGCGAGCAGGCTTCTATAGGCCGTGTCTCTCTTATAGATGATATTGCGGTTTATGACAGGATTATTACCGAAAAAAATCACTAAAGGAAAGGACTCGCTACTTTTTTACTGAAAGAACTTGAGAAGATAGCTTTATCAAAAGGATTTTCAAATAATCTTTTAGTGGCTACAGAAGAAGGAAAACTCTTGTATGAAACCTTAGGCTGGAAGATGTACTGCCTGCATACTTCTATCGTAATTCCTGAAGACGACCATTCCAAATTGTAAATGTATTTAAAATAAAAGTACTTAGAAATTTTACTAATGAAAAAAAAATATATACTGCTTCTTACCCTATTTTTTCTAGAGGCAAAAGCGCAGATGATGCCACCGCCAGCTTCACCGGCACAACAAATAGAAGAGTTGAAACCTTCAGATAATATAGAACTATTTGATATTAATGAAATTCCGGATAAAATTTTTGTCTGGAATGTTAAGAGGCTTTCGGTAGACTGTGGAGGTAATTTCACTAAAATTTCTGGGAAGATAGGAAATCTGAAAGAATTAGAATCATTTTCCTTAAAAGGTGGAGATGCAGTTAGATTACCTAAAGAATTTTCTAACCTCAGAAATTTAAAGTATTTATCTATTAATTCTAATAAATTTACTGAAATTCAGCCTGAAATTTTAAAAATACCAAATCTGGAATTTTTAAATTTTCAGAGCTATCAATTGGATAACCTTCCGGGTGAAATTGGAAAACTGGTTAACTTAAAGCAGTTAACAATATCAAAAAGACTATTTTTTGGAGGAGCTATTACTAGTGATAGTCAGGTGTTTAAAGAGTTGGTTGTGCCGGTTTCAATAGGTAAACTCAACAAACTTGAACAATTAAATCTTCCATCAAATAGGCTAAAAAAGTTACCTGCTGAAATAGGAAATCTTCAAAACCTTAAACAGGTTGATTTGTCAAATAATTTGTTGGAAAGCCTTCCTTCCTCCCTTTCAAAACTTCAAAATTTGAAATATATTTTATTAATGGATAACCGGTTTACCATTTTTCCAAAAGAATTATATGAGCTGCCTAATTTAGAAGAAATAGATTTGAGCCGGAATGATATGACATTAATTCCTTCAGGAATAGAGAAATTAAAAAAAATAAGATCTTTAAATCTGGAAAGTTGTAAACTTTCAGAGCAATCATTATTAGAAATTTATAAATTGGAAAGCTTAGTGACTTTACAACTTAATGACAACCAACTAAAAAGTATTCCGCCTGGAATTGATAAACTGAAAAAATTAGAGGTTTTAACGATTTGGGGAAATAATTTATCCCCGGAAAATATTACAAAAATAAAGAAGCTTATGCCTCATACTTCGGTTGTGGAGAAAAAGCTTTATCATTAAATACTATTTTTAAGAATGATATTATAATCATGGAAAATTACTTAGAAATCAATAAAAACTCATGGAATGCCAAGGTAGAACCGCATTTGAAGTCGGATTTTTATTTTGTAGATGAATTTTTAAATGGCAGAAGCTCACTCAATTCAATAGAGCTGGAGCTTCTTGGAGATATACAAGGAAAGAGTATTTTGCACTTGCAGTGTCATTTTGGACAGGATTCTATTTCGCTTTCAAGAATGGGTGCAAAAGTGACAGGAATCGATTTATCAGATAAAGCAATTGAAGCCGGAAGAGACTTAGCTCAGAAATGTGAAACCGATACTGAATTTATCTGTTCAGATGTCTACCATTTACCGGAAGTTTTGGATCAGAAATTTGATATCGTTTATACAAGTTATGGTACTATAGGATGGCTTCCTGATCTGGAAAAATGGGCTGGGGTAATCAGTCATTTTCTGAAACCCGGCGGTCAGTTTATTATGGCAGAGTTTCATCCTGTGGTTTGGATGTTTGATGATGACTTTACAAAAGTAGCCTACAATTATTTCAATGAAAAACCAATTGTAGAAACGTATGAAGGTACTTATGCTGATCAGTCAGCACCTATCGTACAGGAATATGTCATGTGGAATCATTCTCTGGCAGAAGTTCTTGATAATTTGATTAAAAAAGATATAGAACTGAAGATATTTCAGGAATTTGACTGGTCACCATATCCATGTTTCAGGCATGTAGAAGAATTTGAAAAAGGAAAATGGAGAATTCCTCAATTTGGAAACAAAATACCGTTGGTATACGCATTTACCGGAAATAAAAAATAAGCGGTTTCATTGGTAAACTGAAAGATCCGGTAAGGTTTTAAAGTTGAAAAATTATGAATATATAGACTGTGAAATCAAAAAAGCCACCGTAATGATTACGATGGCTTTTTCTATATATGAATGTTAAAAAACTACTTTCTATTTTCTTAGCTTAAAGAATCTTCAGCTTTTGTTTTGGCTTCATCAACTTTATTCTGAACCTGGGAAGCAACATCATTGGCTTTACTCTTAAGGTCATTTCCCCATTTGTTAAGATTATCTTTTGCTGTATTGATTTTATCTTTTACAGCTTGTTGATCTTCAGGAGTTGAATTTTTATATTTCCAATAAGCTAAAGCTCCTAATCCTAATAACGCTAATATGCCTTTTGTTTTGTTTCCCATGATTTCTATTTTTAAAGTATTAATATTAAAATTTGTTATTAATAAGTATGTAAAATACGTGCCAAAAAAATAAATACAATGATAAAAAAATGTTAAAATTAAGAGAAGGTTTCAAAGTATTCCCCATCGAAACTTGCAAAAACCATTGTAGGATAGGAATCCTGATGATAGATATTGCCGTTTTTATCTATGGCAATGGCTCCCGCAAACCCATCAATTGTTTTAAGCTCGTCAAAGGTTTTTTGAAAGGCTGTTTCAAGGCTCATACCGTCAGTAACCCTTGTTACAATTTTTGTGGCAGTGGCATTACTTACAATATCTTCTCCCACTCCTGTACAGCTTACTGCACAGAATGAATTGGCATAATTTCCGGCCACTGTGGCAGAATCTGAAATTCTTCCCGGAATCTCAAACCCTTTTCCGCCAGTGGAAGTAGCAACGGCTAATTTTCCGTCCTTATCGATGGCTACACAGCCTACCGTTCCTTTTCCTCCATTACTGAGTTTGGCTTCATATTCTTTCCTTCTTTGTGGGATTTCCGTAGAAAAGTCTTCAAAACCATGCTCAGTAGCATAGATTTTTGCTCCTTTTCCTCCCAATACACGGTCATCTTCTCCAATCAGATCTTTGGCAACCAATATGGGATTTTTTACATTCTGAAGGTTGATTACACCACTTAGTCTCTGAGTATCCCCGTTCATAATGGCTGCACTCATACGAATAACACCATCACTCTGAATCTGTGACCCAATTCCCGCATTATATAAAGGATCATCCTCCAGAAGAGAAACTGCATATGCTACTGTATCAAAAGCCGAATGAGCCTGAAGGTATTCAAATGCTTTTTGAGTTATTTCTTTTAAAGATTCCTGTTTTGCGGTCTTTACTTCATGGCTTTGATCGCTTTCAGAGAAAAAACCACCGTGGATAATGAGCTTCATAAATAAAGTTTAGTTTTTAAATTATTATTTGTCCGGAAAAGATTAATAAGGTACTGTAGTTCTTTTAAAATGGACCTTTAATTCCTGACAAAGCTTTGAAATATTTTCTACATTATGTTTTTCTACAATCATGAGTTGCAGCTCATCAGAATAGCTGTCTGCCAGCTCAATAATTTCCAGTGGAGGATTTTCCTGATCAAGCCTGGGCTGCAGCCATGCAAAATAATCTGATACATATTTTACTCCCATTGGAAAATCTCCGATTATATTGTTAAGACTTTCATCAATGAGCTCGTGTACTTCGTCTATTTTGTCACCACGGATCAGAAAAGAAAACAGTTCGTTAGTAACTGAAAACTCAAAAGCACCATCTTCATCACTTTCAATTACCCATTCCGCTTCATTATCTGCTATATACTGAGCCGGGTTTGTATAGGAAAAAGAACAGTTTGAAATGATTTCCTGTTTATTGGCAACATCATAACTCTCCAAAAGGAGATCTATAAATTTTTCAATTTTTTCTTCTACCATTTAGTTTTATTTTTTAACTAAAATAGGAATTACTTTTGAATAATTTTTTTAGATTATTTATCCTGTGGGATCGGGTTAAACTGAGAATTTTCAATAGTCAGTGCTTTTGTGGTAAGATCATAATGGTCGTTCATAGACATTACATGTACCGTTAAATTATCAATAGAAATAGGTTCTCCAAGGTTGATATTCGTAAGATTGGTGTCTTTGATGAATCTGCCATCGACTAAAATGACAAGACCTGAGCCTACAGCAGTCATTACATCATTATGGATGAAAAGTCCTGTATCTTCACCTAATCCAATTCCTAATGTTCTAGGGTTATTAACCACAGCCTGGAAAAGACGGCCTATTCTGCCTCGCTGTACAAAATGGGTATCAATAATGACATTGTCAATAAGACCTAATCCTTGTGTTGTTTTAATTTCTCCTTTTAACAGAGCTTCAGAACTGCTTCCCTGATAGATCATATTTTCAGAAGCAGCGGCTGCCCCGGCAGAAGTTCCGGAATAAATAAAATCCTGTTCCTGATATTTTAATAAAATAGTATCGTGAAATCTTGTTCCTCCAAGAATAGAAGTAAGTCTCAATTGATCTCCACCGGTAAACATCATTACATCTGCAGCATTGGCTCTTGCCACCATAGCATCAGAATTCGCTTCTTCACGGTTATGGATATCCAGAATATTGACGTTTTTGGCACCTAGAAATTCGAATGCTTTTTTATATTCTGTTCCTACGATCTGAGGGATTTGAGAAGCGGTTGTTACTACTTCAATAACAGAATCTTCCTTCAGTTTTGATTCATTAATAATCTTTCTTAAAATTCCTCGCTCAAAAAAATTAAGGTTCTTCTCGATGTTCTGATCATAATCGGTTTCTGCAAAACTACCTTTGTTTACAGCTCCTCCGATAACTATTAATTTTCCAACAGGTTTCGTCATGGTACAAAATTAAAAAATAATTAACATTATTTGGCGAAATTCGTGCCATCTTTAGTTGATTTTTAATGTTTTAGAAATGTTAATGAAAATTAATTTTTTTTTAATAAATCTTTAAATCTGCTATAGTTTCGTTTAGGGTTTTACATTATCTTTGGCTATAAAAGGAGTTATTGTTAACTGTTAAAATGCCAATAGACTATGAAAATCGAAAAGATTCAGGCACTGCGTGGTCCTAATATCTGGAGTATCAGAAGGAAGAAACTGATACAGATGAGATTAGACCTTGAAGAAATGGAGAATTATCCGACCAATAAAATAGATGGATTCAGGGAAAGGATTGAAAAATTAATCCCATCGTTGATGACTCACAGATGCTCAGAAGGAGTGGAAGGAGGTTTTTTCCATAGGGTGGAAACGGGAACCTGGATGGGGCATGTCATAGAGCATATTGCTTTGGAGATCCAAACGCTGGCCGGGATGGATGTTGGCTTCGGAAGGACCCGTGAAACCAAAACTCCGGGAGTATATAATGTGGTTTTCAACTATATTGAGGAAAATGCAGGAATTTATGCGGCTGAAGAAGCGGTAAAAATTGCTTTGGCCTTAATAGAAGGGAAAGAATATGATATGAATGCCTGTATTCATAAACTGAAAGAGATCAGAGAGCGTGTTCGCCTAGGTCCTTCGACCGGGAGTATTGTTGAGGAAGCAGCTTCCCGAAAAATTCCGTGGATCAGACTGGGAACCAATTCTTTGGTTCAGCTGGGCTATGGAGTAAACCAACAGAGATTTCAGGCGACTATTACAGGGAAAACAAGTTCCATTGCTGTAGATATCGCATGTAATAAAGAGCTCACCAAGAGAATGCTTCATGATGCTGCTATTCCTGTTCCTATCGGAGATCTTGTGATAGATGAAGAAGATTTACATGCTGTGATCAAAAAAATTGGCTATCCTATTGTTTTGAAACCGCTGGATGGAAATCACGGAAAAGGATCATCAATTAATGTAAACGATTGGGAATCTGCTAAAATAGGACTGGAGCATGCTCAGAAATACTCCAAAAAAGTAATTGTTGAAAAATATATTACAGGCTATGATTTCAGGGTGCTGGTTATTGATAATAAAATGGTTGCGGCCGCAAGAAGAGTTCCTGCTCATGTGGTGGGAGATGGTGAGCTGAATATTCATGAGCTTATTGAAAAAGAAAATAAAGATCCAAGAAGAGGATATGGCCATGAAAACGTCCTTACTGAAATAGAAGTAGATAAAGATACTTTGGAATTGCTTGAAAAGCTTCAGTATACCCTTGAAACCATACCTCAAAGAGGAGAAGTAGTATATCTGAAATCAACGGCAAATCTTTCAACAGGAGGAACTTCAATAGATGTTACCGATATGGTGCATCCGGAAAATATCACAATGGCTGAAAGGATTTCTAAAATCATAGGCTTAGATGTCTGTGGTATTGATATTATGGCGGAGAATCTTACCCAGCCTTTAAAGGAGAGTGGTGGTGCAATTATAGAAGTAAATGCAGCTCCCGGGTTCAGAATGCATTTGGCGCCAAGTGAGGGATTGCCAAGAAATGTAGCTGCTCCTGTAGTAGATATGCTTTATCCTCAGGGGAAACCTTTTACAATTCCGATTATTGCTGTAACGGGAACCAATGGAAAGACAACAACAACCAGACTTATATCACATATTGTTAAAAGCAATGGCCATAGGGTAGGTTTCACTACTTCGGACGGTATTTATATTCAGAATACCATGCTTTCGAAAGGAGATACTACAGGGCCGCTTTCTGCAGAATTTATTTTGAAAGATCCTACCGTAGAATTTGCTGTTCTTGAAACTGCGAGAGGAGGTATCCTGCGTTCCGGGCTAGGTTTTTCACAATGTGATATAGGAGTGTTAACCAATATCGAGGAAGACCACTTAGGAATGAATGATGTTCATAATTTAAGAGATCTTACCAAAGTAAAAAGAGTCGTTCTGGACAGTGTGAAAAAAAGTGGCTGGAGCGTTCTTAATGCTGATAACGAATATTCCATGAAGATTGTCAATGATCTGGACTGTAATGTGGCTATTTTCAGTATGAATGAGAACAATCCTCATATCGTTAAGTTTGCGAAGGAAGGAAGAATTACCTGTGTATATGAAGAAGGCTTTGTAACGATCAAAAAAGGTGACTGGAAGATCAGAATTGGAAAAGCGAAAGACTTTCCTATTACGATGGAAGGAAAAGCCAGATTCATGATTGAAAATGTATTGGCTGCCAGTTTGGCGAGTTATCTTCACGGTTTTGGAATTGAAGATATTTCAAATTCTTTAAGAACATTTATTCCGAGTGCACAGCTTACTCCGGGACGATTGAATGTTTTTAAATTCAAAAACTTTAAAGTCCTGATTGACTTTGCCCATAACCCTTCAGGCTATGAAGCTATTGAGGATTATCTGAAAAATGTTGAATCTACCAAGAAAATAGGAATTATTTCCGGGGTTGGAGACAGACGGGACAGTGATATTAGGGAATGTGGAAAGATTGCCGGAAGAATGTTCGATTATATTATTATCCGTAATGAAAAACACCTTCGTGGAAGAACGGAAGAAGAGATTAACGGACTTATTATAGACGGTATTAATGAAGCCGGTAAAGACGTAAGTTATGAGATTATTCCTAAGGAAATTGAAGCATTGAAGCACGCTATGGGAATGGCTGAGGAAGGAACGTTTATTACGGCCTTAAGCGATGTGATTTCTAACGCTATTGATCTTGTACAGGAATACCAGGCAAGAGAGTTGCTGGAAGATAATAATAGCTTTTAAATAGAATTTTGTTTTTAAATAAACTTAATAGTTATTCAAAATAAAAAAAGCCTTCGAATTTTTTTCGAAGGCTTTTTGTTTATAGATTTTCCCAGGTTTTCCTGATCTGTTGCATTTTTACAAGATAGAAATACAAAGGAATAAGCTCCAGTCTAAGTGTAAAACTAATATTTGGTATGGTAAACGGAATAATAAACATCATGATAGAACAAATAGCAATACCTGCAATTGCATCAATGATGGCAGCCTGCGGCGCCCATTTCTGCTCAAACCAAAGTCCGTAAGCAACAATACCTTTATAGATTAATAATAAGCAAATCAAAAGTCCGGTCATTGAATAGGGATGGTTGGCGTTAATCCCATATAAAGACAGAGTCGCATGGTTCATAAAAAAGCCTGCCAGCAATATAATGGCAGCGACTACGCCTCCTATTAAAAAGAACCATAAAAAGATTTTAATCCATACAGGTAATAAACTTCTTCTGGATATAAAAGTGTTCTTTGTGTCAAACTCTTCAAAAGTTGATCTTTCCTCCATTGTATATTAGTTTTTAAATATCTGTTAATTGGGGTTTAGCCCATAATTTTCCCGCCAAATATACAACAAACGGATCTCTGATTTTAAATTTTCACCAATGCTATTTCCGAAAAACCTTTTAGTAGTGTACATTTCAATGTAATTTTTCTTTCTGTTTTCAACTCCAGAAATGACCTATCCTACACTAAGGGTACATTCAATATTCAACAAGAGCTTAGCCTGCTGAAGCATTTTCATTTTATCACTAGAAAGCTCCATAAAGTAAGCAGTCTGCCAAGCCTGAGTTTTTTTTGCCTGTTGACTTTCTGTAACATCCCAAGCAGGATATACCCTGATTCCCCGTTTGCCAAGTTTTTTTCCTTCAGATAGGATTCCTTTTTCTGACAGACTCTTTTTTGGAAAAATAAATATTCCCGAAAAAGAGTCTTTAAAACTAGCAATCAGATAAAAATCAAAATTGTCATTCAGCTCAAAAGGAGTGGTTTCTCCCTTTTCATTTCTTTTCCAGAGGGTTACAAACTGCCCAGTTTTGGTAGGTGTTATTTTGGAAACACGAAATTTTATTTTCAAATGATTGGCCATAAAATTAAAGCCCGAATATTCTTTGCATTCCGGATCTTCTTCAATCGCTGAACAGACCAAGCCAAGGGACTGTAGCATGAGATCTTCAAAGGTTTTTATATTCATTGAGTGGTTCTAAGTTGGAGTACTGAAGTTGATGAAAAATAAGGATGAGTCCTACCCAAAAAAAGCATTGGAACTCCCAATCCAAATAGCATCTTTTTTGTTGAAGTCTACATTCACCATTGCTGCTTTGGTCATTCTCCCCAGATTTTCCAGAAGAATAGGGCGTTCATCATTTTCTCTCCAAATATACAGTAACCGGATCTCTGCTTTTGAAAACTCACCGTTGATATCTTCAAAAATAGGTTCATAGCTTACTTTTCTCTGTAGAATATAGTTTTCTTTATCCTCAATAGCCTCGGTAATCTCTTTCGTGGGATTCAGATTCACCCCACTTCCTGCAAATGAAAATAAAGGCTTCAATACAAAATCTTCAAGATTTTCATGTTGAGGAAACTCATGTAAAAAATAGCTTTTAGGAACAAACTGATGTTGTAGCAGTGGAAGAAGGTACTTTGATATTTTAAAGAACCAGTTGGGATGTGTGATCCATTTTACATCCACTTCTTCACGGAAATCAAATTCTGTATTAAGATTAGGAATTCTGTCCAGTTCATCAAAAATAACACGATTGTAGATCCTTTTAATTTCTGTCAGTTTTCCATTATTTTCATAATACAGCTTTTTGCCTACTTTCTTTACTTTTGTAAGGCAAACAGTTTTTATTCCCAGTAATTTCTCTGTCAGAGCAAAATCTATGGCCGTTTTTTGCTTTTCGGGAAAAATTTCCAATAGGATTACATTTTCAGGGTTTTCATTACCTACGATCAGTTCCTTCAGGAGACTTTTAAAGGTTTCGTGAGGCATTGGGTTTCTGATCTCCGAAAGAAAAGGGTAGACTTCACAAAATGCATCCTCAAAAGTTTTCTGAAAAGCATAAAGTGAAGGAAATGCCTGCAGCTCAATAAGCTGAGGTTCTATTTCTCCATTTTCACTTCTGCAGACTCCAAAATCTATGGTGAAAAAATGAGGTCTGTCGGTATCATTAGGAACTCTGCAGTTTTCAGGAATAGCTTTTCTCAGAGTTTCTGCAGGAAGTGCATTGATCTGGCTGATGATGCTTTCACTGGCATTAATAAGCTGGGTTTCAAATTCTTTGGAAAGAATAATTGGGCTTTCTGAAATCCTGAAACCCGGCTCTACACCGCCTTTTTCTTTTAAAATATCTTTGAGCTTCCGGTATTTTTCTTCTGAAAATTCCTGATTAAACTGTTTTCTGTATTTTGGGATCATATTTTTTCTTTTGTGATGTTAAAAAATCGAGCATGTATGCCCGATTTATGTATGGTTTAACGACTCATGTGAGGTCACATTCATGTTGTTTATTCTTTTAAGCCAAAGATTCAGTCTTATTCAAAATATTTTTTTTTGCAAACTGAAGAAACCTTGGAAGGATCTGGTTTCTGGTTAAGATGATTTTGTCTTCATCATCTATTCTATCCATTGTTTCAAGATATTTTTCCATTCCGAAGTTTTCGATCATGGCTTCTCTGTTTTTATCATCTTTCAGATTTTCTATCAAAGCTTCAGGACTGGCTTCAGGGTGAAACTGGGTTCCGAATATTTCATCTGAAAAGCGAACAGCCATTATAGCTCTTTCTAAATTGATATGGGGACGTGACTTTTCTATAGCAACGATTTTCATACCCAATTTTTCAAAACGTTCATGATCCGGTTCAATAAACTGGTAGGCTCTGGAGTCTACTGCATAAAAAGGATCTTGAAGATTTTTGAATAAAAATTCCTCTTTACCTTCTTTTGTTTTATGAACAGGCATGACTCCGAAAGAATAGGATTTTCTTTTACAGATATTGCCCAGGTTCCAATGAATACTTGCCAGCTGAAATGAATGACAGATCAGGAACAGGTATTTTTTATCCTCGTTATCCTGATTATGCTCAAAAACAGCGTCTAAAAATTGAGCAAATCTGTTTTCCCATTCAAGACCTTCTCTGTGTGGGTTACCGGGACCGCCTGAAGAAATGAAGATGTCAAAATCTCCAATTTCCGGCATTTCATCTTTAAACCTTACATCAAATGTCTTTATGACTACATTTTCTTCAGAATTCTGTTGGAACGTTTCAGAAATTTCTTTTATATTTCTAAAGCCTTGATTGACATGGTTGTTATTCATATCCAGCAGAGCAATTCGAATATCTTTCATTACATCATATTTTTTGTAAAGTTACCAAAAATATTATGAAGCAGGCTGACCGTGTGTGATGCCATATTCTGTTTCTGAGATCATATAATCTACCACTTTCGTCAGATCGCCTGTTTCCTTGAATATTTGAAGTTGTCTGTCTGCACCGGTTCCGTTTTCCAGAATAGTCCAGGCATATTCAACTTCATTTCTGCATCCTAAATCATCTACTACATCATCAATAAACTCTAAAAGTTCTTTTAAAAGATGAGGATACGGAACAGATTCTTCTTTTCCAAAATCGATCAGATGTGCTTCAATACCGCTCTTGGAAGCCCTCCATTTATTTTCATTCAAAAGCAGCCTTCTATAACTTCGGAAACTTAGATTCAGTTGATGGAGTTTGTAAATCTTAGCAACCAGACACTGCATAATGGCAGCAAGGCAGACTGTTTCGTCAATCCTTAACGGCATGTCACAGATTCTGAATTCTATGGTAGGGTAGAATGGGTGAACTCTTAAGTCCCACCATATTTTCTTGGCATTATCGATGGTTCCGGTTTTAATCAGAAGATCTACATAGCTGTCGAACTCGGCCAAAGAATTAAAATAACTGGGAATACCCGTTCTTGGAAATTTGACAAAAATTTCCTGTCTGTAAGATTTAAAACCTGTATTTCGTCCAATCCAGAATGGAGAGTTGGTAGAAAGAGCATACACATGGGGAAGGAAGTACCGCATGACATTCTGTATTCTTACTCCCTCTTCACGGTTGGGAATTCCAATATGTACATGTAGACCGAAAATAAGGTTTTCACGGGCAACATCTCCCATGTCATCAACAATTTTGATGTACCTCTCGCCCTGAGTGATGGTATTTTCTGACCAATGGGAGAAAGGATGTGTCCCTCCTCCGGATACCCGCAATCCCTGTTCATGAGCGGTATTAATAAGATGTCTTCTTAGATTCGTCAGTTCGGCCCTTGCTTCCTGGATATTCTGACAAATTCCTGTCTCCATTTCAATCATAGATTCGTGCATTTCGTGCTTTAAGTTTTCACTTAAAACCGCTTTGCCCCCTTCAATGATTTTTGAAACGTGCGAAATAAGATCCCTGCTTTCAACATCAATGATCTGATATTCTTCTTCGATTCCAATAGTAAATTGATGCATTTTATTGTGTTTTTTTATTTCTTTTTCAACGTTATTTGATTGAATCCTTCACAAAGGTTCCCCAGGTAATATTAGGTTTTCCCGGAACATATTCTTTAGCTTTTTCTACGGCCAGTTTTGCAGCATGTTCTATAATCCAGGCAAAGTTTTCTTCTCCTACAGAATTTCTGTCTGCATCCGGAGCCGGATTACAGAAATCAATAGCATAAGGAATACCGTCTTTTACTGCAAACTCTACTGTGTTGAAATCATACCCTAGTGCTTCATTCATTTTGATGGTATAATCATGAATGGTTTTTAGTAATTTTTTCAGCTCTTCGCCCTCAGTCTGATGAGTGGTAGCATATCTCAAATGGGGTGCATTTCTGGGTTCATAAGGCATGATATGAACATATTTTCTTCCCAAACAATATACTCTGTAATAGTCGTCGAAAATGATTTCCTCCTGAACCATCATCACCAGCTGCTCTGTTTCTCCCAGCTTATTCCAAAGATCATCAGGGTTTTCAACTCTGTATACATTTTTCCAGCCGCCACCATCGTGAGGTTTCATATAGGCAGGGAAACCAACATAGTTAAAAATATACTCCCAGTCATGAGGAAACTTAAGGTTTCTGAATGAGGTTTCCGATGTATTGGAAGGTCTTTCATGGGAAGGCAGTAAAACAGTCTTTGGAAGGGGGATTCCCAATTTGATCATCAGGGCATTGTTGAAAAATTTTTCATCAGCACTCCACCAGAACGGATTGTTGATTACGTACGTCCCGTTAAGTGCGGCATTTTTCAGGTAAGCTCTGTAAAAAGGAACATCTTGTGAAATTCTGTCGATAATCACTGCATACCCATAATCTGCACCTTGCTCCAGTTTATCAATGGTTACAGGCTCAGCTACGATCTCTCCGGCACCCAGTTCATTTACCTTGTCTATGAATGCCCAAGGGAATGTATCTTCCATGCCGAATAGAATTCCTACTTTTTTTGTCATAATTTTTGTTTTTTTAAAATTGGTGTATATTTTTTCTATTGTATCATGCCTAAAGCCCCACCCATTAATCTTTGATTTGACCCTTCTCCGGAGGAGTTGAGTATCACGTCTTTAATTGTGATTTTCAGGGAGGTTAAGGCTTTGTGGTTTATAAATCATTATTTAAGAGAAATAAGCACTTATAAATGTAGGAAAGACCATTCTCCATAACGGCCAGTCGTGTCCTATCCATTTTCTTTCGTCATACCAGAAGTCTATGCCTTTTACCCTTAGGATTTCTGCCATTTCAATATTCTTGTCTTTGCAGATATCCTGATCGGAAGTGCTGAGGACAATATGCATATGTTTATACTTCCAGGTCTCATCATTTCTTATAAACTCCCTAGGGCAGTTGAAATACACTAAATCATCAGAATATCCATCCATAAAATTTCTTATGCTGAAAGCTCCCGAAAGACAGAAAAGATGAGATACCACATCAGGAAATCTAAAAGCAAAATTAGCGGCGTGGTAGCCTCCGAAACTTGCTCCGGCTACTGCTACCCGATGGGTTTTATGGAGTTTCTGAATGTAGGGAACAAATTCTTTAATGAGGAACTGTACATAGCGTTCATAATTTCTTATTCTCTGCTGTGGAGAAATATTTTCATCATAAAAGCTCCAGCTGTCGATGGTCTGGATATTATACAATTTTACTTTTCCCTGTTCTACAAACCAGTTGATACTTCCATTGAGATGAAAGTCATGGTTCTGGGTATATTGGCCCTGAGATGTTGGAAACATAATGATAGGATGTCCGTAATGTCCGGTTACTTCCACTTTAAGGCTTATTCCCAGTATATTTGAATAATACTCCGTATGTTCTATATGAGGCATTGATAAATTTTCTTTAATGATTATGTTTTAATTGCTCAGCTTCTTACTTTTGGAGGTAAAATATTGAGCATTTCGGCCTGGATCTTATCGGCAGCACTGTCCAATCTTTCCTGTATGATTGCAGAATCATTGGATTTGTATACAATTCCGACGTGATGATCTATGGGGAGAAACTTCACGACTTCTTCACATTCAAAATTACTGTAGTTGGGTTCCTTATCTTTAATCAAAGCAATGATTAACCCCGAATAATATCCTGTAGGAGGAGAAATGGTATAGGATTTATCCCTTAAAAGAGCATCCTCAATTTTGGCCCATTCTCTCCAGATATTGATATTGCTTGATGCTTCCACCAAATCAGGAATGTGTGCTCCACCCACTCTGGAAGAGGTTTCCAGAAAATACCATTTTTTGTCCTCTTTTCCTCTGATAAACTCCGTATGGGTTGCCCCATTGAGCAGACCGAAATTAGAGAGAACTCTGGCATTGATCTCCTCAAGAGCTTTAAATTCTTCTGAATATCTTCCTAAGGTTTTAGACCTGAATACCCCTCCTTCATGAGAAACCTGCATAGGAGGAGCCAGATATTTTGATGCCGAGGTAAATACAATTTCTTTATTAAAAGTGAGGCTGTCCACATGATAAACATCTCCGGGTTTAAAACTTTCCAGTAGAAAAAGATGACGCTCTTCTCCGAGAAGGTCTAAAGCTTCATGAAGCTGTTCCTGGGAGGTGATCTTTTTAATTCCCGATGCAGAAGCTTCTGATCGTGGTTTTAATACCCATGGAGCAGGAACTCTTTCTACAAAGCTATTTACCTCATCATCATTGAAGACCGCGGTAAACTCAGGAACACTGATTCCCGAATCTTTCGCTTTCTGCCTCATAGCCAGTTTATCCCTGAAATAACGGTGGGTGGTCTGTCCCATTCCCGGAATACGAAATGTTTCCCTGATCAGGGCCGCCTTTTCCACGTCATAATCGTCAAGAGCTACTACAGCATCTACTTTTCGCGTTTTCATCAGGTGTGAAAACCCCTGTATTAAATGCTCAAGATTCCATACTGAGGGTTTTAATTCCGGCATATAGAAGGTTTCCTCAATAGCATGCCAGGGCCAGTTTTTTTCTTTAAGATTTTCTGATGTAACTAAGATTATTTTATTACCGAGCGCTTTCATTTCGTCCATGAAATCGTAACCCTTGTAATAGCACGAAATACATACAATAGTTTTCTCCTCCATATAATGTTTTTTTAAGTTTAGTGAATTATCAAAAATAAAAGCAATTCTTTGTTGTTTGATTAATATCAAAAATTGAAATATGCTGAACTTTTGAGAAACCTCTACTCAAGTATACAGAGTTTTTTTTAAAAAAACTAATTTTTAATGATAATTTTCGATTAAATCAGCCAACAATTGAACCCCAAATCCGGTAGCTGCTTTTTCCTTAGCATATTTCACATTTCCAAAGGCTACTCCGGCGATATCTAAATGAGCCCAATTAGGGTGGCCCTCAGTGAATTGCTCTAAGAATTTCGCGGCAATAATACAGTCCCCGATCGGCTTCAGAGAGATGTTTTTCAGGTCTGCTACATCAGACTGAATGTCGTCTTTCCAGATGTCCCAAAGTGGAAGATTCCACAGCCTTTGATTGGTATGATCTCCTGTCTTTATTAAAAGATTTTTCAGGTCTTCATTATTGGAAAATAAAGCACCACAGGTATCCCCGAACATCCTTACGGAACTTCCCGTGAGCGTTGCCAGATCAATCATACAATCAGTTTTATAATTCCTGGCCAGATAGGAAAGTCCATCCGCAAGGATCATTCTTCCTTCTGCATCAGTATCGATAACTTCAATTGTTTTTCCGTTGTATGCAGTCACTACATCACTTGGAAGTAAAGCTTTTTCAGAAACAGCATTATCAGTGATTGGAAGAACGGCTATGATATTGACGGGAAGCTTCATTTCTGCAGCATAGATCAGTGTACCCAAAACGGCCGTAGCACCGCCCATATCCGATTTCATATAGTGTAAATTGGCGGAACCCTTGATGGAAATACCTCCTGTATCAAACAATACACATTTTCCTACTAAACCGATGGTTTTAGCATTTTTAACGGTAGACTTATATTCTAAAATAGTGAAAGCTGCATCATAAGCACTTCCCTGATTGACTGCCAGATAAGCTCCCAAGCCTAATTCCTCACACTTTTTTCTATTAAAAACAGTGTATTTTAACCCTTGTTTTTTGGCTAGGTTTTTAAGATATGCACTGAAAATATCAGGCTTTTTCAGATTGGCAGGTTTATTCAGCCATTCCTGACAGGCGGTCTGCCCGTTGCTTAATGCCTCTGCTTTTTGGCCAATGTGATCTAATGTTTTTTGGCTTATATTTTCAAAGTGAAGTTCGAATGCCGGGGCCCAGAATGTATGTGTTTTTTCAAAGGGATAATTGTAGGTGCCTATTAGCAATCCTTTTACAAATTCCTCACATTGTTTCTTATTTATGAAATCTGCCACTACTAAGGTGGGAACAGCTAATAGTCTTTCTTTTTGTGCCTGAGAAAATGTATTTCCTACCTGCTGTACTTCAAAATCCTGAAGAGAGGCTTTACCCAATCCTATGAAATAAGTAATGGTTTTCTCATCCGTATGGATAAAAGTTTCGTATTTCTTTCCGGTAAAAAAGGTGCTTATATTTTTATTGAAATTGGTATTGGATTTTGCCCATTCCTCTTCTGTAAACAGTTGAAAAACCTGGGTGTAATTCTTATTTTTTTTATGGATTAATTTCATAAACTTAATTTTTAATGCTTTGTTGCTGAGGTTTTACCTCTACAGGGTTCTCAGTATTGTCATAGAACAGCCATTCAATAGCTCTGGGGAACTCCTGCGACCAGTAAAATTCATTGTGGGTACCTTCAGGGTTAATATTCGTTCTGAATTCAAAATCGAAAAGATTCTTTTTTTCCCACCTTTTTAAATATTCTTCAAAAATATGGATTCTTTTTACCATTTTGGAGCCTTCCTGACCACCGCCGTACAAATATATTTTTGTTTTAAACGGAACCCTGAAATTCATCATAGGAAAGTTATTATTAGGCTCTACCCAAAGAGAAGGAGAGAAGATCAGCAGTTTAGAATAGACTTCGGGATAAAGAAACCCACTGTAAATACTGATAAGAGCTCCCAGTGAACTGCCACCGATGCCGGTGTTATCCCTGTCTTTTTTTGTGCGGTAATTTTCGTCTACAAAAGGTTTTAAAGTATCCGTGATAAAGCGGATATATTTTTTGCCTTCAGAGCCGTTGGCAATATTATCATTGTCAAAAATATATTCTTTAATCCTGTCTTCACTTCCATGTTCTATAGCAATGATAATAACGTCACCCCGCCCATATTCAGCAAGGATAGATAGTTTTTTGTCAATTTCCCAATTTCCGAATCCACTTCCTTCATTGAAGAGGTTCTGTGCATCCTGAAGATACAGGACCGGGTAGTTTTTGTTGGTAGTATGGTAATCGAAAGGCAGTAAAGCCCAGATCTTACGGTAACGGTCAAGCTGAGGAATATAGAATTCTTCAGAAATCACTTCTGCTATAGGAAAAAATTCTTCTTTGAAAGGGCCCCAGTTAAATCTCCATTTTTCTACAATGTCAGATGTTTTTCCCGCTGTTTTTTTTACCTTACGGTTAGGTGAGATATTTCCATATTTATCAAGCTCTACATTTTCCCATCCTCCCTTTGTGAATTTGTATTCAATTTCATCAGGAAGAGAAGAGGAATCAAGTTCTATAAAGTAATTATGAGGATCCACCTGCTTAAGCTGGTAGTTGTAGTCCTTAGGATTCCATTTATTGAAGTTTCCTGTAACAAATACCGGTCTGTCATCTTTTTCTTCGATGTAAAGTTCTAATCTGATCATATGTGTTTAATTGATAATTATTTAGTTTCTAAATTTATAAAAAAGATTGTTTTAAATTCATAAAAAAATGAATAGAAAAGTGATATATTTGATAGATGTGCGAATGAAGAATCTTAGATTGACAATAATTTGATTAATAATTAACCGCTGTTGTCGGTATTTTTCGTAGTTTCAAAGAAAATATTAAATACAATCGGACCTTGATGAATTCTGTTAAAACCTATACACTTTTTACTGATCATGATGTGTATCTTTTCAAAGAAGGTAGGCATTATAAGCTGTATAGTAAGTTTGGGTCACATGCTGCGGAAAAAGATGGAGTGAAAGGAATTTATTTTTCGGTCTGGGCTCCCAATGCTAAAAAGGTTTCTGTAATAGGAAACTTTAATAACTGGAACCATAAAGATCATATTCTGTATCCACGATGGGATGGCTCAGGGATATGGGAAGGTTTTATTGAAGCATTATCCTGGGGAACTCTTTATAAATATGCTGTTGAAACAGCAAGAGGTGAAATTTTAGAAAAAAGTGACCCTTATGCATTAAGCTGGGAACAGAATAAACAGGCCGCTTCACAGATCTCTACTACCTGGTATGAATGGAATGATCAGGAATGGATGGAAAGCCGCTGGCAAAACAACAGCCTGAAAGCTCCCTTATCCGTTTACGAGATACACCTGGGATCATGGTTGAGGGATGAAAAATATCCTGACCGGTTTTTAAACTACCGGGATATTGCAAAAAAGCTTGTTCCTTACGTCCTGGAAATGGGCTTTACCCATGTAGAGTTTATGCCGGTTATGGAGTATCCGTACGATCCGAGTTGGGGATATCAGATTACCGGTTTCTATGCTGCAACTTCCCGTTTTGGTTCTCCACAGGACCTGATGTATCTTATTGATGAGCTTCATCAAAATGGAATTGGGATTATCATGGATTGGGTACCCTCACATTTTCCGGGGGATGCTAACGGGCTTCACCGTTTTGATGGATCATATCTGTATGAGCATGAAGATCCGAGAAAAGGTTTTCATCCCGACTGGAAGTCCTATATTTTTAATTACGGAAGAAATGAGGTTAAATCTTTCCTTATTTCCAATGCTATGTTCTGGCTGGACCGTTATCATGCTGACGGATTGCGTGTAGATGCGGTAACTTCAATGCTTCATCTGGATTATTCCAGAAATGAAGGAGAATGGGAGCCAAACATATATGGGGGTAATGTTAATCTTGAAGCAAAAGCCTTTCTTCAGGAGTTCAATACAGCTGTTTATAAAGAATTTGGAGACCAGATCATGACCATAGCTGAGGAAAGTTCAGATTTTCCTATGCTTACTAAGCCTGTTCATGATGGTGGTGTAGGATTTGGAATGAAGTGGATGATGGGGTGGATGCATGATACACTGGATTACTTCAAGGAAGATTTTGTCAACAGGAAATTCCATCACCATAAGCTCACCTTTGCTTCCATGTATATGTATAATGAAAATTATATGATGCCGTTGTCACATGATGAAGTAGTGCATGGTAAGGCCAGTCTGATATATAAAATGAGGGGAGATGAGTGGCAGAAGTTTGCGAATCTTCGTACCTTGTATGTCTATATGTTTACCCATCCGGGAGCAAAACTGCTTTTTATGGGAGATGAATTCGGACAGACCAGTGAATGGAATTTTACCCAAAGTCTGGATTGGCATTTACTGGAATATCCAGTTCATAAAGGATTACAGAGGCTTGTAAAAGAGCTGAATCATTTATACACCACAGAATCGGCCTTGTACGAAAGCCAGTTTGATAAAAGCGGTTTTGAATGGGTGGAAGCTGATGATCTTGAAAATTCGGTATATGTATATCTGAGGAAAGGAAAGAGAAGAGATGATGTTTGTATGGTTATTTTAAATCTTGCTCCACAGATATTGGATTACAAAATAGGAATTCATACAGCAACGCATTGGGAAGTTGTTTTCAACTCCGACGATGAGAAATATAGCGGCAGCGGAGTAGATGCCGAAATTCTGGATCAGAAACATGAGGAATGGATGGGGTACCCGGAATCATTAACGGTAAAACTTCCTCCGTTGGCCGGAATTATCCTTAGGCAGAAAAAAGATAAAAAGTATAAATTACATAGAATTAAACATAAAAGATAAAAATGGTTGTTTATCATTTAAGTACAGAATGCTATCCTGTAGCGAAAGTAGGAGGTCTGGCGGATGTAGTCGGGGCACTGCCGAAATATCAGAACAAAATAAAAGGAGTAGAAGCTAAGGTTGTAATGCCGTGGTATAATAAATCTTTTGTCTATGATCATGAATTTGATATTGTTTTTGACGGATTTATTCATCAGGGGGAAAATATGCTTCAGGTTCAGATTATGAAAGAGAAGACCAATGTGTTGGGATTTGAGCTGTATATGGTGAAGATTCCAGGGCTATTGGATAGAGAAAATCCTTATGGATATCAGGATGAGAGTTTTCAGTTTCTTGCCTTCCAGCAGGGGATATTGCATTGGATGTGTGCAATGAAGATCCGTCCGGATGTTCTGCACTGCCATGATTACCACACCGGACTGGTTCCTTTTATGATTGAACACTGTCCGGAATTTCAGTTCTTGCAGGGAGTAAAGACCATAGGAACGATTCATAACGGAGAATATCAGGGTATGATGAGATGGAGTATGGCCAATTATATACCTTCTTTTGATGCTTATAAATGGGGGCTGATGGATTGGAACGGACTGATTAATCCTCTGGCCAGTATGATTAAATGTTCTACGGCTTTTACTACAGTTTCTGAAGGGTATCTGGAAGAGCTGTTTATCAGCTTCCGTGGACTGGAAAGCCTGGTGCGTCAGGAATTTGGTAAAGCATATGGTATTATTAACGGTATTGATACCGAAGTCTGGAATCCTGAAACGGATCCTATGCTGGATTTTAATTTTAATATCAAAAATGCAGTTGCCCAAAAGAAAAAAAGCAAAGAAAAACTGTGTAAGGAATATGGCTTAAAGCCTGAGCTGCCTTTGTTTGCCTTCATTGGTAGATTTGCTACGGAAAAAGGAGCAGATTTGCTGCCGGATGTTGTTTGGAAAAGCATTAAACAGAGCTATGGAGCCTTAAATATTATGATTCTTGGATCCGGAAACACCTATATTGAAAATAAACTGAAAGAGTACGAATATACTTATACCAATTTTGCTTTGGATCTGGGATATAAAGAACATCTTTCCCATAAGATCTATGCATCAGCAGATTTTTTACTTATGCCGTCACGTGTAGAGCCCTGCGGACTGAACCAAATGTATTCTATGAGATATGGAACAGTTCCTGTCGTAAGGTATACCGGAGGACTCAGAGATACAGTGGAAGATATTTCTACCGGCGGAGCAGGACTGAATTTTACCTATCCCGGAGTAGATGATATCGTGCATGCGATGAATAGGGCGATGGGAATCTATAACCAAAAAGGCGTTATGAAGGAACTTATTCATGCCAATATGAATTTTGACTTTTCATGGGAAAAATCTGCGGAGAAATACATAGCTTTATATAACAACTGATATGATAAGAATTTTTCTTGTTATGTCTCTGATAATAGCTCTTGTTTCCTGTAAAGTAAAAAACACTAATGCTTTTTTAAAAGAAAATACTACAGCTTAGGACAGCTCTTATTATACGATTGTAAGTTATTAATTACCAATAAAACCTTGAGAGTACAGCTTAAAAAGTGTAATATTGAAATTGACAGAATTTATAAGGACGTAAAGCAGTTGAAGGGTTCTGCAAACCCTATAGGGGTATGATGAGGAGAACAAGAGAATTAATTGTTGTACAGTATGGGTAGACACCAAAGAAAGGACGATAAAAATTTAATACAATAAAAAACGCAAAATAGTTATGAATCGAAACGTAATCTCCATTGTTTTAGGAGGCGGCAGAGGGACAAGATTATTCCCGTTAACGTATACAAGATCAAAACCGGCAGTTCCTATTGCCGGAAAATACAGGCTTGTAGATATTCCTATTTCGAACTGTCTGAATTCGGGATTGAATAAAATTCTGGTCTTAACTCAATTTAATTCAGCTTCACTGAATTCACACATCAAAAATTCTTTCCATTTTGATATTTTCAGCAAAGGATTTGTAGATATCCTGGCTGCCGAACAGAATGTAGAAAATGAAAGCTGGTATCAGGGAACGGCAGACGCCGTACGTCAGTCTATGAAGCATCTTGAAAAATATTATTATGACTATATTTTAATCCTTTCAGGAGATCAGCTTTATCAGATGGATTTCCGGGAAATGCTGGATTTTCACATTGAAAACGGTGGTGATCTTACCATCGCTACCATTCCTGTGAATGCCAAAGATGCCACCGGTTTTGGGATCTTAAAATCTGATGACGAAGGAAATATTACTTCCTTCTATGAAAAGCCGGAATATGGTATGCTGGACGGGCTGAAATCTGAAGTTTCGGACGAAAATAAGCATAATGGGAAAGAGTTTCTGGCTTCTATGGGAATTTATATTTTTACCAAGACCATTCTCAAAAAAATGTTTGATGAAGGTGCCGGAGATGATTTCGGAAAAGATATCATTCCAAGTTCAATAGGAAAATATAAAACGCTCAGCTATCAATATGAAGGTTACTGGACAGATATAGGAACAATAGAGTCTTTCTACGAAGCCAATCTGGACCTTTGTCAGGATCTTCCACAGTTCAACCTTTTCTCATCTTCCCCTATATACACCAGGGCAAGGATGCTTCCGCCATCAAAAATCAACGGTTCTTATGTAAGCAAAGCAGTATTTGGAGATGGATGTATCATTATGGCTGACAAAATTGAAAACTCTGTCATTGGAAACAGAACGAGAATAGATAAAGGAAGTACTATTGTGAATTCTTATGTGATGGGAGCAGACTTCTATCAGAATACCACAGAAATAGTTCTGAATGACAGGAAAGGACGTCCCAATATGGGAATAGGAAAATATTGCTATATTGAAAAGGCAATCCTGGATAAAAATTGCTATATCGGGGACAATGTAAAAATCATAGGAGGAAAACATCTTCCGGATGGAGATTATGAGACCCATTCTGTACAGGATGGTATTGTAGTCGTGAAAAAAGGAGCTGTATTGCCTCCGGGAACACATATAGGATAGAAAGAAGAATGAAACTCGAAGAGAGAATTTATTGAAACTGAAAAATAGCTAATGCTTACTTTATTGAAACTTTAAACGGTATTTTTACTATAAGCATTGTTAGTAACTGTCGGTCAGACAGTGATTTCCATCTTTCTGTAGTCCTTGATAGGTTAATTATTGTTAAACATACAACTAGAGTGATCAGCATATTGGTCACTTTTTTTATTTGTATTACTTTTGCGTGATGCGTATTTTTAAGATCTTAGCTTTTATTATTGTTCTTTTAGGAGGAGCTTATGCTGCCTCCATGTATTATTTTGTGGATGAGAGTAAAAATTTCACCATTGAAAAAGAAGTTGATTACCCTATAGATAAGGTCTTTGGACAGTTTAATAATCTTCAGCACTTTACGAGATGGAACAATTATTTCACCAGTTCACAGTCTATGGATATAGATTATTATATGCCTTATGAAGGACAGGGAAGTGCGATCAGCTATGTAGATCCTAAGAATGATACTGATGGAGAAATGTTCATCCGGTATGAAAATCCTAATAAGACGTTGAAATACCAGCTTTTTGAAGATGAAAATGAAAATCCAACCCTGGTAGATGTTAAATTTAAGCCTGTATCAGCTGAAAAAACAAAAATCATATGGTATGTGCATACCCCAAAACTTTCTGTATGGAAAAGAGTGGGGAATTTTTGGACGGAAGACAGATTTGCTGAGAACATTACCAAAAGTATGGTGAATTTAAAGAATGTTCTAGGAAATAAGGTGGAGAAAGACAATCAGATGGCTGCCATAAAATATGACAGTCTGATGGTTGAAAACGAAGAAGATAAGCTGCTTCTGGGTGTCAATGTGAGTACCTCCAACAAAAAAGATGCGCTTTACAAGAATATCGTTATGAATTATAACAAAATGTATAATTTCGTAACGATGGACCTTGGGAAAAAAGACGATGAATTCGGGTATCCTATCTTAATGACGGATGCGGATAACTATAAAGACAAAGAAGTTTCTTACTTTTTGGGGATCCCACTTTCTAAAAAAATTGGAGTGACAGACAATAATTTCAACTTCAGAACTGTAAATCCGTCCCAAAATTATGTGATGTACTATAAGGGGAGCTATGACGGCAGAATTAAGGCCATTCAGCAGCTGATTCAGAAAGCAAAGAAGGATGAGATGCGTTTTGGGGATATTCGTCAGACTTTCATTGAACGTCCGATGGAAGGACAGGAGGTGAACATGAAGCTCTCATTATCAGTCTTTAAATGATTTTTTTTTTCTTAATTTTTTTTAACGGTTTGAGACTGTTCTAAGTCGGTTTTTTTTATTAAATTTGAAGATTAATTCTACAAATAAATTTTAATAAATAGATAAACTGTAATAATGGACAGATTTTCATTCCTAAACGCAGCTCATTCTCAGTTAATTGAGGATTTATACCAACAGTACTTAAAATTCCCGGATTCTTTAGAGCCATCATGGAAAGCCTTCTTTCAAGGTTTCGATTTTGCTTTGGAGAACTACGGTGATGACGATAACATCCAATTTATTCAGGCTCCGGCCAACGCTGCTCCTGCAGTACAACAGATTTCTCAGGCGGTATCAAATGGAGAGGTTCCTGAGCACATCAAAAAGGAATTTAAGGTGGTAAACCTTATTGAGGCTTATAGAACAAGAGGGCACTTGTTCACAAAGACAAACCCTGTAAGAGAGAGAAGACACTATACTCCTACTTTAGATATCGAGAATTTCGGTCTTACTAAAGAGGATTTAAATACAAAATTCAACTGTGCTGTAGAAACAGGAATGAAAGAACCTGCTACTTTAGCAGATTTGATCAAGCATCTGGAAAATATCTACTGTGATTCTATCGGGGTAGAATATACTTACATCAACAATGTTGAAGAAAAAGATTTTATTAAAAAATGGCTTCAGGTAAATGAAAACCACCCAAGCCTTTCTGCAAATGAAAAAACAGAAATTTTATTGAAATTGAATCAGGCGGTTGCGTTTGAAAACTATCTTCATACAAAATTCGTTGGACAAAAAAGATTCTCTCTGGAAGGAGGAGAATCATTAATCCCTGCATTAGACCAATTGATCTCCAGATCTTCCCAATTAGGGGTAGATGAGGTAGTGTTGGGAATGGCACACAGAGGAAGATTAAATGTATTGTCCAATATCTTCGGAAAGTCTTACAAACAAATCTTCTCAGAATTTGAAGGAAAAGAATTTGAAGAAGATGTATTCTCTGGTGACGTTAAATATCACTTAGGATCATCTAAAAAAATTAAAACAGCTTCAGGAGAGGAAGTTTGTATCAACCTGACTCCAAACCCATCTCACCTGGAAACTGTAGCGGCTCTTGTAGAAGGAATCTGCCGTGCAAAAGTAGATGATAAATACAAAGACTATTCTAAAGTTTTACCAATCATCATTCACGGTGACGGAGCTATTGCAGGACAGGGTATTGCTTATGAAGTAGCACAGATGATGACACTGGAAGGATATAAAACAGGAGGTACTGTTCATATCGTTGTCAACAACCAGGTATCTTTCACCACGAACTTCCTTGATGCAAGATCTTCAACATACTGTACAGACATTGCAAAAGTTACAGAATCTCCTGTAATGCACGTAAATGCTGACGATGCTGAAGCGGTAGTTCATGCCATCCATTTTGCTGCTGATTTCAGAGCTAAATTCGGAAAAGATGTTTATATCGATCTTTTAGGATATAGAAAATATGGTCATAACGAAGGGGATGAGCCTAGATTTACACAGCCTAATCTGTACAAAGCGATTTCCAAGCACCAAAACCCAAGAGAAATTTATAAAGATAAATTAATCCAGGACAGCGTAATCTCTAACGACATCATCAAAAAGATGGAGGTAGACTTCAAAGCTTTATTAGATAAAGATTTTGATGCTTCTAAAGAGATCGAGAAAAACGTTATGGATTTATTCATGGCTGAAGACTGGATGAACTATCCTATCGGAAAGAGAGGTGTAGTTCAGGCTCCGGTAGATACCAAATATGATATCGCTAAGCTGAAGGAATTAGCTCTTAAAATGTCAACACTTCCTGCAGATAAAAAATTCATCAATAAAATCACAAGACTTTTCGAAAACCGTATCAAAGCGATTGAAGGAAACTCTTTAGATTGGGCAGTAGGAGAATGGTTAGCATATGCTACACTTCTTGTAGAAGGGCATAATGTAAGAATCTCCGGAGAAGATGTGGAAAGAGGTACATTCTCTCACAGACATGCTGTCGTAAAAACTGAAGATACAGAAGAAGAATATATCCCATTAAGACATGTATCAGAAAGCAGATTTGATGTATTCAATTCTCACCTTTCAGAATATGGAGTTTTAGGTTTCGATTACGGATATGCGATGGCTTCTCCTAATACATTAACCATCTGGGAAGCTCAGTTTGGGGATTTCGTTAACGGAGCTCAGATTATCGTTGACCAATACTTAGCTGCTGCAGAAGAAAAATGGAAACTTCAAAACGGATTGGTAATGTTATTGCCTCACGGTTCAGAAGGACAAGGTGCAGAGCACTCTTCAGCAAGACTGGAAAGATTCTTAACACTTTGTGCTAATGAAAATATGGTAGTCGCTAATATTACTTCACCAGCCAACTACTTCCACTTATTGAGAAGACAGTTGAAATGGGCATTCAGAAAGCCATTGATCGTAATGAGCCCTAAATCTTTATTGAGACACCCAAAAGTGGTTTCTCCTCTTGAAGATTTTGCAAACGGTTCATTCCAGCCTATCTTAGACGATCCTACAGCAGATCCTAAAAAAGTAGAAAAACTAGTTCTTTGTTCAGGTAAACTGTACTTCGAATTATTAGCGAAGAAAGAAGAACTGAATTGTGAAAATATTGCATTAGTAAGATTTGAGCAGTTATATCCACTTCAGACAGATGCTATTGAAGAGATCTTCAACAAATATAGCAACAGAACACAGCTTGTTTGGGCTCAGGAAGAACCTGAAAATATGGGAGCTTGGTCTTATATCCTGAGAAACTTCAGAGATACAGGAATCCAGGTCGTATCTCCTGTACCAAGCGGTGCTCCGGCTCCAGGTAGCCACAAAATGTTTGAGAAAAACCAAAATGCAGTGATCAACAGAGTTTTCGATAGAGATGATGCTCCTGCAAAAAGACCTGTTACAGCTTAATTAAAATAATATCCATTAAAAAATAAAAAATACTCGATATGTCAGTTTTAGAAATGAAAGTTCCTTCACCGGGCGAATCCATTACAGAAGTTGAAATTGCAACTTGGCTTGTAAAAGATGGTGATTATGTAGAAAAAGATCAACCTATCGCTGAAGTAGACTCAGACAAGGCAACTCTTGAATTACCTGCAGAACAAAGTGGTATCATCACTTTAAAAGCAGAAGAAGGAGATGTAGTACAAGTAGGTCAGGTTGTTTGTTTAATTGATATGGATGCTGCAAGACCAGAAGGAAACGCTCCTGCTGCTGAAGCTCCAAAGCAAGAAGAAGCTCCTAAAGCTGCTGAACCGGCTAAACAGGAAGCACCAAAACCAGCTGCTCCAGTTGCTGCTCCACAAACTTACGCAACAGGGGCTCCATCTCCAGCTGCTAAGAAAATCCTTGACGAAAAAGGAATTAATGCAGGACAGGTTTCAGGAAGCGGAAGAGACGGAAGAATCACTAAAACTGATGCTGAATTGGCTGCAGTTCCTGCATTAGGAGGAAGTCCTCTTACTGCTACAGGTGCAAGATCTACAACCACAACAAAGCTTTCTGTTCTTAGAAGAAAAATCGCTCAAAGATTGGTTTCTGTAAAGAATGAAACTGCAATGTTAACCACTTTCAACGAAGTTGACATGTCTGAAATTTTCAGACTAAGAAAGCAATATAAAGAAGAATTTGCTCAAAAACACGGAGTAGGACTTGGTTTCATGTCTTTCTTTACTAAAGCTGTTACAAGAGCATTGGAAATGTATCCGGATGTTAACGCATCTATCGATGGAGATTTCAAAATAAACTATGATTTCTGTGATATTTCAATTGCAGTTTCTGGTCCTAAAGGATTAATGGTTCCTGTATTGAGAAATGCAGAAAACATGACTTTCAGCGGAGTTGAAGCTAACATCAAAGATCTTGCTACAAAAGTAAGAGACGGAAAAATTACTGTTGATGAAATGACAGGTGGTACATTTACAATCACTAATGGTGGTACATTTGGATCTATGTTGTCTACACCAATCATCAACCCTCCTCAATCTGCAATCTTAGGAATGCACAACATCATCCAGAGACCGGTTGCTGTTGACGGGCAGGTAGTAATCAGACCAATGATGTATGTGGCTATGTCTTATGACCACAGAATTATTGACGGAAAAGAATCTGTAGGATTCCTTGTAGCCGTAAAAGAAGGTATCGATAATCCTGTTGCAGTATTAATGGGAGGTGACGAAAGAAAAGGCCTTGGATTATAAGTTTTAATAAAATTATAATGTAAATATATAATCTCGCCTTAAAAAAGGCGAGATTTTTGTATCTGTTAAGAAAATACTACAATGATGTTTTCAAAAATGACTTCCAATATCAAAGTTTCAGTAATACCTGAATATGATAGTAAAAACAGTTTTCCATCCGAGAACCGTTATGTCTTTAAGTATAATATTACGATAGAAAATGACGGAAGCTTTCCTATCAAAGTACTTAAAAGAAAATGGTTAATTTTTGATGTAGGTTTTGGATATACTGAGATTATAGGTGACGGAGTAATTGGATTAACTCCGGAAATAGGAACAGGCGAAAATTTCGCTTATTTCTCAAACGTAATGCTTCGGTCCGGTGTAGGGAATATGAGCGGAAAATATCAGGTTAAAAACCTGGAAACCCAGGAAACTTTTGAGATCGATATCCCCAAATTCAATCTGCTCTCCGAAGTTTTAAGTAATTAATTATTTTTTTAATAAACTTATATCTGCTGATGCCACCTTTATACTTAATTTCTAGGAAATAAATACTCTTAGACAGATAGAGTCTTCTATCTGGAGTGAGAGGAATTTTGAAGGATGAGTTTTCCTCCAGCATTGTAAGCTTTTATTCATTCAATAGGGGCTATCCCTCTAATAACCTGTTTTTGTATATACCACCCGGTATTATACAGAATTACGTATATATCCCATAGAGAACAGATATTTACAGTCAGAGAAGATGGAATTTTTTAAGCTATAGTTTCTTTACGTACTTTTTCAATACAGATTCATCTATTTCCTCATTGCTGGTGATAATTAATTTTTCAAATGCCAGTAAGGATATTTTTGCACAAACTTCAGCATCAGCTCCGGCTCTGTGGTGATTAAAACTGATCTGATGGTATTCTGCAAGAGGTTTTAATCCGTATTTCGGAAGGTAATTCCATGATTTTTTTGCGAGCTGTATACTGCACAAATAGTTTAATTTGGGCGTAAACATACCGTAATGTTCAAAGCAGCCTCTTAAAACAGATGCGTCAAAGCTTGCATTATGGGCAATCATTAATGTTCCGTACATTAAATCCTGAGCTTCATGCCAAATTTCGTCAAAAGTAGGGGCATCCTTTACATCTTCAGGCTGTATACCATGTACAGCAACATTGAATTTGTTAAAATAGGGGAAACTGGGAGGTTTGATCAGCCAGGTTCTCGTTTCTACAATTTTAGAATCCTGTACCACGCAGATTCCCATCTCACATGCTGAACTTTTCTCGTGAGTTGCCGTTTCAAAATCTATTGCACAGAAATCCATTATTTATAAATTATAAGTTACTGTTAATTATTTAGTTATTTGTTTTCAGATGTTGATTCTATAGTCTGGAATTAAATATTCTAGGGAGTGGGTTTAAGGTGGCTGAAGAGATTTTCCAGTTAATCATAGTACAGATATTTACTTTTCCTGATTCCCTGGAATCTATCATCTATCACTTGCTATTTCCCACCCAAAAAATGCTTAAAAATAAGCCATTTCGATTGATAAAACTGATTCTTCTGATGTTTCTGACGAAGTTTCAGGGTTCCTGGAAGTTGACCGTAAAACCCAAAATGAGCTCTTACTACTGCCCATAAATGAGGAAAACCATGCTTTAATCCGAAATAGATTCCTGCAATACCATCCAGACAAAGCCGGAAAAATATCAGCCAGATCAGTCTTGGAAAAGGAAGGTTTTTAAGCATCATTGAAAGATTATTTCTGATGTTCAGGTAAGTCTTTTGAGCACTTTGCTTATTCAGTGTTCCGCCACCTACATGATAGACTTTGGATTTTCCTGTATAAAAAATCTTTTTTCCGGAGTTAATGAGTCTCCAGCATAAATCAATTTCTTCCTGATGGGCAAAAAATCTTTCATCAAAACCATTTTGTTCCCAAAAATCTTTTGAGCGGATAAAAAAGCAACAGCCTGAAGCCCAGAAAATCTCTGTTTCATCATCATACTGACCCTTATCTTCTTCCAGGTCATCAAATACTCTTCCTCTGCAGTAAGGATAGCCTAGATTGTCAATCATACCCCCTCCGGCACCTGCGAATTCAAAATAGTTTTTATGAGTATAGGATAGTATTTTAGGCTGAACAGCTGAAATATCAGAATTCTTTTCCAATATTTCCATTACAGGTTCTATCCAGTTATCAGTAACTTCTACATCAGAATTGAGAAGGCAGTAATATTCATTCTTAATTTCCTTTAATCCCTCATTATAGCCTCCTGCAAAACCATAATTCTTATGATTTTTAATGATCTTTACTGATGGAAAATGGATATTTAAAAACTCTATAGAATCGTCTGTTGAAAGGTTATCAATGACGTAAATATCTGCATTTTGAGAAAATTCAACTACATTCGGTAGAAATTTTTCAAGCCAGTTTTTGCCGTTCCAGTTTAAGATAGCAACTGCCAGTTTTTTCTGCATGTCAATCTATTTTTTTTCAGAATCAAAAGTTTTGATAGAATCCTGATATTTCCATTTTCTGTGAGACCATAGATAATTATCCGGATTTTTGTGTAAAGTGTTTTCCAACAAGTGGTGAAACTTTTTTACAACTTCATGCTCTACAAATTTTTCATTGTCCGGGTATATTCTGTGATAGTTGACCTGATAATAGCCTCGCTTTACCTTCTTCATCTCGCAATAAATAAAAGCAAGATCCATTCTTGTTGCCAGTTTATCATATCCGATAAAAACAGGAGTCCTTTGATTCAGAAATTCCAATCCGTAATTGACATGAGAAGAATGCGGGGTCTGGTCTGCAACAAACATGTAGATAGAATTCCCGTCATTTTTATTCCTGAAAATATTAAGAATTACTTCATTGGCTTCCAGAGCTTCATTACCGAACTTGTTACGGACTTTTTTCATCTGGTTTTCCCAGAAATCACTATTCACCTTTCTGTAAACCGGATGGCAGTGCTCCTGGGGAACAATCTTTGCCAATGCATTAATCCATTCCCAGTTGAAAACATGCCCTGCCAGCAGAATGATATTTTTACCCTCCTTTTGAACTTCATGAAATACATCCTGATTAATATGCTGCATTCTTACTCTCGCCTCTGTTTCAGAGATGCTGAAAGATTTTATGGTTTCTACAAGATAGTCTGAGAAATTCCGGTAAAACATTTTCCGTATTTTACTAATCTCCTCTTCAGATTTATCTGGAAAAGAGTTCTTTAGATTTTGAGTAATCACATTCTTTCTGTAACCTACCAGATAATAGTTTAAGAAGAACATAACGTCCGAAAAAACGTACAATACTTTAAGCGGAAGTTTGGAAATGAAATATAATATTTTGATCAGGTAATTCATAAAACACGCAAATTTAGTGATAATAAAATTATGGTTCTATTTTTGCAGAAGGATAATATTATTTTTTTATTTTTATGTTATGAAAAAAATAGCAATATTGGCTTTCCTGGGATTAAGTATTTTTGCTTTTTCACAGGATATAAAGAATTTACCGGATAAAGGTAAACAGAAAACAGCTCTTATAGTTCCTACAGAACAAAAAGAACTGGAAGCGAAGAAAAAGGCTGCTGAGGAAAAAGCTAAGCTTCCTAAGCCTTATAATCCAAAAGCTGACGCTCAGGCAGATATTAATAAATTGGTGGCACAAGCTCAGAAAGAAGGTAAAAATATCATGATTCAGGCAGGAGGGAACTGGTGTATCTGGTGTCTCCGTTTTAATAATTTTGTGCAGACTACTCCTGAATTAAAAGAAATGGTAGATAAAAACTATTTATATTATCACCTGAATTATTCTCCGGATAATAAAAACGAAAAAGTTTTTGCTCAATATGATAATCCTGGTGAAAAATTTGGATATCCGGTATTTATTGTATTGGATAAAAACGGAAAGATGATTAAAGTTCAGCAGAGCGATGTCTTTGAAGATGGAAAAGGATACAGTAAAGAAAAGGTAAAAGACTTTTTCAATACCTGGGCTCCTAAAGGATAAAATTAAAAAAAGCTGTTTCAATAATGAAGCAGCTTTTTTATTTTCCTATGAAATTAAGATCTTTATAACGTAATCTGGATAATCTCTGGAACCTTATAAAAACCGTTTGATCCAGCTTAATTTTTTCTCAGAATAGGGTGGATATTTAATATTAGGTTCACCCCAGGTTGTTTTTTCCAGAACAGACTTCTGATGTGAAAAAGCTTCAAAACCAAATTTTCCATGGTAATTTCCAATTCCTGAATTTCCGACTCCTCCAAACGGAAGGTTGTCATTACTTAAATGCATGACAGTATCATTGATACATCCGCCTCCAAAGGAAAGTTTCCTGGTAAACAGTTCTTTTTCTTCTGCATTATTGGTGAAAAGATAGGCGGCAAGAGGTTTTTCCAGCTCCAGAATAGAATTAAGGGCTGAGTTAAAGCTTTGAAAACTGATAACCGGAAGAATAGGGCCAAAGATTTCTTCCTGCATAATATCTTCGTTCCAATCTGAATTATTCAGAATGGTGGGTTCAATATATAGTTTTTCTTCATCAAAATGACCTCCGAAATATACGTTCTCCGGATTAATAAGATGGGTCAGTCGCTGAAAGTTTTTCCGGTTAATAATTCTTGTATACTGCTCTGAATCCGGTTCGTATTTAAATTCTTTGATATATTTCCTGAGCATTTCCATAAACTGTTCCTGTATAGACTCTTCAAGTAGTACATAATCCGGGGCTACACAGGTTTGTCCGGCATTCAGAAACTTTCCCCATACAATTCTTTTGGCAGCAACTTCAAGATTAGCCTCTTTGGTTACAATGGCAGGAGATTTTCCTCCCAATTCAAGAACTACAGGAGTTAAATGTTCGGCAGCAGCTTTATAGATGATTTTTCCAACTTTAGTACT